>CAZMGD010000021.1:0-8743 GCA_964565705.1 uncultured Ilumatobacteraceae bacterium | reverse complement strand
ACCAGCGCGACGCACGCGGCGAGCAGCTCGGGGCGGGTCGTCTCGATGAACACGTCGCCGCCGGAGCCGTGGAACGCGAGGCGGTGGTAGGCACCGGGGCGCTCGCGGTCCTCCATCTCGGCTTGGGCGACCGCGGTCGCGAAGTCGACATCCCAGAGGGTCGGCGCCTCGTGGCTGTAGGCCTCGCCGCGCTCCAGGTTGCGGAGGAACGCGCGCTGGCTGACCGCCCTGCTGCGATCCTCGATCGTCGTGTAGAGCAGCGACCAGTCGACGCTCAGCCCGAGTCGCCGGAACAGGTTCTCGAAGACCCCTTCGTCGATGTGCGTGAGGCGCTCGCAGAGCTCGATGAAGGTGCGGCGCGACACGGGGATCGCGACGTGATCCTTCGGCGGATCGCCCTCGAACGGCGGCTGGAACCCGGGTTCGTAGGGCAGGTGCGGGTCGCAGCGCACGCCGAAGTAGTTCTGCACGCGACGCTCGGTGGCGAGGCCGTTGTCATCCCACCCGATCGGGTAGAAGACCTGCTTGCCCGTCATCCGCTGGAAGCGGGCGACCACGTCGGTCTGGGTGTAGCTGAACACGTGGCCGACGTGCAGCGAGCCGCTCACGGTCGGCGGCGGGGTGTCGATGGCGAAGACGTCCCCACGCTCGCTCGACCGGTCGAACCGGTAGGTGTCGTCCTGGGCCCAGCGTTCGATGAACCGGGCCTCGACACCATCGAGCGACGGCTTGTCGGGGATGTTCGCCATAGAGGGTGGAATCGTATTCGGGCGCTCCGCCGAACGACTCCTATCCTTCGCGCATGCTCCGACTGTTCGATGCCGCAACCCGCGAGGTCCGCGAGCTCCAGCTGCGCGACCCCGGCCAGGTGAGCATCTACTCGTGCGGGCCCACCGTGTACGGGCCGCCACACATCGGGCACGGACGCAACACGATCGTCTGGGATGTGCTGCGCCGCTACCTGGAGTGGACGGGGCTCGACGTCCGCTTCGTGTCCAACATCACCGACATCGAGGACAAGATCATCGAGCGTGCCGAGCGCGAGGGCCGTCCGTGGCAGGACATCACGTCGCGCTGCGAGGCGGTGTGGTACGAGGCGATGGGCCGACTCAACGTGGCGCGTCCCACGGACACGCCCCACGCCACCGACTACGTCGACCAGATGGTGGCGATGATCGGCGCCCTCGTCGAGGGCGGCCACGCCTACGTGACCGACGACGGCGTGTACCTCGCCGTCGAGTCGGTGCCTGGTTACGGCCTGCTCGCGTACCAGAGCCTCGACGAGCTCGTCGCCGGGGGCGGTGAGCGCGAGGTGTTCGGCGCCGAGCAGAAGCGACATCCTGCCGACTTCGCGCTGTGGAAGCTGTCGAAGCCGGGCGAGCCGTCGTGGCCGTCGCCGTGGGGCGACGGCCGACCCGGGTGGCACAGCGAGTGCGTCGTGATGAGCCTCGAGCTGCTCGGCGACGGCTTCGATCTGCACACCGGCGGGTCGGATCTGCGCTTTCCGCATCACGAGAACGAGCGCGCCCAGGCGGTTGCGCTCGGGTACACGTTCGCCAACCACTGGGCGCACAACGGCTTCGTCGTCGACACCGAGGGCGAGAAGATGTCGAAGAGCCTCGGCAACACCGCCAACCTCCTCGACCTCACCGAGCGCTACGACCCGCGGGCATACCGGATGCTGATCGTGCAGACGCACTACCGCAGCCCGGTGCGGGTCGGCGCCGACAACCTGGAGGCGGCGGCGAAGGCACTCGCCGGCCTCGACGCGTTCGCCGCCCGGACGTCGCACCTGCCTCCTGCCGACGCTGATCAGCCGACGCTGCAGCACTTCCGCGACGTGATGGACGACGACCTCGACACGCCGGCCGGCACCGCCGTGCTGTTCGACGCCGTCCGCCGGGCCAACACCGCGCTCGACGCCGGCGACCCCGACAAGGCGGCGACGATCGCCGCCGCCGCGCTCCAGATGTGCGACGCGCTCGGCATCGTCGTCCACGCCGGCGGCCTCGTCCCCGCGGAGGCCCAGGCCATGGCCGACGCGCTCGACCGGGCCCGCGCCGCCAAGGACTACGACGTCGCCGACGAGCTGCGCGCCGAGCTCCAGGCCGCCGGCTACCTCGTCGAGACGACGAAGGAGGGCACGAGGCTGAGAAGGGGATGACGCCAGGGGGAACCGCGGAGTCCTGCACGACAACGCAGAGCGGAGGCACCGAGGCTTCGCGAGCGCAGCGAGCCACCGATTCAGGGCACCTGCGCGGCTTGGCAGGGGGCTGCGTTGCAGACGTCGATCAGGGTGTTGGCGAACAGGAAGCTGGCCTTCTGGCGCTGGGCGTCGGCGGAGGCGCGGGGATCCTCGTGGGGATCGTGGGGGCCGGACGGGGCGACATCGGCGAGCGGGATCGGTTCGACGCCCGAGTCCCACACGACGATGCCGCCGCCGCCGGACGCGTACGCCAGCGTGTCCATGCCCCAGCCGGGTTCCACCTCGCGGCTGCGGCCGTCGGCGGTGACCGGCCGGTGGATCGGAAGGCCGAGCGTGCGGGCCTCGACGAACGCTCCGAGCTCGCTGACCTGGTGGTCGCCGAACGCGACGTGCATCAGCACGGGGATGTCGACGTCGTGCACGTATCCACTGCCCTCGCCGCGATCCCACAGCATCTGCAGGAACGAGAGGATGAACCGGCGGTCGGTCTCGTCGGGGTACGCCGGAACGAGCACCGCCTCGTACGTCTCCCAGTCCACCGAGCGCGAGAGCAGCAGGCTGTAGTTCATGCCGGGTACGCCGAGCACGGCCCGCTCGATGTCCGGCGACACGCTCGCCAGCATCAGGCCCATGATCCCGCCCAGGCTGTTGCCGTCGTAGACGAGCCGGCTGGTGTCGATCAACGAGCTGCCGTCCGCTCGGTGCATCTCGGGGATCGACGCCAGGCCGTCGGCCGCGAGCATGAAGCGGCCGAGGAAGATCTGGTTCAACACCCCCTGCTGCAGGCGGTCGATCACCGTCCGGAACGACGTCAGGTCGCCGAGCGCTGCGATCGCGTTCGGGACGTCCTCCTCGCTCATGCCGGCCCAGTTCGTCGCGCAGAACACGATGTTGGCGCTGTTGGAGAACGTCCGCACGTTCCCGGCGTCGATCTCGTCGTTGCTGCCGAGCAGACCGTGCCCGTACTGGGCGATGTGGGCCGGTGCGGTCGCGGCCACCGTCGCGTCCGACACGTTGCACTGGAACGGTGCCTGCAGCGTCGGAGCCTCCGGGTTGATGCTCGGGAGGGCATCCGGATCGGTTGCGCTGTCCGCGTCGAAGTGGAACTGGCTGCCCGGGGTGCCGGTGCCGGTGAGGTAGTTGGGCACCGTGTACGTGCCGGTGACGGCGAAGGCGATGCCCTCCTCGGGCGCTGGGGCGACGGCGGAGACGACGAACGCCGGTGACGCGTCGCCGAGCGCGGCGAGCGCGTCGTCGCGGATGTGTGTCATCCGTCCCGTGGTGCTCTCGCCGCTCGCGGTCGTGAACGTCCAGCCCAGCTGGAGCTCGTCGCGCTCGATCCCTGCCTCGGCGAGGACGCCGAACAGCTCCTCCATCGTGGTGCGTCGGTCCTCGAACGTCGGCAGCTCGGTCGTCAGCCGGTCGCGGTACGCGCGGAACGCGGCGCTCGGTTCGGCCGGCTGGCCGCTCGCGTCGAGCAGACCGCGGATCGCGACGGCGAACGTGTGCGCAGGTTGGAGGGCCACCGCTGGATGGATCACGAGCAGCGGGGCGGTGGTGGCGCCCCCGTCGGGTTCGGCCCACAACGGCACCCGCTCCGAGGTGTCGAGATCGACGATCACGACGCTGGCGTCGTCGGCGAGCGATGCGGCCAGGTCCGTCCAGCTGGGCAACGGCGACGCGGTGAGGTCGGCGCCGTCGACGTCGGCGAGGATGCTCGAGTTGATGCTGAACCCGTCATTGCGGTTCCACTCGTCGGCAACGATGTGCACGTCAGACGCGTTGGAGGGCAGTGCGCCGGTGGAGAACGCGACCCGCACGCCGGTCGCGCTCGACGGGTCGGCGACCGTGTAGGCGTCGGATGGGTACGGCAGGTAGCAACGGCGCGGCGCGAGTGGATCGCAACGGTCGGCTTCTTGGCCCAGCGCGGCGGCGATCTCGGCGACTGTGGCAGCGTCCGCTGCCGTCGACACCGGCGCGGTGGAGGTGGTGGTGGTGGTCGGTGCGACGGTGGTGGTGGGCGCCGCCGCTGTCGTCGCGGCCGTCGTCGTGGCGGCCAGCGTCGCCGGCGCGGAGCTGGTCGCCGGCGACGAATCATCGCCGGAACAAGCTGCGACGGTCAGCATCGAGGCGGCCGCGACGAGGCAGCGCAACGCTCGCGGTGCACGTCGTTCCATGACATCCCCTCCCCTCCGACCGGCACGTCAGGGAGATTCGACCATATCCGCCCTTGCGCACTCGTGATGTGATAGAGGAGAATGACACCGTTGTAACTACACGGGTGCCAGATCGGTTCCCACGGTCCCGGTCCCCCAGAGGCGGCAGCGATGTACCACGAGCACGACGATCAACATGAGCAGGGATGGCAGGACGAGGCGAACTGCCTCGGGGTCGATCCCGATCTCTTCTTCCCCGAGCGCGGTGCATCCACCCGTGAGGCCAAGGAGGTGTGTCGCGGGTGCACGGTGCGCCTCGACTGCCTCGAGTACGCCTTGGTGAACGGCGAGAAGTTCGGCATCTGGGGCGGTCTCAGCGAGCGTGAGCGTCGCCGCTTGCGCCGTCAGCGGGCCCAGGCCGTGCGCCGCACCGCCAGCTGATCCTCACGCTGAGCGCGCGGCGAGGCGGGCCTCGATCGTGCGGTCGGGCGTGAGGTCCAGGGCCGCCCAGCGGTCGGGGTCGATCGCCGCCAGCGTCGCTTCCGGCGCCAGGCCGACCAGCTCGCAACCATCCGTTGCAACCCGGGCGGCCACTGCGTCGAACGCCTCCGCCGGGCCGAGCGCGCTCGGATCGATCAGGTTCATGCTGACCTGGACACGGGTGCCGAGCGGGATGGCCAAGGCGCGCACGGCAGGTCCACGCATCGAGGCGGCGACCTGGCGCGCTGTGTCGAAGCTGACGTCCGGAGCCAGCCGGACGTTGTAGGCGATCAGCACGGTGCGGGCGCCGACGCAGCACGTGCCGGCGCTCGGCCGGGCGCCAGCGACGGGAACGATGTCCGGTTGGAGGTCGATCCACGCCCGCCGGCGGATCTCGGGCAGCGCGCGCTCGGGACCGTAGCGGAAGCTCGGCACCCGGAGCTCGTCGGCGATCCACCGGGCGAACGAGTCGCGCGCGGCGACGGCGGCGGCGAACGTCGTCGTACCGAGCGGGACGAACGGCACCACGTCGACGACGCCGAGGCGGGGGTGGGCGCCACGGTGCCCGCGGATGTCGAGGCGCTCGACCGCGAGCCGGGCAACGGAGCGCGGCGCATCCTCGCCGACCATCGTGAACACGCTGCGGTGGTGATGCGCGTCGCTGTGCACGTCGAGCAGGTCGCGTCCGGCCGCGGCGCCGAGCTCAGCGATCACCTCGCGGTCGACGCCCTCGCTGACGTTCATCACGCACTCGAGCATCGATCGGACCGTAGTGGCCGCCCTGTGCACCGACGAGGGCCGGTGGTACGGTGGACGCATGCTCGCATTCCTCGAGGGACCCGAACTGATCGTCGTCGTGGTCGTGCTGCTCGTGCTCTTCGGTGGAACACAGCTCCCCAAGCTCGCCCGTGGCCTCGGCCAGGCGCAGAAGGAGTTCAAGAAGGGCCTGGAAGAGGGCAACGAGGAGCCTGCCCCCAAGACCGAGACCACGACCGACACCAAGTCGGAGTGATCGGTCCGGCCGCCGGGCGCCCGATGACGCCGACCCGCTGGGTCAGTTGCTGCTGACGGCGATCCGGCGGCGCTTCATGATGCGGCGCCGCTCGCGCTCGCTGCAGCCACCCCACACACCGTGATCGATGTGCTGCTCGAGGGCGTACTCGAGGCAGGGTGCCGTCACGGGGCAGGTGGCGCAGATGCGGCGGGCGCGGTCCACGCCGACGCCGTCGCTCGGGAAGAACACGGCGGGTGGATAGTTGCGGCAGTTACCGTCAGCCATCCAGGAGGTGGTGGTGTCGTCGGTGGGGCTGGTCATGTGGCGGCCGGCTCCTTCAGGGGCTCGGGATCGATCCGGTGTCTGAGTTGACGACGCCGGGGGTCATCCAGTTCCAGGAGCCGTCAGCTTGTCACGTTCCGCTGCGGGACTGCAACCATTTCGCAATCGTTTCGTAAAGAAATCGGCCGGACTGCCCCGGCGATAGGCTCCGGGCCATGTCTGACGTAGCCGTCTCCACCGAGCCGCCGCGCGCTCATGTCCGCATCGTGTACCTCGGACCGGTGGCCCCCCACTGGGAGGTGATCGGCGACTACGGCGACCGCACGCTGCTCGAGGAGTTCCGCACCCGCATCGACGCCCGGCTGCTCTTGCTGCCCCGCGACGACCCGCAGTTCCGGCGCAACCGCGAGCGGATCATGCGCGACGCCGAGCGGGAGAACATCTCCGTCGGGTGGGAGCTCGGCGACGGCTACGAGTAGCCCGGCCTCGTTCGCCGCGCTGCTGGCGCAGCCGGGTGTCGCCGAACGGTGCGTGCTCCGTTCGCCCGTCGGGGTGATGGCGTACCACGGCGGCGCGCTGGAACAGGTCACCGACGTGATCGCCGAGCGGGTGGCTGACGCCTCGGGCGCGTCGTACTACGCGGTGCTCCAGCCCGCGGGGATGCGCGAGCACATCCCCTCGACGTCGGTGGGCCCGGACGCATCACCCACGCTGGCCGAGTTTCTCGGCCATGTGGACGTGGCCGTCACGATCCACGGCTACGGGCGGTGGGGCCGCTTTTTGTCCCTCCTGTTGGGCGGCAGCAACAGACCATTGGCCGAGCACGTCGCCGAACACCTCCGCCCCGCGCTGCCCGGGTACTCGGTCGTCACCGACCTGACGGAGATCCCCGCTGAGCTGCGCGGCCTGCACCCCCGAAACCCCGTCAACCTGCCGGCGCAGGGCGGCGTGCAGATCGAGCTGCCGCCGCGGGTGCGCGGCATCTCGCCGTTCAGCCCCGCGCCGGGCGATGACGGTCTGTCACCGCCGACGCGGGCGTTGATCGACGCACTGTCGTCCGCGGTGACCAGCTGGTCCTCATCGCGATAGGACACGGCGATGCGCATCGACGACATCGAGTACTCCTGCGACGGGAAGCGGCTGGTGGGGCAGTTCGCCGTCGACGACACCGTGGTCGGCCCACGCCCTGGGGTCCTGGTGGCCCACGACTTCCTCGGGCTGCGCGCCCACACGAAGGACGTCGCCGCGCGGCTCGCCGCGCTCGGCTACGTGGCGTTCGCCGCCGACTACCACGGCGACGGCACGGTGTTGCCCGAGGATCAGATGGGCGCCCGCTTCGGTGAGCTGTCCAGCGACGTCGACCAGGTGCGCCGGCTGGCTCAGGCCGCGCTGGACGTGCTGCGTGGCCACGAGCTCGCCGATCCGGATCGGATCGCCGCCATCGGCTACTGCTTCGGGGGCACGTTCGTGCTCGAGCTGGCCCGCAGCGGCGCCGACGTTCGGGCTGTCGTCGGTCTCCACTCCGGGCTCGGCACGCCGCGACCGCAGGACGCCGGCGCGATCCGCGCCGAGGTGCTCGTCTGCATCGGCGCCGACGATCCGATCGTGCCGCCCGATCAGCGCGCCGCGTTCGAGACCGAGATGCGCGACGGCGGCGTCGACTGGCAGATGCACGTGTACGGCGGTGTGCTGCACAGCTTCACCAACCCCGACCAGACCGATCCGGCGAACCCGATGATGCGCTACGACGCCCGGGCCGACGAGCGGTCCTGGGCGGCGATGCTCGACCTCTTCGAGCGAGTCTTCTAGCCGCGGAGGTCACCGAGGCTCGTGAGCGCAGCGAGCACCCCGAACGCCGTCACGCACCCGCGCCGCAGCCGCTCACGCGAGCGGAGCGAACCCCGTCGGCGAGCGCAGGCGCACACAGCCGGCCTTGACGCACCCGCGACCTGTTCTCATACTCAGGCCACGATCGTCGATTGGGGAGCGGATGAAACGGGCGGCACACGGGACGATCGAACGGCGCGCGGAGGCGTGCTCGTGATGCGCCGACTGGCGCTCGGCGTCGTCGCCGTGTTGGGTGTGGCCGGGTGCGGTGGGGACGATGGCGGCAGTGCCTTCGGTGATGGCCCGCTGGGTGGCAGCGCCGCGAGCGGCGAGGCACAGCTGGTCGAGCTGATCGCCGGCACGGGTGGTGGTCTCGAGGCGGACCGGGAGTGCATCAGCGATCTACTGGCGGATCTCCCGGACGCCGTCATCGAGGAGCTGTCCGACTTCTACGACCTCCGGACGGACGAACTGAGCCCGGATGCTGTGGTGGCCGAGGAAGAGCTGGGGGTGTGCTTCCACGAGCGCGCCGGTGGCTCCGACGATGAGCTGCCGAGCGACGAGGAGGTGATCGCCGCCGTCCTCGATCGCGTGGCGAACTATCGCGTCTCGGACGACATCGACGAGGATTGCGTCCGCGACTACGTGCGCGATCACAGCAACTGGCAGGACTTCAGCCAGCTGGCCAGCGAAGCGAGACTCGACGCCATCGCTGGGGGTTTGGCCCTGGCTGTGAACGACCTGTGCTAGCTCGATCTGGGCGGGGATGACGTCACGGGTGGGCGGTGATCTCCAGGC
>CAZMGD010000020.1:0-50186 GCA_964565705.1 uncultured Ilumatobacteraceae bacterium | reverse complement strand
GCTTCAGGTGCCAGTGAGGGAAACCTCGTGGGGGTTCAAGTCCCCCCTCGCCCACTCAGTAGGTCCAGGCCAGGGCGGATGCGCGAAGCGGTCTGACGGCCGACTTCTACCGGGACGCCGACGACACGACTTCACGGCTCTGCCGCGCGCCCCTCCAGGCGATCCCTCCAGGCGACCGGCGCGCGCCGGTCCGTCACACCCTTTTGGGGAAGATGTCCGAGACACCCGACGATCTGGTGGGCGTCTCTACAAAGTGGTCGTTGAGATGCCTACAATCTGGTCCCTGGATTGGGCCGCGGGATGGAGCCTGCAAGTGTCCTACCTGCCCAGAGTCGTCGATGCCGAGCTAGATGCTCGCCTCGCCGCCGCCGGTGCGGTCGTCATCGAGGGACCCAAGGCGGCCGGCAAGACGGAGACCGCGCGTCAACGAGTGGCGAGCTCGGTCCTGCTGGATGTCGACGAGAACGCGCGACGAGCAGCTGCGGTGGACCCAGGACTCGTGCTGGATGGTCCGGTCCCGCGGCTGATCGACGAATGGCAGGGCTCGGTGGTGCGCACGATCGCCGTATCGGTCGAATCCGGCGCGGGCATGACGCTGCGCGACCTGGCCACCGGCGACGTCGCCGACGTGCGCGAGCGGACTGCGTCGCGCGCTCGACGGCCTCACGCCGCGGGAGGCGGTGGCCGACCCGACCCGCCGCGAGCAGCTCGAGCGCCTGCTCACCGAGTTCGAGGACCACGCCGAGCGCTTCCGCCAACTGGACACCGGCGACATGGTCGGCGGTGCGATCGCCTACGACACCGCCGCGCTGCGGCGCGAGCTCGGCCTCGCCTGAGCCCCTCTCGGGTCAGACGGTGTGACCCCCGACCGACCGACGCGTCCGGCACCGTCGGGCAAGGTCGTCTGGGGTCCAGAACCCGGGTTGGGGGTCGTCGCGGAAGCCGCCCTTGGCGTAGCGCTGGAGGCGGTCGCGCCCTTCGTCGGACAGCATCTCGATTGCGTCGAAGAACGCGCTCGGGCCGGCGGCCCGGAGCGCGGTCTCGCCCTCGCTCGGGCGCCGTGGCAGGTCGGTCGTGAGGAGCACGAACGGTACGTCGTCGCCGACGCGCCCCTTGAGCGCGCTGGCCCGCCCGAGTGCCCTCCACACCGACTCGGCACGCAGCAGGCCACCCCGATGGCTGGTGAACGCGCCCGGCACGTCGAAGTACCACTCCGCGCCGTCGGCGTCGCTGGCGACGACGTCGACGGTGACGCCGGTCCTGCGGATCCGTTGACCCGTCGCGACGATCCGGAACCCGGCGTCTGCGAGGACCTCGCCGGCCAGCTTCGCCGCGGCCTTGCCCTCGCCCGTCGCCCGACGCCGGAAGTCGTCGTCGACCCGCTGGTCGGTCGGGGATGCCGTCGCTGGATCCAGGACCTCGGCGACGCGCCGGCGGGCGATCGCGACGTAGTGCTCGTCGAGGTCGTAGCCCGCGGACCGCCGGCCGAGCATGGTGGCCGCGACGAGGGTCGATCCACTGCCCATGAACGGGTCGAGGACGAGGTCGTCGGTGTACGTGTACAGGCGGATCAGCTGCTCGGGCAGCTCGACGGGAAACGGCGCGGGATGTCCCACGCGGCGCGCGCTCTCCGTCGGCATCGACCAGATGTCGAGCGTGAGTGCCAAGAAGTCCTCGGTCATCAGGGTGCTCTCGTGCGGGAGGCCTTCGGCGGCGCGCTGCTTGACCGATCGGGCCCGGTCGAATCGGCCCTTGCTGGCGACGATGACCCGTTCGGTGATGTCGCGCAGCACCGGGTTCGCCGCGCTGCGGAACGAACCCCACGCGCACGATCCGGTGGCCCCTTCGGCCTTCTGCCAGATCAACTCCCCCCGCAGCAGCAACCCGAGGTCTCGTTCGAGGATCTGGATCACGTCGGAGGACAGGCTGCGGTAGGGCTTGCGACCGAGGTTGGCGACGTTGACGGCGATGCGCCCACCGGGCTCGAGCTTGCGAACGCACTCGGCGAACACGTCGCGCAGCAGGTCGAGGTACTCGAGGTAGGTGGACGGCACCCCCTCGCGCTCGAGCTCCTCCTCGTACTGCTTGCCGGCGAAGTACGGCGGCGACGTCACCACGAGCGCGACCGATCCATCGGCGATCGCAGACATGTTCCTGGCGTCGCCGTGGATGAACGGATCGTCCAGCGCCACCGGTGCGGGAACGAAGTCGTCCGTCGACAGCACGGGAGGCCGGAACCGATCGTAGAACGGGGTCGAGTCGTGAGCCTCGCGAGCGCTCACACCGAAGTTCGATGTCACCGTCTTACGTCGATCTCGCATGGTATCGAACATACGCGCGACGCGCGTGTGATGTCAAGGACCGACGGGTCTGGATCCGCCGACGGTGCAACGGCGCACGATGCGCCGCTGCGGGAAGTGGTCGCCCAGCCCGCGGTGGTTGGTGGAACGCTCGTCCCAGATCGCGAAGTCGCCCTGCGTCCAACGCCAGCGGCACTGTATGGCCGGGTCGTGCAACGTCGCCCGGAAGACGTGCATGAGGGCGTCGGACTCCTCCGCCGTGAACCCCTCCAGCTGCTGGAAGTAGGCGCCGCACAGGAACAGCGACTTCCGACCGGTCTCGGGGTGCACGCGCACGAGCGGGTGCGTCGTGCCCTGGTACATGTCGGTGACCTGTTCCCAGACCCCTTCGCCGAACTGCAGTCGCAGCGTCTCGCGCAACCCGTCGCCGGGTGCGACGCGCTGGTGCAACCTGTCGGCGATCTGCTGCATCGGTGGCGACAACGCCTCGTAGGCGGCGTGGAGGTTCACCCACGTCGTGTCGCCGCCGCGCTCGGGTGTGAGCTCGTTGGACAGGAACGCGTAGTCCGGAGGCGTCGGGGAGAACGACACGTCGGTGTGCCACAGGTCGGTCTTCGGTGGGCTGTCGGGGTTGTCCTCGATCCACTCCAGCGGATGGGTGACGCCTCGCGCCAGGGAGTTCGGGTTGATGTTGGGCTGCCCGAACGCGGCCGCCACCGCGATGTGCTCGGCATCGCTCAACCGTTGGGTGGGGAACAAGAGCACGTGCCACTCGTGGACAGCAGCCTTCAGCGCCTGGACGTGTTCGAGCGCGAGCGTTCCACGGAGGTCGACGTCCTCGACGACGGCGCCGATGGTGCCGGTGAGTGGCGTCAGCTGCAACCGTGCGCCCGTCAGTCGGACAACACCGGAGCGCCGGCGCCGATGGATCCACGGTCGTCGTCGACGGTGATCGTGACGTTGGCGATCTCGCCGGCGAACCGGAACGGTCGGACGTACTCGGCGCCGACCTCGGAGAGCGGGGAGCGGCCGACGGTCAGCCCGGCGGGGGAGAGGTGCACCCGCAGCGTCGGCGCGATCTCGCCCCGTGCGCCGACCTCGCCGTCGACGAGGATCTCGCCGGTGCCGGCGAGAGCACCGGACTTGGTGAAGCGGTATTCGACGGTGCACGGCCCGTCGGGCAACGCCCGCTCGGACCGCACCACGTGGTGCGTGCCGGCGCAGTTCAGATCGTGCATCGGTCGTCCGTCGACGACGGAGAGCACGAAGCCGCTGAAACGGTCGCCACAGGACACGATCACGCCGTCGCCGCCACGGTGGAGCTCGGCGACGATCGAGTAGGAGACGTCTTTGATGTCGGGCATCGCGACGCTCGGCACCTGCGCGCCCTCGTAGTAGACGAACCGGCTGCGGTCGGTGAGCGGGCGCGGCTTGGGGACGAGGAAGCGCTCCATGATCCGGTCGTCGAGTGGCAACACGCTGTTCCGTTCGGCCTCCGTCCACCACAGCTCGACGAGGCCGCGCAGGCGCTCGGGTTGTTCGCTGGCGAGGTCGTGGCACTCGGCGACGTCGTGGTCGAGGTCGTACAGCTCCCACTGGTCGTGCTCGAAGCCGGTGCCGGGAGCGTGGTAGGCGACGGCCTTCCATCCGTCGTGCCAGATCGCCCGGTTGCCGAACATCTCGAAGTACTGGGTGGACTTCGTCGTCCGGGACTCGGCCGATGCGAACGAGGGGACCATGCTGACACCGTCGACGGGCAGCTGTGGCCGACCGCCGATCACGTCCGGCATCGCGATCCCGGCCAGCTCGAGCACCGTCGGCAGCACGTCGACGGCGTGGTGGAACTGGCGGCGGACCTCACCGGCGGGCACCCGTCCGGGCAGCCGCACGACGAAGGGGTCGCGGACACCGCCGTTGTGGGTGTTCTGCTTGTACCGCTTGAGCGGCGTGTTGCTCGCCATGCCCCAGCCCATCGGGTACATCGGGCTCGTGGTCGGCCCGCCGATCCGGTCGAGCGCGCCGGTCAGCTCGTCGGGGGAGTCGGGCGGCAGCCCGTTGACGTAGCGCATGTAGTTGAGCGATCCGAGCTGGCCGCCTTCGAGGGTTGCCCCGTTGTCGGACAGCAGCACGACCAACGTGTGGTCGCTGGCCCCGATCCGATCGAGCTCGTCGAGCAGCCGGCCGATCTGCCGATCGGTGTGGTCGATCATCCCGGCGTAGGCCTCTTGCAGCCGGGCGGCGACGGCCCGCTCCGCGACCGACAGCTCTGCCCATGGCCGGACACCGTCGTTGCGCGGCGGCAGCTCGGTGTCCTCTGGAACGACACCCGTGGCGATCTGCTTGCGCAGTCGCGCGGATCGGATCTCGTCCCAACCGACGTCGAATCGACCCCGGTACTTGGCGATGTGATCGGCGGGCGCCTGCAGCGGATAGTGAGCGGTGCCGAAGCAGAGGTAGAGGAGGAACGGCTTCTCCGGGTACGCCGACTGCTGGTCGCGCACGAGCGCGATCGACCGGTCGACGAGGTCGGCGCTGAGGTGGTAGCCGTCGGTGGTCGGGGCGTCGACGCGGTGGTTGTCGACGACCAGCTCGGGTGACCACTGGTCGGTGGCACCGTCGAGGAACCCGTAGAAGCGGTCGAAGCCACGCTGCAGCGGCCACTGGTCGAACGGTCCGGCGGCGGTCGTCTCCTCCGGCGGGACGAGGTGCCACTTGCCGACCGCGAACGTGTTGTAGCCGGCGTCGCGGAGGATCTCGGCGAGGGTGCCGGCGTTCGGCGAGATCTTGCCCCGGTAGCCGTCGAAGCCGGTGTCCCAGTTGGCGACGACGCCCATGCCGACCGCGTGGTGGTTGCGGCCCGTCAGCAGGCAGGCCCGCGTCGGCGAGCACAGCGCAGTGGTGTGGAACGCCGTGTAGCGCAGCCCTTCGTCGGCGAGTCGATCGATCGCCGGCGTGTCGATCTCCGAGCCGTAGCAGCCGAGGTCCGAGAACCCGACGTCGTCGAGGACGATCAGCACGACGTTGGGCGCGCCGGCCGGCGCGGCGGGCGGGTCCGGCCACCAGGGCGTCGCGTCGTGATAGGTGCGTGCGGTCATCGGCCCAGCGGTCAGTCCCCGACGACGTGGACGAGGTCGGAGCGCAAGATGCCGTCCTCGTACACCTCCACCCCGCCGACCCGCTCGCTGTACACGTAGCCGAACGTCGGATGCAGCGTGTGCCAGAACGGCATGTCCGTCACGTACTGCACGAGCGCCTCGTCGTACAAGGGCTTGCGCTCGTCGTTCGACGCGGTGACCCGCGCCTCGTCCAGCAGCGCGTCGACCTGCGGGTTCGAGTAGCCGGTCACGTTCGTCGGCAGCCCGCTGCGCAACGCGTTGTAGAGGCCGGGGTCCGGGTCGAGCACCGGGAATCCCCACAGGTGGGCCTGGTAGTTCTTGGCCAGCACCCGGGCCGTCGCCGTCGGAGCGTCGACGATGTCGACGGTCACCGTCACCCCTTCGTACTGCTGGAGCGCGGTCTGGAAGAACTCGGCGAGCGCGACGTTCTCGGTCTGCGGGAAGCCGCCGAGCGAGAACGTCAGGTCACCGCCGGTGTCCTCCCGGTACTCGTCGATCAG
This sequence comes from uncultured Ilumatobacteraceae bacterium, assembly GCA_964565705.1. Classification (GTDB taxonomy): domain Bacteria; phylum Actinomycetota; class Acidimicrobiia; order Acidimicrobiales; family Ilumatobacteraceae; genus CAZMGD01. The sequence goes on along the minus strand of CAZMGD010000020.1, from coordinate 44,270 downwards.
GCGCTGAGCCTCGTCCGCGTCGTAGGCCGGGTAGTCGGCGTCGGCGCTGTACCAGGGGCTTTCTTCGGCCATCGGGTTGGTGGCGACGGTCGCACCTGGGCGAACGGACTCGACGGCGATGGCCGGATCGACGCCGATCGCGATCGCCCTGCGCACCCGCACGTCGTCGAACGGCGGCTGGGTCGTGTTGAAGATGATCGTGCCGCCGCCACTCACCGAGGCGTGTGCGTAGCCGGCGGCGCCGGCGTCCTCCGCCTCCTGCACGGACTGGGGTGCGGACGTGAAGAAGAGGTCGGCGTCGCCTGTGATGAACGTGTTCACGCGCTGGTTCTCGTCGCCGACGACCCGGAACGTGAGCGTGTCGAGGTAGGGGCCGTCCGAACCGCGCCACGCCGGGTTGGGGGCCAGATCCATCGCCTCGTCGCGCTGCCACGACGTCAACACGAACGGCCCGGCGCCGATCGGGTCGGTGGCGAGCGTGCCGGCGCTGATCGCCGCTGGAGAGGCGATGTAGTTGAGCGTCTGGCGGGCGACCGCGTTGTCGAAGTGGGCGTTGGGTGCGCTGAGCGTGATCTGCAGCGTCTGCGCGTCGACGACGGTCAGGTCGGCGATCGAGTTGGCGAGCGCGATCGCCTGCGACCGGTTGGCTGGATCCTTGGCCCGTTCCCAGTTCGTCTTCACCGCCTCCGCGTCGAACAGCGTGCCGTCCGAGAACGTGAGGTCGTCGCGCAGCGTGAGGGTCCACGTCGTCGGGTCGTCGGCCGCGGTCAGCGACTCGGCGAGCAGCGGCTCGGTCTCGGCGGTGGCCGGGTCATAGGTGATCAGCGCTCCGTAGAACGCGAACAGTCGCTGCCCGTCCGCGCCGGCGGCGCCCGTGCCACTCACCGGGTCGAGGCCGGCCAGTTCGTTGAACACGAGCACGGTCACGTCACCGCCCTTGGTCGGCGTGTCGGGCCCCACCGTCGTCGTCGCGCCGGTCGTCGTCGACGGCGCCGTGGTGGCGGCATCGCCCGATCCACCCGCGGTCGTCGTCGCCGCGATCGTGGTGGTCGCTGCCGCTGTGGACGCGGCCGCGGTGTCATCCGTCGAGTCGCTGTCGTCACCACCGCAGGCGGCGAGCAGTGCGGCGGCGGCCACTGCAGCAGCGACGCGATGGCGCCACGGACGATGTCGAACGGCATCGAGCGTTGTCATGAGAACCCCTCCCCAGCGGTGTCCGCTGCGCGTTCGCGCGGACCGTCGAACGTCGGCCACCATACGCGATCGCCCGCTCGGCAACCGGGGCGGCGGTCACACCAGCCAGACTGTGCAGATGAGAGCGGTGCGGATCGGATCGGCAGGGCCCGAGGTGGTGGACGTCGACGAGCCGAGTGGCGACGGACTGCTGATGGACGTCGTGTCCAGCAGCATCTGCGGCACCGACTTGGGCTTCGCGGCGATGGGCCTCGGCGGGTTCACCTACGGGCACGAGTTCGCGGGCATCGTCGACGGCGTGCCGTACGCGGTGGAGCCGACGATCTGGTGCGGTGCCTGTGGCGAGTGCAGCGCCGGACACACCCAGCGCTGCACCGGCGAGCACGCCAACCTGGGCATCTTCGTCGACGGTGGTCTGGCGGACCGGGTGCGGGTGCCGTCGTCGAGCCTCGTCGCCCTGCCTGCAGGCCTCGCCGTCGACGACGCCTGCCTGGTCGAACCGGCGTCCGTCGCCTGGCACGGCGTCCGGCGCGCCGCGGTGCAAGACGGTGAGCGGGTCGCCGTCGTCGGCGGTGGGTCGATCGGGCTGCTCGCCGTCGCCTCGCTCGCCCACCAGGGCCTGCGTGGCGACCTGGAGTGCCGGCACCCGCACCAGCGCGGCGCCGGCGAGCGGCTCGGCGGCGGTGTGGTCAGCGGCGAGTACGACGTCGTGATCGACGCCGCCGGCTCGGAGTCGGGCCTCGCCCGCTGCGCCGAACTGGCCCGACCAGGCGGTCGCGTCGTGCTCCTCGGCGTGTACCACAGCAACGTCCCCGCTCCCGGGGCGATCACGCTCGTGAAGGAACTGCAGTGGCTCGGGGCGATGGCCTACGAACGCCACGACGGCGTTCGCGAGGTCGACGAGGCGGCGGCGATGCTGGCCGCGAGGCCCGAGATCGTCGACACGCTCGTCACCCATCGCTTCCCGCTCGATGATGCCGCCGAGGCGTTCCGAGTGGCGGGCGACCGGGCGTCGGGAGCGATCAAGGTCGTTCTCGCTCCCTGAGTCCCGGGGTTGGGCGGCAGCGTCAGTTCGTAGTGGCGAGCGCGGCTCGGCGCTCGGCGACGCGGCGTGCCACCCGCTCGCTCTTGGCGAGCCGTGCGAGCAGCCGGTCGCGGGCGCGCTCGGCGTCGTCGTCGAGGCCGGTGATCGATTCCAGCGCCCAGTGGCGCATCACGACGGGCACGAGGATCTGGTCGTGGTGGATCGCCAGGTCGTAGATGCCTGCCTTGGAGATCGCCGCGGCGTGGGCGGCGAAGCCGGGGATGCCGACGCCGGGCATCTCGAACTCGACGACCTGGCGCTCGATCGCCTGCACCGCCGCGGACGGATCGAGCTCGATCGCTGCGCTGGCGAGGTCGCGGTAGAAGAGGTGGTGCAGGTTCTCGTCGCCGGCGACGCGCATCATCACGTCGTAGCCGGCGCCGTCGCCGAGCAGCCGGCCGGTGTTGCGATGGGCGATCCGCGTCGCGAGCTCCTGCAGCGCCACGTACACGAGCCCGTCGACGGGGTTGTGGGGTTCTGGCACCTTGCCGGTCGACACCTGGTGCATCCGCGAGCGCTCCAGGGCGACGGGGTCGACGGCCCGGGTCACCATCAAGTAGCCGTAGATCGCCATCGAGTGGCGACCCTCCTCGGCCGTCCAGCGCTTGGACCACGCACCCCACGCGCCCTCGTCACCGAACTTCCGCTCGATGGTGCGGAAGTAGTACGGAAGGTTGTCCTCGGTGAGCAGGTTGACGATCAGCGAGCTGCGCACGGCGTTGTCGATGACGGATCCGCCGAGATCGGCGGACTCCTCGCTCCACTCTTCGCCGGTTTCGTAGTCCCTGCCCCGGCTGTAGGGGATGTGCTCGTGCGGGAACCACTCACGCGTGGTCGCGAGGTGACGCTCCATCAGCCGCTCGACCGTCGGCTCGAGATCCTGTACCAACCCTGCAGTCATCGACGCACAGCCTACCTACCAGTAGGTAGGGAGTCACGTCGGTCGGTCGTAGGTCACGATTGGGTCAGTCTGCTCGCGGTGTCGAGGGCGCCTCGCGCGCACGGGCCCGGCGTCGCCCCTCGTGCATCGCCTGCATGCGCGGGATGGGGATGTCGCGGCCGCGCGCGACCAGATCGTCGGGCAGCCGTTGCGGCGCGGCCATCGCCGCCGCCCACGGATCCCCGCCGCCGAGGAGACCCGGCGCGGTGTGGATCGTGAAGTCGAGCGGCGCGACATCGTCGAGATCGTCCCACCCGATCGGGAACGAGACCGGCACACCGGGGCGCACGCGTGGGCTGTAGGCGGCGACCACGGTCGCGCCGCCGACGCGAGTCGGGTCGACGAAGACCTTGCCCTGCCGATCCTCCTTGAGGAACGCGGTGGTGGCGATGGTCGGATCGAGCGCGGCCGTGTCGGCGGCGATCGCTCGGGTGGCCGCGGCAACGTCCTCGACCGACACCGACTCGGCGATGGGTACGAAGACGTGGATGCCCTTGGATCCACTCGTCTTCACGGCCCCATCGAGGCCCAGGTCGGTGAGGGCCCGGCGAACGAGGCGGGCCACATCGACGACCGCTGCGAACGGTGCACCCTCGGGCGGATCGAGGTCGATCACGAGGTGGGTCGCGTGTTCCGGATGATCGACGAGCGAGAGGGTGGGGTGGTACTCGATCGCACGCTGGTTGGCGAACCACAGCAGTGTGCGACGGTCGTTGCACAACGCATATGACACGTTGCGGTGCGACGCCTCCGCCCACACGGACACGGTGCGGATCCAGCCCGGCGTGTACTTGGGGACGTTCTTCTGCATGAACGCGTCCTGACCTCGGTGCACGCGGATCACAGACAACGGCCGGTCGGTCAGCACCGGGATGATCCGGTCGCTGATCGCGTCGAGGTAATCGACCAGCTCGCGCTTCGTCGCGCCCGCCTCGTCGAACAGCGGCTGGTCGAGGTTCGTCAGCGCTACGCCGTCGCGGGACTCGTCGGGTGCGCGAGCCATGATCCGACGCTACCGACCGCTACGTCAGGCTGTTCGCGTCCGACGGGCGGCCGAGACCGGCGAGCTCGTCGAGCAGCCGCAGGCGCTGCAGCGCTCGTTCCCGGAGCAACGGCAAGACGGTGGGGTGCACGTCGAGCTCGGTGAGCGTCAACTTGTCGCCGATGTCGGCGCGCTTGATCCGCAGCGCGAGGGGATCGGCGGCGCAGCGCGCCAGGTACTCCTCGAGCGTCTCGCCGTCGCGTTCGGTCAACGCGTCGACCACGTCGACGAGCCGCTCGTGCGCACCTGCTGCCCGCAGGTCGTCCCACGAGAGGCTTCCCTTCTCCACCGTGTCGTGCAGCAGCGCCGCCAGCACCGCGTCCGGATCGGGGTCATCGGTGACCGAGGATGCGACGCGCCGAACGTGGTCGATGAACAGGATCCCCGCCCGCGTGCGCTCTGTGCCGTGGGCCTGCTGCGCGAGCAGATCGGCGGCCTCGTGGGTCAGCACACGACAACGATAGACGTCGAGCACGGACGCGGGTCGGTGCGGCGCCGGCTGGTCACCATAGGATCGGCGCCCATGCCTGGACCGTTGGAAGGGATCCGCGTCGTCGAGCTGGGGGTGTGGGTGGCCGGTCCGGCCGCCGGCGGCATCCTCGCCGACTGGGGCGCGGACGTCATCAAGATCGAGCCACCGACGGGGGATCCGGCCCGCAGCTTCCAATCGATGCTGGGAGGCGACATGCCGACCAACCCTCCGTTCGAGCTGGACAACCGCTCCAAGCGCAGCATCGTCCTCGACGTCACGAACGACGAGGACCGGGCGACGGCGCTCGAGCTGATCGCGACCGCCGACGTGTTCCTGACCAACATCCGCGTCGACGCGCTGCAGCGGATCGGACTCGATCCCGAGACGTTGATGGCCCGCGACGAACGGTTGGTGTACGCGCTCGTCACCGGCTTCGGTCTGCAGGGCCCGGACGCCGGCAAGGCCGCCTACGACATCGCCGCGTTCTGGTCGCGCGCCGGCATCGCCGCGCTGCTGACGCCGCCGGGCGGCGACCCGCCGTTCCAACGCGGCGGCATGGGCGACCACACGATGGGCATGACGGGCGCGTCGATGATCTGCGCCGCGCTCGTCGGACGCAACACGACGGGCAAGGGGCAGCTGGTCACGACGTCGCTGCTGCGCCAGGGCGCCTACACGATCGGTTTCGACCTGAACGTGTACCTGATGTGGGGCCACCAGATCGCGGTCGGCCGCCGGGCGACGATGGGCAACCCGGCGATGAACAACTACGCCTGTGCCGACGGGCGGCGGTTCTGGATCGTCGGCCTCGAGGGGCTGCGCCACTGGCCACCGCTCGCTCGCGCCGTCGGGCACCCCGAGTGGCTGGAGGACGGCCACCCCTACTCGACGCCGCTCGGCCGGTTCCAGAACGCCGCCGAGCTGATCGGCACGCTCGACGAGATCTTCGCCACCAAGCCGTTGCCGGAGTGGGCGGAGATCTTCGGCACGGAGCCCGACTTCTTCTGGGCACCGCTCAACACGCTCGAGGACCTGATGGGCGACGAGCAGTTCCATGCCGCCGGCGGCCTGGTCGACGTGCCCGACGACGACGGCGGCACCCTGATGGTCGCCACACCCGTCGACTTCCACGGCACCCCGTGGGCCCCGAGGAGCCGAGCCCCCGGCCTGGGCCAACACACCGAAGAGATCAAACAGGAACTCCGAGCCAAACGGCCGACCCATTGAACTCGGGAGCAGATCGGGTGCTCTAGCACCCGATCTGCTCCCGAGAACGAGGTCAGCGCCAGCGAGCTATGAGCGCGGCACGTCCTTCCAGGGGATCTCGTGGTCGTTGCGCATCTCCTTGGGCAGGCCCAGGGCGCGCTCGGCGAGGTTGTTGCGCTGCACCTCGTTGGTGCCGCCGCCGATCGAGATGCCGTAGCGACCGATCAGCTCGTTCTGGATCCAACGCGACACCTCGTCGACGTCGGCGGTCGCGGCCGCTCCGGCGATCTGCGACGCCAGGTTGCCGGACTGCACCCGGTTCTCGGCGACGTACAACTTCAGGATCGAGGGGTCCATCGGCGGCATCTCCCGTCGGCGGATGGCGGACATGATCCGCTCACCCATGACGCCGAGCAGCCACTCACGGGTGTACGCGATCGCCAGGCCCTGGCGGATCACCGGGTCGTCGGACCTGCCGAACTTCTCGGCGAGCATCCCGAGCTTGGTGGCGATGCTGGCCGCGTGGCCGCCGCCGATGAACGCCGACTCGTTGGACATCACGGTCCTGGCTGCGGCCCAGCCGCCGTTGATCTCGCCGAGCACGTTGGCGACGGGGATCCGGGTCTCGCTGAAGAACACCTCGTTGAAGTGCGATGCGCCGTTGGGCTGCACCAGCGGTCGGACCTCGATGCCGGGGCTCGTCATGTCGACGAGGATGAACGTGATGCCGCGGTGCTTGGGCGCGTCGGGGTTGGTGCGCACGAGCAGGAAGCCCCAGTTGCAGAACTGGGCGGCGGAGTTCCAGACCTTCTGACCGGTGACGACGAACTCGTCGCCGTCGCGCACGGCTTTGCAGGCGAGGCCGGCGAGGTCGGAGCCGGCACCGGGCTCGCTGAACAGCTGGCAGAACGCGTACTCGCCTGACAGCAGCTTCGGCACGAACTCGGCCTTCTGCTCGTCGGTGCCGTGCTTCATCAACGTCGGCCCGAGCATCGCGATCGTGGACGCGATGAAGCCCGAGCTCACGTCATAGTTCGCCGCCTCCTCGCGATAGATCGATTCCAGCCAGGGCGCGCCGCCGCGCCCACCGAGGTCGGCCGGGTAGGTCAGGCCGGCGAGGCGATGGTCGAACAGTGTGTGCTGCCACTTCCGACCGCGCTCGAAGTCGGCGCGTCCGGCCTCCTCGGTCGTGTGGAAGTTCAGGGCCCACGGGCTGACCTCGCGCTTGGGCTGCGCGTTCGCGGCCAGGAAGGCGCGCACCTCGGCCCGGAACTCGGCTTGCTCGGGGGTGTCGCTGCTCGTGCGTTCCTCGGTCGTCGTCACGTCCGGCGAAGGTAGCCGTCCGGTGTGAAAACCGTCCGATCCAGCCCCCTGACCAGATTCTCCCAGCACGGGCAGGGGTACGGTCGCAGTCATGAGCGAGCGAAGCGAGCACCCGATGACAGGTTCGGACGACCGCTACATCATCATCTCGGCGGACACGCATGCCGGCGGCAGCCACGCCCAGTACCGCGAGTACCTCGACCCGAAGTACCGCGACGACTTCGACGCCTGGCGCGGCAGGTACAAGAACCCGTACAAGGATCTCAAGGACACCGACCTGCGCATCCGCAACTGGGACCTGGAGCGCCGCAACCACGACCAGGAGGAGGATGGCGTCGTCGCCGAGGTCGTGTTCCCGAACACGGTCCCGCCCTTCTTCCCGAGCTTCGTGCTGTTCGCCCAGCCGCCGACGCCCGACGAGTACGAGCACCGCCTCGCTGGTATCCGCGCTCACAACCGGTGGATGAAGGACTTCGTCGCTGAGCAACCTGACCGGCGCGCCGGCATCGGCCAGATCTTCCTCAACGATCCCGACGACGCGATCGAGGACATCACGTGGTGCCACGAAAACGGCCTCCGCGGTGGCGTGCTGGTCGGCTCGATCCCGCCGACCTGCAACTGGATCAAGCCGCTGTACCACCCCGACCACGACCCCGTGTGGCGCACGTGTGAAGAGCTCGGAGTGGTGGTCAACTCGCACAGCGGCACCGGCGGCCCGGTGTACCAGCCGGCGCCGGCGATGCCGCTCGTGCACTTCCTGGAGATCAGCTTCTACTCGCAGCGCCCGTTCATCTACCTGACCCTCGGCGGCGTGTTCGAGCGGTTCCCGAACATGAAGTTCGTGATGACCGAGATGGGTTGCGCGTGGATCCCGCCGATGCTCAAGCAGGTGGACACGTTCCTCGAGAACATGCGCTCGAACAAGGTCGGCGAGATGCGGTTCGAGGGCGAGACCGTGCCCCCTCGCTCGGCCACGGAGTACCTCCTCCAGAACTGCTACGTCGGCGCGAGTCAACCGACACCCGCCGACGTGCAGGCCGGTCTCGACGTCGTGGGCATCGACCGCTTCATGTGGGGCAGCGACTATCCGCACGAGGAGGGCACGCACCCGTTCACGACCGAGTCGCTGCGCCAGACGATGTCGGGACTCGATCGCGACACGGTGCAGACGATGCTCGCCGGCACCGCCGCCGAGCTGTACGGCTTCGATCTCGACAAGCTGCGCCCGCTCGCTCAGCACGTCGGCCCACGCGTCGACGAGGTGTTCCAGCCCCTCGACGTCCTCCCTGATGACGCCAACCAGGCCCTCCGCCGCTCCCAGGAGCAGTTGACGGTCTGAGTGGTTCGCTGCGCTCGCTGTCTGCGGCTGGGCTCGCCGGCTCGGCTCGCTTCGCTCGCGTGAGCGGCCGTGACGAGTTCAGGGTTTCGGCGTTTCCCTCTCCTCCCAGAACGCGTGCCAGGTGTCGAAGGCCTCGGGAAGCTGTGTGGTCGTGAGGGGTTCGTCGCTCTCGTTGACGCCGGCGCCGGGGCCGGGCCGGCGGAGCGCGTCGACCAGGTACCAGCGGAGGAACCTGCGACGGGCGAAGCACCATTCGCCGTCGACGCGCTCGTACCGGTCCCAGTACTGCAGCTTGCCGTACTCCCACTCGCCGGTGAGCGGACGCTCCAGCTCGTCGTGGCAGTAGACGATGCCGTGCGCGTGATCGGCGTCGTCGAAGTCGATGATGTGGTTGGCGACGAGATGCACCGACGTGCGCGGCACCGACATCACCTCCACGAACCACTCCCTCAACGCTTCGCGGCCGGTCGAGTCACCTCCGACGCGCACGTCGGGCACGAACAGCTGCACCAGCGAGTCCATGTCGCGCGAGTCCAGTGCCAGCGCGTACCGCGAGGGCAGTTGGCGGATCGCGGCCAGCGACTCCAGTCGGTCGATCCGCTCCTCGAGCGACGACGGTTCCCAGTTCCCCAATCGAGACATGCCACGCATCGTGTCACCACCACGCTCCGTTTGCCTGACCCGTGGGCCGGGTACCCGGTCGCCCGCACCGCCGCAGCGTGAGCACCGGCCGACGGCCTTGGGCGCGCCACCTGCCGCGTTCCGGGAGGCGCCGCGCCCATGAAGCGTGGACGGCTGTGGTCGTGGCCTGTGGTCAGCGGTCGGCCAGGCGCACGATCGTGACGTAGAACTCGTCGACCTTGAGGACCACCTCGACGAAGCGGTCGAAGTCCACCGGCTTGGTGATGTAGGCGTTGGCGTGGAGGTCGTAGCTGCGAAAGATGTCCTCCTCGGCGGTGGAAGTCGTCAGCACGATGACCGGGATGCGTCGGAGATCGGGAGATGCCTTCACGGCGCGCAGCACATCCGTACCGCTCACCCGCGGCAGGTTGAGGTCGAGGAGGATCAGGTCGGGGCGCACCGCGCCCTCGATCTCGCCGCGCAGGTAGGCGAGCGCCTGCTCGCCGTCCGACACGGTGCGCAGCGTGTTGTTGAGCTTGCTCAGGCTCAGCGCTTCGGTCGTGATGAGTGCATCGCCGGGGTCGTCCTCGACCAGGAGGATCTCGATCGGGCGGGTGGGGGTGTCGTTCATGGTGGTGCGTTCTCCGTGACGGTGTGAGGAAGGGTGAAGCGGATCGTCGTACCCGTCGACGCGTCGCTGTCGACGTGGATCGTGCCACCGTGGCGCTCGACGATCTTGCGACACATGGCGAGCCCGATGCCGGTGCCGGCGTATGCCTCCTTCGTGTGGAGGCGCTGGAAGATGACGAAGACCCGGTCGGCGTACTCAGGCTCGATCCCGATGCCGTTGTCGACGACGGCGAACTCGACGAGGTCTCCGGCGGGCCGCGCCGAGACCGACACGTGGGGGGCGACACCGGGTCGCTGGAACTTGATGGCGTTGCCGATCAGGTTCTGGAACAGGGCGACGCCGAGCGGTCGCTCGATCTCGACGCTGGGCAGCGCGTCGACTTCGATCGTCGCCTGCGCGATGGCGATCGTCTGCGACAGGTTGTCGAGTGCCTCACGCACGAGCTCGCTCGCCGAGACGTCGCTCGGTTCGGTGCCCGACCGACCGACGCGAGAGAAGGTGAGCAGGTCGTTGATCAGCGCCTGCATCCGCTTCGCGCCGTCGACGGCGAACTCGATGTACTGGTCGGCCCGCTCGTCGAGCTGACCGCCGTAGCGCTGCTGCAGCAGCTGGCAGAACGCGGACACCTTGCGCAGCGGCTCCTGGAGGTCGTGGGAGGCGACGTAGGCGAACTGCTCCAGCTCGGCATTCGAACGTTCGAGATCGGTCGCCTGGCGCTCGATCTCGTCGCGTGCGTTCACCGCTGCCAGGTACTCGGCGATGATCGTGGTCCGCATCTGTTCCATCGCCCCGGCGAGCTCGCGGAACTCGGCGTCGCCGACCGGCTCGATCGGGTGCTCGAGGTCGCCGCCACGAACGCTGGCGGCGCTCTCGCCCAGCTGCCGCAACGGTTCTTCGACCCGACGGCGGACGGTGAGGTACAGCGCCCCGACGGCGATCGTCGAAACCGCGCCGAGCGCGATCAGCGCGACCAGCAACCAGGCGGTGGCCCGGTCGAGATCTTGGCGCGCGTCGTCGCGCTGAGCGAGCAACTCGGTCTGGAGGTCGGACACGGTGAACCGGAGTTGGTCGAACAAGGCCCGGCCGGACTCGATCTGGGACGCGGTCTCCTGGACGTTCTGCCCGGCGGTGATCCCAGCGATCGCCGGTGCCGCGTACTCCGCGTGCCAGCGCTGAGACGCGGCACCGACGTCGTCGAGCAGCTCGAGCGCCCGCCCCTGCCCGTGGGTCAGCTCCTGCAGACGGGCGAAGGAGATCGCCTCGGCGTCGACCCCGGTCCGGTACGGAGCGAGGAAGGAGTCCTCTGCGGTGAGCGCGTAGGCGCGGATGCCGGTCTCCTGATCGAGCAGCGACTGGAGCAACCGCTCCGCTTCGAGCGCGGCCGGATCGGCTCGGTCGATGACGCGGTGGCGTGCATCCAGGAGCCGATCGACAGCGAACACGCCTGCGACGAGGACGACGATCGCCACAGTCAGCGTGATCGCGAACCCCCGCCGGAGTCGGCCGCGCAGGCTCGGGACGGCGCGTGCCATCAGCTGGTGCCGAGCCAGAGCAAGGCGACGTCGTCATCCAGATCGCCGCCGTGACGCAGCGCGGTCTCACGGACGAGTGCTTCGAGTAGCGCGTCGCCCGTCAGTCCTCGATCGACGAGCTCGCTGACGAGCACCCGGAGACCTTCCATGCCGAGCCGTCCGTCGAGGTGCCGACCCTCGTAGATGCCATCGGTCAGCAGGAGCACCGATGCCGCGGGGGGTACGTCGATCAGCTCGACCGCGGCTGGTCGGTGCGCGCCGAACCCGATCGGCATCGCCGGTGAGCCGGGCTCCACCCATTCGATCTGCGACGAGAGCAGGAGTGGCGGTGGATGGCCGTGGCGACGCACAGCGAGCTTGCGGCGGCCCGGATCGAACGTGATGTCGCACAGCGTGGTGTAGAGACCTTCATCCTCGCGCTCGAGCTGCAGCATCGTCGCCACCGAGGCGATGGTGTCCTCGGGTACGGCACCGCTGACCACCATCGTTCGCCAGGCGATGCGCAGTGCGACACCGAGCGCAGCCTCGAGCGGTCCGTGCCCGCAGACGTCGCCGATCACCGCCCGAACCGAACCGTCGGGCAGGGTGACCGCGTCGAAGAAGTCGCCGCCGAGCTCGGCCGATGCGCCGGGGCGGTAGCAGACGGCGACATCGAGGTCGTGGTGGCTGACGTGCAGCAGTGGCAGCAACCCGCGCGACAGGCGCCGGATCTCCGCCTGCCGTTGCTGGGCCAGCAGCAGCTGTTGCTCGGCGACCTCGGCGCGTCGCCGCTCGACGGCGTACCGGATCGCCTTCGCCAGGCGGTCGCCGTCGATCTCGCCCTTCACGAGATAGTCCTGGGCGCCGCTGCCCACGGCCGCGATCGCCCGTGACCGGTCGTTCGAGCCGGTCAGCACGACGATGGCCAGCTGCGGCGCCTCCGCCCGCAAGGTCGTCACCGCGTCGACGCCGGCCGCGTCGGGCAGTCCGAGGTCGACGACCGCGCAGTCGCTGCTCGCGGCGAGGGGCAGCGCCTCGCCCATCGTCGTCACGTGGGTGATCGAGAACTGCTCGCCAGCGATCGACACGAGCTCGTTGAACAGCAGTGCGTCGGCCGCATCGTCCTCGACGAGGAGAACCTGTTGCTCGCCGTCGGCCGATCGCACGGCGGCCGTCATTGTGGCCGGGTCGGTGTCGTACCGGACGTCGAGGGAATGCATGTCGCCCAGCATCGTCACGTCCGGACCGTGAAGCGGACGATCTGGCCGTCGGGCAGCAGACGGACATCGAACGCATCGCAGATCTGGTTGATGATCCAGAGCCCTCGGCCACCTCGCTGAGTGGGCGTCGGCGGCCGCCGTCCAGCGAGGGGATCGACGATCCGGCCGCGATCCTCCACCTCGGCGGTGATCTCCCCGCTCTGCAGCCAGAGGCGCACGATGCCGCTGCCACCGCCGTGGAGGACGCTGTTGGTCATCGCTTCGCTGATCGCGATGAGGAAGTCGTCGGTCCGTGCGGACGGGCCTGTCGGGGCCACGGTGGCAGCGAGCCGACGCCTGGTCGCCGACAGCGAGCCCGCGTCGAACTCGAACGTGATCGGCTCGGCACCGTGCGGCGTCTCCGGGAAGTCTTGGTTGTCGGCAGGTCCAGCGAAGCCGGTCACGTGGGCTCCACGGGGTCGAGGTACGGACAAAGAGCCGGTGCTGAATACCCGACTGCCCGCGACGCCAAACACTCAGTGTGACGGGTCGTCGCCGGTCGTCTCTCCAGGCGCCGAGTTGCCGGGCAGCTCGCCGTCGTCACGGTGATCGCGCAGGCCCGCCATCACGTCGCTGTCCTGCGGGCTGGCGGCGGGTCCGAAGCCGAGCGTGGTGGTGCCCTGTGCGCTGCAGTGTGGGCAGGTGATGGCCACGACGGCCATCATGTCGTCCGGATCCGAGGCCCCTTCGAGGCGCCGCAGCGAGCTCATCGCCACGTCGCTCGGCCAGGCCACCTGGTGACAGCTGTTGCACTCCAGCATGGCGTCGCTGGTGACGGTGAACGCCGTTGCGAAGCCGGCCTCCTGGTAGGCGTCGAGCACCTCGGTGAGCGTGGTGCCCTCGTGGCCGGGGTCGATGGTGGACTCGTTCGGCATGCCGGTTCCTCCGGGAATCAGGGTTGATCGTCAACCCTTCCCGGATCGGCGGACGGTCAACCGTCAGCCGGCGGAGCTGAGCACCCGGCCCGGCAGCGCGCCGGTCAGCTCGCCACCGAGCTGCACGGGCACGCCGTCGAGCACGGTGGCCCGGTAGCCGCCCTCGCCGCGGCGCAGTCGAGCGCCGCCGCCGGGCAGGTCGTGCACGAACACGTCGGCGTCGTAGTGCAACTCATCGAGCGCGAACACGGCGAGGTCGGCAACGGCCCCCGGGGCGACCACGCCCCGCCCGGTGAACCCGAACACGTCGGCCTGGCGCCCGGTCAGCTCGTGGACCGCCTGCTCGAGCGTCATGTCCCCGCGCTCGCGCACATGGCGGGTGAACAGCAGCGTGCTGTCGCCGGACGCGCACAACATCTGGGCGTGGGCCCCGGCGTCGGAGGAGCTGACCAGCACCGCCGGATCGGCGAGGGTGCGAGCGACGCCGTCCACATCGGCGTTGGCGACACCGACGGCGACGATGCCCGGCCGGCACTCGTTGGCGAGCACGAAGTCGGCGAGCACGTCGGACGGATGGCCACCCCGCTCGGCGATCAGGTCGGCGAGGGTCCGGCCGAGCCACGGCTGGTTCTCGACGCCGACGACCTCGACGAAGCGCACGGTCTCGGGCCGGCGGTGGGGGAACAGGGCTCGCTCGGTGCGATCCCACTCGTCGCGGGCCGCTGCGCGCCACGACGGATCCGCGAGCAGTGCCCGCTTGCCGTCGCCCCGCGCGGCGATCACCCGGTGCCAGCCCTCCGGCATCGACATGAACATCATCGACGAGTCCCAGTTGAGACGGAAGTCGACGGTGCGCGGCGACAGCTGCGGGTACATCCGGGCGCCCTTCGACGCCAGCTCGCCGGCGAGGTCGATCCACGCCTGAGTCGCCGCGGGGTTGCTGTCCGAGTACGTGAACCCGGTCCACGTCAGCGGCAGGCCGCGCTCGCCGGCGCGCAGCGACAGCTCGGTCAAACGCACCTGCGGTTCGCCTTGCAGCAGCCCTGGAACCATCTCGACGAGACCGTGCCCGCTGGCAGCGATCGCATCGAACAGGGCCTCGAACTCCTCGTTGGTGGCGGCCCGCGACGGCACCGGGCGGCCGTGCTGGTCGACGTCGAGGAACGAGGTCGAGAGCCCCCAGGCACCCTGGCCCATCGCCTCGCCGAGCAGCGCCGCCATCTGCGCGATCTGCTCTGGCGTGGCGTCGTCGGTCCAGGCAGACTGCCCCATCACGGCCAGCCGCAGCGGGCTGTGGCCCATCAAGGCGGCGATGTTGGTGCCGACGCCGCTCGCGTCGACGGCGTCGCGGTAGCCCGCGTAGTCACTCCACGTCCACGGCACGCTGTCGTCGAACAGGTGGCGGGGCACGTCCTCGATGTAGGCGAACAGGTCGGACACGTCGTTGCGCGTCGAGTCGTTCACCGGGAACAGCGACAGGCTGCAGTTGCCGACGAGCATCGTCGTCACGCCGTGCAACGGCTCGGGGTCGAGCGAGGGATCCCAGAACACCTGTGGATCGGTGTGGGCGTGGGTGTCGATGAAGCCCGGGGTGACCACCGCCCCGGACGCGTCGATCTCCTCCTCGCCGTCGGGCCGGAGGCCGGGCGCGACCTCCACGATGCGCCCGCCGCGCACCCGGACGTCGGCCCGCAGGGCCTCGGCACCCGTGCCGTCGACGACCTCTCCGCCGCGGATGATCAGATCGCCGGCCACGTCACGGCTCCTGGTACTGGGCGGTCGTGCCGGCGAAGGGCATCGGCGGGCTGCCCAGCTTGCGGTGATCCCACGAGCGCACCCGCCGCGGGTCGACCCTGACCACGATCCGCTTGTTCATCATGATCTCGACGAACGGCTTGGTCTCCTCCGAGTAGGGCCCGTTGTAGCGCTCGAAGACGCTGACCGCTGCCGCCCAGTACTCAGGATCCTCGGTGTCCTCGAGCAGGGCCGCCGTACCCTCGATCGAGATGCCGCGCAGCTGGTCGTAGGTCGTGCCGGCCTCGATCATCACCGCGATGTTCGGGTCACGACGGAGATTGGTCGCCTTCTGCGACTTGGCCTTGGTCTCGAAGTACACCTTGCCGTCGATCACTCCGTACCACATGGCGATCAGGTGGGGCACCCCACCGGGCCCGTTCGTGGCCATCGTCGCCGTGCGGCTGCGATCGAGGAAGGAGGCGATCTCCTCGTCCGACATCGTGATCTGTGCGCGCTGGTTCGTGCCCATGCGCCGGACCCTACGGCTCGGGCCGCGCGGCCGAGGACACGGAGCGCCCTACGATCGGCGACGGTCGTCCGAAAGAACGGGCCGCTCCGAAAGAACGGGCCGCTCCGAAAGAACGGTGCCACCGGCTTCCTGGCTCACAGGCCACACGGATCTGTCAGAGGCGCATCTTCTTTCGGACGCGGACACCTCAGACGGTGGCCAGCTCGGCGTCGTCGAGCGGCGCGGTGGTTCGGATCAGGTGGTCGAACGCGCTGAGCGCCGCGGTCGACCCCGCACCCATCGCGATGACGATCTGCTTGTACGGCACGGTCGTGCAGTCGCCGGCGGCGAGCACGCCGGGCACCGAGGTCTGGCCGCGGTCGTCGATGACGATCTCCCCGCGGGGCGACAGCTCGACGCTGCCGCGCAGCCAGTCGGTGTTCGGCAGCAAGCCGATCTGGACGAAGATGCCCTCGATCGCCAGCTGGTGCTCGTCACCGGTGGTGCGGTCCGTGTAGCGCAGGCCGGTCAGCTTCTTGCCGTCGCCGTATGCCTCGGTGGTCTGGGCGCTGACGATCACGTCGACGTTGGGAAGGCTGCGCACCTTGCGCTGCAGCACGTCGTCGGCACGCAGGACGCCGTCGAACTCCAGCACGGTGACGTGGGCGACGACGCCGGCGAGGTCGATCGCGGCCTCGATGCCGGAGTTGCCGCCGCCGATGACCGCGACGCGCTTGCCCTTGAACAGCGGCCCGTCGCAGTGGGGGCAGTAGGTGACACCCTTGTTGCGGTACTGCTCCTCGCCGGGCACACCCATCTGCCGCCAGCGGGCGCCGGTGGCGAGCACGACCGTGCGCGATCGCAGCGCAGCGCCGCTGGCGAGCTCGATGCGGACCATGCCCTCGTCGTCGATCCCGAGTGCGATGCCGCGCTGGAGGTTCATGATGTCGACGTCGTACTCACGGACGTGCTGCTCCAGAGCGGTCGCCAGCTTCGGTCCCTCGGTGTACGGCACGGAGATGAAGTTCTCGATGCCCATCGTGTCGAGCACCTGGCCGCCGAAGCGCTCGGCGACGACACCGGTGCGGATGCCCTTGCGGGCCGCGTACACGGCGGCGGTCGCGCCGGCCGGGCCGCCGCCGACGACGAGCACGTCGAACGGATCCTTGGCGTCGATCTTGGCCGCCTCCCGCTCGCCGCTGCCGTCGTCGAGCTTGGCGACGATCTGCTCCAGGCTCATCCGCCCGGAGTCGAACAGCTCGCCGTTGACGAACACGGTCGGCACGGCCATCACCTGGCGGGCGTCCACCTCGGCCTGGAACAGCGCGCCGTCGATCGCGGTGTGCTTGATCCGCGGGTTGAGCACGCTCAACAGGTTCAGCGCCTGCACGACGTCGGGGCAGTTCTGGCAGGTGAGGGAGAAGTAGGTCTCGAACTCGAGGTCGACGTCGAGGCCCTGCACCTGCTCGATCACTTCCTGCGTCGCCTTCGACGGGTGGCCGCCCACCTGCAGCAGGGCGAGCACGAGCGACGTGAACTCGTGGCCCATCGGGATCCCAGCGAAGCGGACGCCGACGTCGGTGCCGACGCGGTTGATCGTGAACGACGGCCGGCGAACATCGTCGTCGGTGCGGCGCACGGTGATCTGGTCGGAGAGGGCGGCGATCTCGTGGAGGAGGTCGAGGAGGTCGGACGACTTCTTGCCGTCGTCCAGCGACGCCACCAGCTCGATCGGCTGCGTGACGTTCACGAGATAGGTCTTCAGTTGCGCGGTCAAGTTGGCGTCGAGCATGAGGGGGCTTTCTCTCGGAGATCCATGGTTCTCGGTCGGTTTCTGGTCGCTCAGGCGACCAGAAACCGACCGAGAAACGAGCGGGACGGTCGGGTCAGATCTTGCCGACGAGGTCCAGGGAGGGAGCGAGGGTGTCGTCGCCCTCTTCCCACTTGGCGGGGCAGACCTCGCCCGGGTGCGACCGGACGTACTGCGCAGCCTTGACCTTGCGGAGCAGCTCGACCGCGTTGCGGCCGATGCCCTCGGCGGTGACCTCGGTGAACTGGATCACGCCGTCGGGGTCGACCAGAAAGGTGCCGCGGTCGGCCAGGCCCTGGCCCTCGCGCATCACGCCGAAGTTGTTGGTGACGACGCCGTTGGGGTCGCCGATCATGGGGTACTGGATCTTGCCGATCGTGTCCGACGTGTCGTGCCACGCCTTGTGCGTGAAGTGGGTGTCCGTCGACACGGAGTAGACCTCGACGCCGAGGTCCTGGAACGTGGCGTAGTTCTCGGCGAGGTCGCCGAGCTCGGTCGGGCAGACGAACGTGAAGTCGGCGGGGTAGAAGAACACGACCGACCACTTGCCTTTGAGGTCGGCGTCGGTGACGGTGGTGAACTCGCCGTTGTGGAACGCGGTCGCGCTGAACGGCTTGACTTCGGTGTTGACGAGCGACATGGGGGCTTCGCACCTCTCGGTTGTTGGGGGCTACCCAGCACCATAGAGGCGACTTTGCGTTCTTGGAAGTTGATTGATCGGAACGAGCCGATCAGCTCTGGTTATCGCCCGCGGGTGCCTCGGCGGCCTCCGGCACGGGTTCGTCGCGCATGCCGTTGCGGAACTCGCGCTGGGCCTGGCCCAGGCCGCGGGCCAGCTCGGGCAGCTTCTTGCCGCCGAACAGCACGAGGAGCACGACGGCGATCAGGATCAGTTCGGTGGGCCCTACGTCCATGGGGGATGGCCTCCTCTCAACCGGTATCGATCATGCGCCCAACCCGTCCCGACCGCAATGCGCGTTGGCTGGGAGCTTCCTGTGAATTCGCCGACGCGGCGACTGAGATCCCGGCGATGGGGGTACTGGGGACCGTCAAGGAGGTGCCAGCGTGGCATTCGTACTGTGGATCCTGGCGGTGATTCTCGTGATCTCGGGGATCGTCGCCCTCACCCGCAAGCAGTATCTGTGGGGGATCGTGCTGATCATCGTGGGCTTCGCCGTCGGCCCGGGCGGGGTGTCCATCTTCACGTAGCACGACCGGCCGGGCCAGGCTGCGGGGATGACCTTTCCCCTCGCCGGCACCGGCATCTGGAACCACATGCTCCGCCACGCCGACCCTGGCGCGGTCGCCGAGGCGGCCGGCGAGCTCGAGTCGCTCGGCTACGGCGTGCTGTGGATCCCCGACATCGGCGGCGACGTGTTCACCGCGGTGGAGCACCTGTTGCGCTCCACGCGGACAGCGGTCATCGCCACCGGCATCCTCAACCTGTGGATGCACACCGCGGAGGAGACGGCGCAGCACCATGCCGCGCTGACCGAGGAGTTCGGTCGGCGCTTCCTGGTGGGCATCGGTGTCAGCCATCAGCTGCTGATCGACGGTGTGAAGGAGGCCGGCACGTATCAGCGCCCGCTCGCTGCGACCCGTCGGTACCTCGACGAACTCGACGCCCAGGTTCCCCGCCTGCCCGACAGCGATCGGGTGCTCGCCGCCCTCGGCCCGAAGATGTTGGAGCTCGCCCGCACCCGTGCAGCCGGCGCCCACCCGTACCTGATCACACCCGAGCACACGGCGACTGCCCGGCAGGCGCTCGGTGTCGGTCCGCTGCTCGCGCCGGAGCAGGCGGTGGCGCTGACCACCGACGCCGACGCGGCACGGGCCCTGGCGCGCACGCACCTCCAGCACTACCTGCTGCTGGCCAACTATACGAACAACTGGATGCGGCTCGGCTTCACGGAGGACGACCTCCGGAACGGCGGTAGTGACCGGCTCGTGGACGCGCTCGTCGCCTGGGGCGACGAGGACACGATCGCGGCGCGGGTGCAGCAGCACCGCGACGCCGGGGCCGACCACGTCTGCCTCCAGATCCTCACCGACGGCGACCCCCTCGCCCTCGCCGAGGCCCGAGCACTGGCCCCCGCCCTGACCTGACGCGCTTTCGCCTCCCGTCGCCGAGTCTCCGACGTCAGCCCGGGCTCGAGGTGAGGCGCCCGCAGTGACATGTCCACGTCTGTGTGACATCCCAGCTCTGTGTGAACTTGCTTCGCTTCGACCTGGCTCACCGCAACCTCCGTTCACACAGAGCGGTCCGATCACACAGTCAGCTGATCTCGGCGGCGGCGCCGGTGAACTGCGCGTTGTAGAGCCGGGCGTAGGCGCCGCCAGCGGCCAGCAGATCCTCGTGGTTGCCGTGCTCGACGATCCGGCCGTGCTCCATCACGAGGATGGTGTCGGCGTCGCGGATCGTGGAGAGGCGGTGGGCGATCACGAAGCTCGTGCGCTCCTTGCGAAGCGCGGCCATCGCCCGCTGGATCAGCACCTCGGTGCGGGTGTCGACCGAGGAGGTGGCCTCGTCGAGGATCAGGATCGTCGGCTCGGCCAGGAACGCCCGAGCGATCGTGAGCAGCTGCTTCTCGCCGGCGCTGACGCTGGTGCCGTCGTCGTCGATGACCGTGTCGTAGCCGTCGGGCAACGAGTGCACGAATCGGTCCACGTACGTCGCCTTCGCCGCGGCGAGCACCTGCTCATCGGTGGCGGCGAGGTTGCCGTAGCGGATGTTCTCGCGGATCGTGCCGCCGAACAGCCACGTGTCCTGGAGCACCATGCCCATCTGCGAGCGCAGCTCGCGGCGTCGCATCTGCGAGATGTCGTGGCCGTCGAGCGTGATCCGCCCCGCGTTGAGCTCGTAGAACCGCATGATCAGGTTGACGAGCGTCGTCTTGCCGGCACCGGTCGGGCCGACGATGGCGACGGTCTGGCCGGGCTCGGCGACGAGTGAGAGATCCTCGATCAGCGGCACGTCGGGGTCGTACGAGAACGACACGCGCTCGAACACGACCCGCCCCAGGCGCGGCGCATCATGCGGTGGGTACGCGTCGTCGGGCACCTCCTCGGGCGCGTCGAGGGCCTCGAAGATCCGCTCCGCCGACGCGACGCCGGACTGGAACACGTTGATCATCGTCGCGACCTGGGTGAGCGGCTGGGTGAACTGCCGGGAGTACTGGATGAACGCCTGGATGTCGCCGATCGTCATCGCCCCCGCCGACACGCGCAGCCCGCCGACCACGGCGATGGCCACGTAGTTGAGGTTGCCGACGAACATCATCGTCGGCTGGATCACACCGGAGATGAACTGGGCGCGGAAGCTGGCCTTGTAGAGGCTCTCGTTGGTGGCGCGGAACCGCTCCTCGGCGTCGGCCTGGCGACCGAACGCCTTGACGATCGTGTGCCCGGTGAACACCTCCTCGACCTGGCCGTTGAGGGTTCCGGTGTCGCGCCACTGCTCGATGAACTTCGGGCGCGAACGGGCGGCGATCGAGCGCATGATGAGGAGCGACAACGGCACGGTGACGAGGGCGACGAGCGCCAGGACCGGCGAGATGATCACCATCATCACGAGCACACCAGCGATGGTCAGCAGCGACGTCAGCATCTGGCTGAGGGTCTGCTGCAGGCTCTGGGCGAGGTTGTCGATGTCGTTGGTGACCCGGCTCAGCAGGTCGCCGCGGGGCTGGCGATCGACGTAGCCGAGGGGCAGCCGGTTGAGCTTGTCCTCGATCTCGGTGCGCAGGCGGTACATCGTGCGCTGCACGATCCCGGCGAGCACGTACGCCTGCATGTACTGCAGAACCGACGCCGAGAGGTAGAGGCCCACGGCCCAGAGCAGCACCCGGTGGAGCTCATCGAAGTCGATGCCGCCCGACTGGACGCCGCGCACGATCAGGTCGGTGCCGTGTCCGAGCACCTTCGGCCCGGTGACGGTGAGCGCCACGCTGACGACGGCGAGCGCGAGGACCAGCACCACCCGCACGCGCTCGGGAGCCAGCCGGCCGAGCAGGCGCCGCACCGCCTTGCCGAAGTCCTTCGACTTCTCGGCGGGCATCCCGGCCCCACCCGGTCGGGGCCCAGGCCCCGACGGCATGCGCGGCCGCTCGACGTCGTCCGAGTCGGTCGCGTCGGCCGCGTTGGTCGCCGTCACGCCGCGTCCTCCCGCTCGGCGTGCTGCGACGCGACGATCTCAGCGTAGGTCGGGCAGTCGCTGACGAGCTCGCGATGGGTGCCCAGGCCGACGGTCTCGCCGTCCTCCAGCACCATGATCTGGTCGGCAGCGCGGATCGTCGACACCCGCTGGGCGACGATCAGCACGGTTGCGTCCAGCGTGTACGGACCGAGCGCTGCCCGCAGGCGTGCGTCGGTGGCCAGGTCGAGCGCCGAGAACGAGTCGTCGAACACGTAGACCTCCGGCTTGCGAACGAGCGCTCGGGCGATCGCCAGCCGTTGCCGCTGCCCGCCGGAGACGTTCGTGCCTCCCTGGACGATGCGGGCCTCGAGACCGCCGGGCATGGCGGCGACGAAGTCCCGCGCCTGCGCCACCTCCAGCGCCTCCCACATCTCGGCCTCGGTGGCGTCGGCCTTGCCGTACTGGAGGTTCGAGGCGACGGTGCCGGAGAACAGGTAGGGCTTCTGCGGCACGAGTCCGATTCGCTCGCGCAGCACGTAGGGATCGAGCTCGCGCACGTCGACGCCGTCGACGAGCACGGAACCACCGGTCGCATCGAACAGGCGGGGCACGAGGTTGACCAGCGTCGTCTTTCCCGATCCGGTGCTGCCGATGAACGCCGTCGTCTGCCCGGCCAGCGACTCGAACGTGATCCCCTGCAACACCGGTGCATCCGCGCCGGGATAGTGGAACGACACGTCGCGGAACTCGACGCTGGCCCGGCGCAACAGGTGCGTGACGGGCACGGCCGGCGAGGTCACCGACGAGGGCGTGTCCAGCACCTCCTGCACCCGCTCGGCGCACACCGCGGCGCGCGGCACCATCACCGCCATGAACGTCGCCATCATCACCGCCATCAGGATCTGGGTGAGGTAGGTCAGGAACGCGATCAGCGAACCGATCTCCAGCTCGCCGCTACCGATGCGGTCCGCGCCGATCCACAGCGTGGCCACGCTGGAGAGGTTCAGCACGACCAACACGATCGGGAACATCAGCGCGATCAGCCGCCCCGCCCGCAGCGACACGTCGGTCAGCTGCTGGTTGACGTCGTCGAAGCGCTCGAACTCGTCGGGCTCGCGGACGAACGCGCGCACGACGCGCATGCCGGTGATCTGTTCGCGCAGGACACGGTTCACGCCGTCGATGCGGACCTGCATCAGCCGGAACTGCGGCACCATGCGGCTGACGACGAGCCCCAGGAGCACGCCGAGGAGGGGCACGGACACGACGAGGATCCAGGACAGCCCGACGTCGTCGCGCAGCGCCATGATCACCCCGCCGATCGCCATGATCGGAGCCGCGACCAGCAGCGTGCAGGTCATCAGCACGAGGATCTGGATCTGCTGCACGTCGTTGGTGATCCGCGTGATCAGCGACGGCGCGCCGAACGAGTTGATCTCGCGGGCCGAGTAGTCGGTGACCTGGTGGAAGATCGCGCTGCGCAGGTCGCGACCGAACCCCATCGACGTGCGGGAGCCCCAGTACACGGCGGTGATCGAGAACGCGACCTGCAGCAGGGTGACGCCGAGCATGATCGCGCCGGTGCGCCAGATGTAGGCGTTGTCACCCGTGGCGATGCCCTTGTCGATGATGTCCGCGGCCAGGGTCGGGAGGTAGAGCGCGGCGAGCGTCTGGAACAGCTGGAACACGACGACGAGCACCAGCGGACCGCGATAATCGGCCAGGTACGTCTTCAGCAGTCGCAGCAGCATCGGCGTGCCATCGTACGAGTGCCCTCCCGCTTCAGGCTGATCGAAATCACCATCCGGTTACTTTGGGGAGGTGGCAGCGCACGCGGGGAGCACGGGCCGATTCGCGCCGTCGCCGACCGGCGAGCTGCACATCGGGAACCTCCGCACGGCGATGGTCGCCTGGTTGCTGGCCCGTTCGACCGGTGGCTCGTTCGTCGTGCGGATGGAGGATCTGGACCGGGCGAACTCCTCGGCGGATCTGGCCGAGCGGCAGCTCGGTGACCTCGCCGCGCTCGGCATCGACTGGGACGGCGACGTGTGGTTCCAGAGCGCCCGCTTCGACCGGTACCGAGCGGCGCTCGCCGACCTCGAGGATCGCGGGCTGACCTACCCGTGCTTCTGCACTCGCCGGGAGATCCGTGAGGCGGCAGCGGCACCGCACGGCGACATCGCCTACCCGGGCACCTGCCGCGTCCTGACCGAGGCCCAGCGTACCGAGCGCGCCGCGTCCCGCCCGCCGGCGATCCGGCTGCGGGCCGACGCCGTCGAGTACATCGTCGACGACCTGGTCGCCGGCCGCTACGTCGGGTCTGCAGACGACGTCGTGCTGCTGCGCAACGACGGCGTCCCCGCGTACCAGCTCGCGGTCGTCGTGGACGACGCCGCGCAGGGGATCACCGAGGTGGTTCGCGGCGACGACCTCCTCCCGTCCACGCCCTCGCAGCTCCACCTGCAACGGTTGCTGGGCGACCCGTCGCCGTCGTACACGCACGTGCCGCTCGTGCTCGGCCCGGACGGCGCCCGCCTGGCCAAGCGCCACGGCGCGGTCACGCTCGCCGCAGCCGGCGGAGCGGACAAGGTGCGCTCGTGGATCGGTGCGAGCCTCCGCCTCGCCGAACCGAACGAGCCGGTGAGCGCGGCGACCCTGCTCGAGCGGTTCGACCTCGCCGCGATCCCTCGTCAGCCGGTCGTGTTCGGCTCGGTCAACGAGTCGTAGGTGTCGGGCCGGCGGGTGTCGAGGAACGGGAACAGGCGCAGCCAGTCGTCCCGAGCGGTGAGGTCGAGATCGGCGACCAGCACTGCGGGCTCGTCTCGGGGCGCCTGCACGAGGATCCGCCCGTAGGGATCGGAGACGAACGACGAGCCGTAGAACGTCAACGTGGTGCCGTCGATCGTCTCCGTGCCGATCCGGTTCACCGCGACCATGAACGTCCCGTTGGCGATGCCGTTGCCGACGATCACCTGCTGCCAGAGCGGTTGCGTGTCGAACCCCGGATGGTCGGGCTCGCTGCCGATCGCCGTCGGGTACACGATCACCTCGGCGCCGGCGAGCGAGTAGGCGCGTGCCAGCTCGGGGAACCACTGGTCCCAGCACGTCGGGAACCCCAGCTCGGCACCGCCGACGTGCACCACCGGGTACCCGGTGTCGCCGGGCAGGAAGTAGCGGTCCTCGTGGTAGCCGGCGGTGACGGGGATGTGCAGCTTGCGGGTGCGCGCGGCGAGCGCTCCGTCGGGGTCCACGCAGATCGCGGTGTTGTACGCCCGCCCCGACGGATCGTCCGCGTCCGGCCGCTCCCAGAGCGAGGCGTGCACGTAGACGTCGTGGCGGGCGGCCAGCTGAGCGGCCAACTCGTAGGTCGGTCCGCCGGGCAGACGCTCAGGGCGGTGACCGACCGCGGCCGGACCGGCAGCCGTGATCGCGAAGTACGGCGACAGCGTCAGCTCCATCAGGCAGACGATCGTGGCGCCGGCGTCGGCCGCGGCGGCGACACCGGCGCCGAGCGCTCGCCGGTGCTCGCCGGGGTCGGGGTGCCAGCGCTCCTGCACGGCGCCGATCCGAAGGGTGCGGCGAGCACCGCCGTGCGTGCGGGCGGGCGAGTCCGGTACGCCGAACGCGGTGATCAGGTTCACGGCAGTGGAACCTGCTGGGTGATGCAGTGGGGGCCGCCGCCGCCGGCGGCCAGGATCCGGCCGGCGACCGGCACGACGTCCCGGTCGGGGTAGGCGTCGGCGATGATCGCCAGCATGTCGGCGTCGGCCGGGTGGTCGGTGACGGGCACGATGACGGCACCGTTGCAGACGTAGAGGTTGAGGTATGGCACCGCGTACGTCTCGCCGTCGACCTCGACCGTCGGAAGCACCGGCAGCACCGTGGTGCGAAGCGCGCGGCTGGCGGCGTCGAGCGCCCCCTCGATGCAGCGTCGCACCAGCTCGAGCCGGTCGCCCCCCGGCCACACTGGATCTTCGCCACCCTGCAGCAGCACCTGCCCGGGCGCCGTGAACGCGGCGACGAGGTCGATGTGGCCGTCGGTGTCGCGGTCGTCGATCGCGTACGGCACCCAGATCACGCGTGAGGCGCCGAGCGCCTCGCTCAGCCGCCGCTCGATCTCCGCCCTGGTGAGTTCCGGGTTGCGATTCGGGTTGAGGAGGCACGACTCCGTCGTCAGCACGGTGCCCTCGCCGTCGGTGACGATCGCTCCGCCCTCGCACACCAGGTCGGCAGCGATGCGCGCCTCGCCGGTCGCGGCCAGCCAGCGCTCGGCGAGCGCCGCGTCGTCGTCATGCGGGGTGTACCGCTCACCCCAACCGTTGAACGTGAAGTCAACCCCGGCGCGCCGGCCGTGGTCGCACACGTACACGGGCCCGGTGTCGCGCAGCCACGAGTCGTCGAGCGCCATCTCGACCACCTCGACCCCGGCTCCGCAACGGCGAGCGGCGCGGTCGGCGTCGGCCGGGCGGGCAAACATCGTCACCGGCTCGCGTGCGGCGATCGCCTGCGCGACGGCGACGTACGTGGCTTCGGCCTCGTCGAGGTGCTGGCCCCACAGCGCTGTTCGGCTCGGCCAGCCCATCAGGGTGCGCTCGTGAGGCGTCCACTCCGCGGGCATCCGCATCATGGTTCGACGGTACCCGGCTGCCCCCACGTCACCTGACAGCGAACTGTGACGTGTGCAGATGCTGATTGCCCCGATCCGCGAGGGCCCCGTCGCTACGCTCGATTCGGTGATGGATGTACGGCGCCTCCATCCGGGTTGGTTGCTCGGCGGACTCACGATCGCGGTGTGTGGCTGCGCGGTCGCGGTCTCGGCCACGTCGTCGTCCGGCTCGGGTGCTGCGCCGGTCACGGTCGCCGCGGCCGAGTCCACGGTCGCCGCGGCCGAGTCCACGGTCGCCGAGCCCGCCACCGTGCAGACCGTTGCACCTGCACCGATCGAGGCGCCCGCCACCGAACCGACGACGCCCGTCGCCGCCGAACCGACGACTACGCCTGGCCCGACGCTGCCCCCCGGCGCCGTGCCCGTGGCGGCGATGGAGGTCGAGATCCCGGCCCTGGGCGCGAGCGACGGTGCCGACACGCAGCGCCTCCAGCAACGCCTGCTGGATCTGGGCTTCTGGTTGCAGGCCACCGACGGCACCTATGGGCTCACGACCCGCCAGGCCGTCATGGCGTTCCAGAAGTACTCGGGGATCGAAGCCTCCGGCGAGGTGGACTACGTCACGGCGGCATTCCTCAACCAGTCGACGATGCGGGCGCGTGCCGGCACGGCCAGCGGAACGCTCGTCGAGGTCGACAAGGAGCGTCAGATCCTGTTCGTCGTCCACGATGGCGTCACGCTGTGGGTGTTCAACGCGTCGACCGGCAACGACCAGCCGTACGAGGAGCCCGACCAGAACGATCCCGGTGAGATCCAGCGCGGCGTGGCGATCACGCCCGAGGGTTGGTTCCGGGTCGACCGCGAGCGCCCGGAGGGCTGGTGGGAAGGCGACCTCGGCAAGATCTACCGGCCGAAGTACTTCAAGGGCGGCATCGCCGTCCACGGCTCGAACAAGGTGCCGAACTACGCGGCATCACACGGTTGCGTGCGGGTCAGCGTCCCGGCGATGGACTTCATCTGGGACACCGACCTGATCCCGATGCGCACACAGGTCTGGGTGCACTCGTAGCCGCCTACCCGGAGAGCTCGGCCAGGTAGGCCGGCAGCTGGGCCGGGTGCTCGGGCAGCGTGTCGATCAACGCGTGCACGCCGGCGGAGTGCAGCAGGTCGATCCGGTCGACGCGCGCGTGGAACGCGTCGACCCGGTCGTCGAGGTCGGCGGTGTTGGCGCACAGCACCAGGATCCGTTCACCGAGCGCCGCAGCCGTGTCGCCCGCCGACCAGTGCCGATGGACGAGGTCTCCGAGCACCGCGTACGTCGCCTCTCGCCGGAACGGCTCCGTCGGTGGGACCGTCGCCGAGACGACGACCATCCCGTGGGTCCACTGCACCGGCACGTGCATCGCTGCTGCAGCCGCGTAGACCTGCTCGAGCCGGATCTGGAGCACCGCCGAGGTCAGCAGCCCGGTCGTCGGATCGGTCGCCGCCGCGGCGTGCAGACCGCCGAGGTGGCCCTGCGACCATCCTCGGGCGAGCGCGAGCCCAGCGTCGAACCCCTGGAGCCGGCTGCCGCGGGCGGGAGCGATGCTGACCAGCAACTGGAGCCAGGCCGCGGCATCGTCGAGGGAGTAGCCGATCGTGCCGATCGTGCGTCCGAAGCGCCCGAGCGCGGCACCGATGCCTGCCGCCCTGGTCAGCAGCGTCTCGACGACGTCGGTGGCGGCTTCCTCGACGACATCGTCGCCTGGACCTCCGGACGCAGCGATCAGCGCGAGCCAGTCGTCGAGCACCGCTTCCCAGCGGGGGGCACTGGGATGCAGGTGTCGACGCAGGTTCACTCCTGAGAGACGTCCGAAGGGCCGGGTGATGACGCCGGCCGAGCGGATTTCCCGGCCTCAGGGGTCGGTTCGGCCCGTCGCACCCGGAGGTGGCGGTCCGCAGCAGTGAGGCAGCGGCCGGTCTCGAGGTCGAACTTCCAACCGTGCAGCGTGCACACCAGGGTCGTGCCCTCGACCTCCCCGAACACCGAGAGGTCGGCGTTGCGGTGCGGGCAGTAGCGCTCGACGACGTAGCCGCCGAACTCGCACTCCTGCAGATCGGCGTCGTCGGGCGGGGTGATCTTGCGCACCGCTTCGGCTTCGGCACGGCGCATGCGCTCCACGGAGAGCGACTTGAAGAAGTTGTAGAGGTACTCGTTGAACGCGCCCTCGCGCCATGCCCGGAAGCGGCAGGAGAGGAACAGGCGGTCGCTCCAGTCGACGGCGCGGGCGGCCGTCACCGTCTCGACGAGCGCCCGCTCGATCTCGAACCGGAACGCGTACGGTTCGCCGTCCCACGCCCGCACCTGGCCAGCGGGGAAGTCGATGTAGACGTCGACGTCGCCGGCACGCACCAGGCACCCGGCACCCACCGCCTGGCGCAGGGTCGGGGCCATCCGCAGCAGCGGCTCCCACCACGTGCGCAGCGTGTGGAGCAGGTCGGCGGTGTCTGGGTGCCAGGCGGCGCGCTGGGCTCCGAGCCACGGTGTCCAGTCGGCTTGGTACTCGCGGAGGTACGACTCCTTGTCGGTGTAGATCGCGGCGAACTCGTCGTCGCTGACCGGGTGGGTGACCGTCGCGCCGTCGGGCGTGACGTCGATCGTGGTGCCCGGCATCACGGCCAGCGCGTTGTGGTGGCCGGCGGCGGCCATCCGGCGGAGGAACTCGGGCTGGTCGGCGAAGATCGACAGCTCGTCACCGCGGATGACGTTGAACCCGAAGAGGTCAGGGTCGAGGAAGCACGGTGGCCCGGCGGAGGGCACGACGTAGCGCGATCCGATCGCCTCCACATAGCGGATCGCCCGCGTGAACTGGCTGTCCACCTTGAGGTCGACGAGCTCGCGCATCCGCTCGGGTGGCTCCTCGTAGACCATCGGGTACCAGATCGCCCCGGAGAACTGCAGCCAGTGGAGGTCGATCGGCCCGTGGGCGGCGAGCTCGTCGAGGTTGTTGGTGCGGCAGTCGTTCTGGTCGACGAGGCGACACTCGCCGTCGCTGATCACGATCGCCGAATCGCCGCCGGGCCCGTCGGTGATCGATGTCTCGACGTGGATCGCGATCGACAGCCCATCGCCGAGATCGAGCGCCTTCGCGTTCTCCGTGCGGATGATCTCGGTGAACCCCAGGCCGCGGATGCGCCGCTCCATCTCCCGTGTCGGGTAGTCGGGCAGCAGCACCGGCGTGGTGCGGTCGACGTGATCGGCCAA
This sequence comes from uncultured Ilumatobacteraceae bacterium, assembly GCA_964565705.1. Lineage (GTDB taxonomy): Bacteria > Actinomycetota > Acidimicrobiia > Acidimicrobiales > Ilumatobacteraceae > CAZMGD01. Next base: position 14,733 of record CAZMGD010000020.1, on the reverse strand, counting down.
CCAGGGCTCGTCGAGGTGGTCGGCGTGGAGGTGCGAGATGTAGAGGAAGTCGGGCCGCTCGATCGCTGCGGTGATCCGTTCGGACAGCCGGTCGTTGCGGGGGAACGGGAACCACGAGCCGAAGAACGCCGGCAGGAACCAGGGGTCGCAGACGATGGAGGCCTGACGGGTCTCGACGAGGATCCCGGCATGGCCGAGGGAGGTCGCTCTCATGTGCGGGTGGCGCCGTGCGGCGCCCGTCTCAAGCGACGGGAGGATCGGTGAACTGGGCGCCGCCGCGAGCGACGTGCTCGGTCCAGGTGCCACCGTCCCAGTAGCGCTGCTCGTAGCGGCCAGACGGATCGGCGTACCACCCGGCGGGCACGCTCGGCACCGCGGCCGCCGGCGGGGTGGCCGCGGCCGGCGTCGAGGCGGTGCTCGGCGTGTACATCGTCACGGTCGGCGGCGCCGACGAACCGGTGGGCTCGGCGATCGGCGCCATCGGTGCCGGATCGGCGGCCGCCGGAGTGCTCGACTCGGGGGCGACTCCCCAGCCGGCGGGCTCGGCCACGGGCTCGGGTGTGTACGGAGCGATCGCCGGTGACTCCTCGGCCGGCTTGGCCTCCTCCGCTGCCGCCATCGCCGGTGCGGCCGCGCCACTGGTCGCGCCCATCGCGTCGTCCTTCTCGAGGAACGCGGTGATGTCGCCGCCCGTGGGGACGATCGCGACGACCTTCCAACCGTCGGTGCTCTTCTCGGTGAGCTGGTCGGCGAGGGCGGCGGGATCGTACGAGGAGGCTTTGACGATGTCGTACTTGGGCATGGCGCGGACGTTACTCCGTGTCGGTGGGGTGCTGGTCACCAGTCGGCGGCTCGTGCGAGACGTGATCGAGCTCGGGCGCGTAGCCGTCGGATCGCTGCACCAGCAGCTCGCTGTCGGCGCCCGACGGCGCGCCGTCGTAGACGATCGCGCCGTCGCGCAACGCGATCAGCCGGTCACAGTGCTCGATGAAGGAGAGCTCATGTGTCGCGACCACGAGCGTCGCGCCGTGCTCGGCGGCGTCGTCGAACAGCTCGATCAGCGCCCGCTTGCCGGGGCTGTCGAGGCCCACGAACGGCTCGTCGACGATCAGGACGTCGAACGGCCGCACGAACGCGATCGCGATCGCCGCCTTCTGCTTGAGGCCGCGGCTGAACGAGTTCGGCAGGTCATCGGCGCGCTCGTACAGGTCGAGCGCGCCGAGCAGGTCGGCGGCGCGCTGCTGCCAGTCGGCGAGGCCGTGCATGCGGGCGACGTACTCGAGGTGCTCCCACACCGACAGGTCTTCGTAGAACGTCGGGTTGTCGGCGAGGTAGCTCAGCGAGCGACGGGCCTCGAGGCTGCCGGCGGGGCTGCCGTAGACCGTCACCGTGCCGTCGCTGGGTTCGAGCAGGCCCGAGGCGAGGCGCAGGAACGTCGTCTTGCCGGACCCGTTGTGCCCGATGACCGCCACTCGCTGACGGTCCTCGATGCGCAGCGACAGCGGGGCGAGGGCGACCGCGTCGCCGTAGTCCTTGGCGACCTTCGAGGCCTGCAGCGCGGCTGGCGGTCGCTTGGCCTTGGGTTCGGCGGGCGCCGCCGCGGAGTCGGCGGTGGCCGTGGTCTGGGCGGCGCGCTTCGACGGCGGCTTCGGGTGACGGCTCGGCGGCTGTGGGTGCTTGCGCTTGGCGGGCTGGTTCACGGGCGGATCTCGCAGTGATCGGGTTGGACGGTCATGACCGGGAGGGCGCGTTCTTGCCTTCTTCGACGAACGTGCGCCACCACCTGCGCACCTCGTCGCGGAACCGCACCCAGGAGAAGACGAGCACGCACAGCACGGCGACACCGCTCAACGCGCGCAGCGCGGCACCGGCCGGAGCGTCGCCGTTGCGCACCGCGGCGCGCACGGCGAGCACGGGCAGGGTCCCGGCCGCAGCGATGAGGAGCGGCCACACCGCCTTGATCATCGTCGTCGTGCCGGCCACCTCGGGCGGCATGAACACCTCGCCGGTGGACGTCGCGAGCGGATCGGGCGCGCCGGCGACGGCGTTGATCGCCGCGCCCCCCATGCCGGTGGCGACGCCGGCGAGCGCGAGCAGCGGGGCGACGACCAACGTCGACGACCTCGGCTCGAACGCGTAGCCGACGGCGGCGGCGATCACGACGACGGGGATCGCGGCAGCGGCGGGCGCAGCGAGCAGGTGGAAGTGCACGATGCCCCGAGCCGTCGGCATCGCGTCGCACCGATCGGCCTGGTCGATCTCCTGCGAGAGCGGCTCGATGAGCTCGAGCCCGAGGATGAACACGAGGATCGCGGTGCCGGCGATCGCCGGCGTGGTGCCGCGGAACGCGGCGACCTGGCAGGCCGCGGCGCCGGCGGCCAGTACGGCGATGCGGGCGATGCGGGTCGCGGGGAAGCGGAGCAGGCCGCGCCAGCCGCGCCGCCACCACACCGGCGTCCGGCGCTTGCGGCGCGTGGCGACGTCGCCGGCGGCCGTCGTGCCGAACCACGGCCGGGCGCGCAGGTACTCCTGGCTGAGCTGGCGTCGCAGCAGCACGACCGTGCGCAGATCCTGCACGGTGACCGCGAAGCGCAACTGGGCCACGAGCGCGCTGCGCCGGGCGAGCGGTTCCAGCCGCTGCCGCCCGACCAGGAGCCAGCCGGCCAGGGTCACGGCCAGGGCCACGAGCACGCTCGCCGCGGCGGCGAGCTTCGCCTCGGCGGTGGCGCCGCCGAGCGGCAGGAGCGCGAGGTGACCGAAGCCGTCGCCGGGCCCGGCGACGTCCGCTGCGATCGCCCCGGCCTGCCAGGTCAGCAGCGCAGCGGCGAGCGCGGTCGCCCCCCAACGGGGCAGGCGGAGCCCGTGGCCGAGCAGCGCGGAGCCGAGGAACAGTCCGGCGCAACAGGCACCGAACGCTGCGCCGGCGACGACCCACCAACCGGCCGATCCGCTCAGGCGACGGCTGGCCAGCTGGCCGGCTGCGGCGCCGACGAGGGCGCCGGTGAACGCGAGGCTGCGCAGACGCTGTCCAGCCGGGCGCAGGAGCGCCCGACGCCGGTCGATCGGCGCCAGCAACACGTGGCGCACGTCGGCTTCCTCGACCGACAGCGGTCCGCCACGACTGCCGGATCGCATGCCCATCGCGACCGCGAGCACGGCGGCGAGCCCCAACCAGCCCGGGCCGTGGCGGTAGATGTCGGCGGTCGTGCGGGCGCTGACCGGGGAGTCCTCGACCAGCCCGGCGACGAAGAAGAAGGCGCCGCCGCCGAGGAACGCGGCGAGGTACACGCGGTACAGCGCCTCGAACCACTCCAGCTCGCCCAGCCGGTGGCGGCGCCGGGTGCGGCGCATCGCCTGGAGGGCGTCGAGGCCGGTGGAATCGTCGACCGGCTCGACGAGTTCGGCCGGCTCGTCGTGCTCCCCGCTGTCCATGCGCTGAGCGACGCTATCCGGGAACCAGACCGTGCCGACCGACGACCTGCACGCCGTGCCTCGACGGTCTCAGCATGTCGCAGCCCAGGTCTCGGGTGGTCTGCCGACCAGACTGGCGACCACATGACTCGGGAGTCGATGCAGCTGTTCTTCGGATTGCTCGCGCTCGTAGCGCTCGCCGGCGGGGTCGGGTTGATCGTGCTGCGGATCCTCCCCTGGCCGGCGGGCCGGCGGCTCGGTGCGGCGGTGGCGGAGTCGTCGACGTGGCTGGCCTGGCTCGTCGCCGCGGTCGCCACCGCCGGCAGCCTCTACTTCAGCGAGGTCGCCAACTACACGCCGTGCCGGCTGTGCTGGTACCAGCGGATCTGCATGTACCCGCTGGCGCTGATCCTCCTCGTCGGTGCGATCCTGCGCGACCGCCGCATCGCCTGGTACGGCGTCCCGCTCGCCGCGATCGGGATCGTGATCTCGTCCTACCACTACCTGATCGAGTGGTACCCGCAGCTGGAGGCCACCGAGTGCGATCCGACGGCGCCCTGCACGCTCGTGTGGTTCCGCCGCTTCGGCTTCGTGACGCTGCCGTTCATGGCCGGCTGCGGGTTCTTCGCGATCATCGCCCTGCTGGCCTGCCGGTACCCGGGGCGCCGCGACTGGTATGACGACACACCGATCGATCCGACGGAGGACTGATGGCGAAGAAGAAGCGGCCGACTCCCAAGCCGCGCACGACGTCCACGCAGGACGCCCGGCCCCTACCGCCACCGGCACCCGCGCCGCCGCCCGCGCGCAGCAAGGCGCCGTGGTTCATCGCCGGCGGGATCGCGGTCGTCGTGGCGTTGGCCGCGATCGTCGCCGTTGCTGCAAGCGGTGGTGACGACGACGACAGCGCGGCGCAGGACACGACCACGACTGCGGCAGTGGTCGGACCGACGTCCCCGGCGACGACCCTCGACCCGTCGGCGACGGTGCCGCCCGCCGAGTACCAGCCCGTCACCGTCACCGGGGATGCATTGCCCCGCTTCGGGAACGACGGAGACGACCCGGCGGTGGGTTCGACGCCGCCCACGCTGCAGGGCTACAGCTTCGACGGCACGCCGATCGAGATCGACCCGAGCGCCGGTCGGTCGACGATGGTCGTGTTCCTCGCCCACTGGTGCCCGCACTGCAACCGGGAGGTGCCCCGGCTCGTGGAGTGGTACCAGGACGGCGGGGTGCCGCCCGACCTCGACGTGATCGGCGTCTCGACCGGTGCGGACGAGTCGGCCCCGAACTGGCCACCGTCAGAGTGGATCGCCGACGAGGGTTGGCCGTGGCCGATCATGGCCGACGACGAGGACCAGACCGCCGCCCAGGCCTACGGCCTGCCGGGCTACCCCTACTTCGTGATCATCGGCGAGGACGGCACCGTGAAGCACCGGCAGTCCGGCGAGATCGAGATCGACGACCTCGAGCAGATCATCACCTCCGCCCTCTCCTGACGTTCCCCCCCACCCCGCAGGAATCAGTGGAGGTCGGTCGCGAGGGACTCGGCGCGGGCCAGGACCGTTCGCAGCGGCAGGCGGAGAGCGGCGGCGGCCGCGACCGCATCGTCGTGCTCGACCTTGACCCGGCCTGCGGCGAGCTTGACGCGAACCGCTTGACCGTCGACGTCGACCGTGTGCTCGGTACGGGCCTGCGGCCAGCGCTGCACCGTGGACGCGCGGAGGCCGAGCGTGCCGGTCTCGGCGACGAGCACTGCGGCGACCGCATCGGCGGCGGCCGGGTCGCAGAGCACGTGCACGGTGTGGGCCGGTCGCCCCTTCTTCATCACGATCGGTGTGATCCAGGCGTCCTGGGCGCCGGCGGCGAGCAGGGCAGCGACGGTGTGCGCGAGCACCTCGCCCGTCGCGTCGTCGACGTTGACCTCGAACAGCTGGGATGCGGTGCCCCGGTCGGGAGTCACCGTGGTGGCGCGCCCCTCGCCGATCACGACCTGCACGACGTTGGGCCGGCCGGGGATGTCGGACGTGCCGGCGCCGAAGCCCGAGGCCGTCACCGTCATCGCCGGCATCGGTCCGAACGACTCGGCCAGCGCTGTCATCAGCGCGACGCCCGTTGGCGTTGCGATCTCGCGGTGGTCGTCGATGCCTCGCGCCGGAGCCTGCGCCCGCTCGAGCAGGGCGATCACCGCGGGTGCCGGGTTGGGCAGCGTGCCGTGTGCAGCGCGGACCGTTCCGTGGCCGACGCCGATCGTGCTGCACTCGACGCGGTCGATGCCGAGCGACTCCAGCGCGGCGCACGAGCCGACGACGTCGATGATCGCGTCGAGTGATCCGACCTCGTGGAGCTCGACGTCGGCGGGTTCGACGCCGTGCATCTCTCCCTCGACCTCGGCCAGTGCACGAAAGACCCGCAGCGAGCGTTCGCGGACGCGTTCGGGGAGGTCGGCACGCTCGATCAGCGCGCGGATCGCCCGGTACGGCCGGTGTTCGGCGGGGTCGACCTGGTCGTGTGAGTGGTCGTGCGACCGCTCGGGTTCGTGGTGGTGCACCGGCACCGGCTCGTACACGTGCCCCGGATCCGAGTGGCGCGGTTCCTCGTGCACACCGTGGACCAGCACGATCGCCCGGCTGGCGGCGAGGCCGCAGCGCTGGGTGTGTTCGAACGTCAGCGCCCAGCCGTCGAGACCGAGCTCCTGCAGCACGGATCCGACCTCGAGCGGATCGGCACCCGCATCGACCAGCGCGCCGAGCGTCATGTCGCCGGCCGTGCCCGCCGCACACTGGAACCAGGCCACGCGCTCACCCCGTCCCGGTGTCACCGCACTGGTCGACCGGTCGACCGGATCGGTGACATGACGGTCGGTGGAGGCGGTCACCGGCGCACCGGCAGCATCCGGGCGAGCGCGCACGCGGCGCCGAAGCCGTTGTCGATCCCGACGACGGTCACGCCGCTCGCGCAGGAGGCGTGCATCGCGAGCAGCGCGGTGACGCCGTCCAAGCCGGCGCCGTAGCCGACGCTGGTCGGCACGGCGACGACGGGCGAGGCGGTCATGCCGCCGATCACGCTGGCGAGCGCGCCCTCCATCCCGGCGACGACGATGACCGCGCCGGCAGCGGTCACCCTGTCGACATGGGCCAGGAGTCGATGGATGCCGGCGACGCCGACGTCGGTCAGCACGTCCATCTCGAACCCGTTGGCCTGCAACGTGATCGCGGCCTCGTCCACGACGGGGAGGTCGGCCGTGCCCGCCGAGACCACGAGCGGCGTCGCCGCCCGCCACGCCTCGGGAGCGCGCCAGAGCATCGCCGTCCCGCGCCGCTGACCTTCGCCGTGGGCGGCGACGGCGGCCTTGATCTGATCGTCGCTGGCGCGGGTGATCAACACCGGTCCAGAGCCGTGGCGCAGCAGCTCGCCGACGATCGTCACCACCTGTTCGGGCGACTTGCCGGGGCAGTACACGGCCTCGGGCATGCCTTGACGCAATGCTCGATGGTGGTCGACGAGCGCCTCACCGACGTCGGCGAACGGGAGCCGCCGCAGCGATGCGACCGCATCGTCGGGCGTGATGCGTCCCGCGGTCACGTCATCGAGGAGCGCGCGCAGCGCTGCTTCGTCCATCCGGCCACATCGTCGCAGAAGATCCGTGGAACAACACTCCCGGCGACGGCGCGAGCATGGCCGCATGTTGGGCTCCGAGCAACTCGTCGCGTTCGTACCGATCACCGTTGCGGAGCGGGCCAAGGCGTTCTACGTCGACACGCTCGGTCTCACACTCGTCGAGGACACACCGTTCGCGCTGGTGCTGCGCGCGGGACAGGTCACGGTGCGGGCCACGCTCGTCGAGGAGCTCGTCCCGCAGCCGTTCACCGTGCTCGGCTGGGAGGTGGACGACGTCATGGGGACCGCGCGCCGGCTGGCCGGCGCCGGGGTCGAGTTCCAGCGGTACGACGGCATGGAGCAGGACGACCTCGGCATCTGGACAGCGCCGGGCGGCACGTTGGTGGCGTGGTTCCGTGACCCGGACGGGAACACGCTGTCACTGAACGGGGCTGCCGCATAGCCTCCACGCCCATGAAGCCCCCGTCAAGCGACTCCCCGTCCCCCGTGGCGATCGGGTTGTTGGGCCCGTTCGGGTCGTTCACGGACCAGGCGCTGCGCTCGCAGGCCGATCTCGCCGACCGGGAGCTGATCCCGTTCCCCAGCGTGCCCGACGTGCTGGACGCGGTGTCGAACGGCGTCATCGAACTGGGCTTCGTGCCGATCGAGAACTCGATCGAGGGCAGCGTCAATTTCACGCAGGACGCCCTCGCCTTCGACCACGACCTGCTGATCCAGCGCGAGGTGGTGCTCGACATCGAGCACTGCCTGCTCGGGGTTCCCGGTGCGACGGTCGAGGGCGTGAAGGCGGTGCTGTCCATTCCCGTCGCCACGGCACAGTGCCACCACTTCCTCCGGCGCGAGCTCCCCGACGCGGAGATCCGCCAGGCGTCGAGCACCTCGGAGGCGGCGCGTTCGGTCGCCGAGGACGGCCACCCCGAGGTCGCCGCGATCGCCGCCCGCCAGGCCGCCGACCTGTACGGGCTCGATGTGCTGATGTCGCACATCGAGGATCACACCGGCAATCAGACGCGCTTCGTGCTGGTCGGCCGCTCCGGCGTGCCGGCGCCGACCGGCTACGACCGCACGGCGATCGTCGTGTACCAGCGGGCCGATGAGCCGGGCAGCCTGATCTCGATCCTGCAGGAGTTCGCCGCCCGCAGGATCAACCTGTCGAACCTGATCAGCCGGCCCACCAAGGACGGCGGGCTCGGTGACAACTGCTTCGTGATCTACGCCGACGGCCACATCACCGACGAGATCGTTGCCGACGCGCTCCGGGCGCTGCACGCCAAGCAGGGCGGCGTGAAGTTCATGGGGTCCTACCCGGCGGCGGGCAAGCACGTCGTCAACTCACGCGAGCACGCCGACAGCCGCTGGCGCCTCGCCGACGACTGGGTCGCGTCGTTGCGCTCGCAGGTGGAATGATCCGTCCGGTCCGACTCGATGAGGAGCCCCCGATGCCCGACTACAGCTTGTTCGGTGACGAGCACGTCCGCCAGTACGAGGAGACCGACGGGGAGGTCGGGTTCCTCTGGAACGATGCCACCTGCCTCGTGCTCACGACGACCGGCCGCACGAGCGGCGAACCGCGCAAGTTCCCGCTGATCTTCGGCCAGGACGGCAACGACTACCTGTTGGTCGCGTCGAAGGGCGGTGCGGCCGAGCACCCGGGCTGGTACCTGAACCTGGTCGCCAACCCGGAGGCGGTGGTGCAGGTGAAGGCCGACGTCGTCGCGGTGACCGCACGCACCGCCACGGCCGAGGAGAAGCCGCGCCTGTGGGCGATCATGCTCGAGCAGTGGCCGTACTACGACGAGTACCAGTCGAAGACCGACCGCGACATCCCCGTGGTGGTGCTCAGCCCTCGCTGAACCCCCGACGGTAACCTCGCCGCCGGAACGGTGGCAGAGTGGACAATTGCATCCGCCTTGAAAGCGGAAGGCCGCAAGGCCCGGGGGTTCGAATCCCTCCCGTTCCGCTCCAGGGCTGTTGCGGGTTCGTCGAGATCCGATGAGAGTCCTCTGACCAGGGAGTCTGTCCGGGGTCGTCTGCTGGCGTCCGTCGTTGTTCGCGGTGCGTTGCCCTCGCCGAGACTGCGATTTCGGGCATGCCACGGCGACCGATGGCGAAGCGTTCGACCGGCGCGGACGGGGGTCACGACGGTGCGCGGCAAGCGCGCCAACGGCGGCAGCAGCGTCTATTGGGACCAGTCGAACGAGTGCTACTTCGCGACGTGGACCGACTCCACCGGCAAGCATCGCAAGGCGCGAGGAGACCCAGGCCGAGGCGCAGCGCCGGCGTGACGAGGCGATCGACGAGCACGCCGTCGTCGCCGCTGCGCGGGGACCGTCGCGGGTCACGCCGGCGACGACCGTGCGCGGCTGGCGGCGTGGTGGCTGGCCAACGTGGCGCCTCACCGGATGCGCCCGTCGTCGGTCGGCAAGCGCCTGACGCGCGAGCGGCTGGGCGTGCTCGCTGACGTCCCCGTCGCGCGGCCGACGTCCGAGCAGTTGCAGGAGTGGCAATCGGGCCTCCTCGTCGGCGACGACCACCTGTCGCCGTCCACGGTCGCCGACACCCGGTCACGCTGAACCAGGTGCTCGACTGCGCCGTCGATCACCGGTTGATCTCGGTCAATCCGGCCAAGCGGGTGAAGCCGCCGCGGGTGCCCAAGTCGCATGAACGACACCTCGACGCCGCCGACGCTGCGCGGTTGGTCGCGGCCTGCACGGGAGCGCGGTATGGGGCGGCGATGGCGATGCTGTTCATGCAGGGCTGGCGGGTGTCGGAGGTGCTCGGTCTGGCGTGGTCCGACCTCGACCTCGACGCCGCGGAGCCGACGGCGACGGTGCGTCGAGCCGTCGTCCAGGTGTCCGGCGTCGGCCGAGTACTCGGCCCGACAAAGACCGAAGGCGCCGAAGGCGTGCACTACCTGTTGCCCGGCGTGGTCGAGCGCCTGCGCGCTCATCGGGTCGCGCAGGCAGCCAAGCGGCTGGCGGCGGGCCCGGCGTGGCAGACCCACGAGTACGAGGGCGAGCGACTGGACCTCGTGTTCACCACCGAGGACGGCGGCCTGGTGGCTCGTCAGCACGTCGACAAGCTCGTCCGCGCGAAGGCCGCCGCGCTCGGCCTCGACACGACCGGCCTCGGCACCCACGCCGGCCGCCGCACGGTCGTCACCGCAATGAGCGAACACGGCGTGCCGCTCGACGACATCGCCCGCCACGTGGGTCATCGATCGAGCACGACCACCGCCGGCTACGTCAGGTCCCACAGGGAACGAGACAAGGCAACTGCGAAGCGCGCGGCAAGCATCCTCGACGTTCCGGCGAGCGTTGCGGAGTAAGTCGCTGGGGCGCCTCGTATCCGATTGGATACGCTCTGCACCGTGGATGCGAGTCTGCTCGAGCGAGTTCGGCACGAAGCTGGGCTGAGTCAGGAGGAGTTCGCCGCGCGGGCGGGCACGTCACGGCCGACGATCTCGGCATACGAGCACGGCCGCAAGTCGCCGACGCTCGCCACCGCCAGCCGCCTGCTCGACACGGTCGGCTACGAGCTCGTTGCCGAGCCACGGATCACCTTCACGGAGGTGCCGCTGCGGCACGGTCGTCCGATCTTCGTGAGCGACCGCCTCTGGCGGCTCCCGGTCGCTCACGCGTTCGCCACCGTGTCGCTGCCGCTCGGGTTGAACTGGAGCCGGCCTGGCGCGGAGTTCCGACTGCGTGACCGACGGGAGCGGGCCCGTTGCTACGAGGTCGTTCTGCGTGAGGGAGCGCCGAGCGACCTCGCGAGGTTCATCGACGGAGCGCTGCTCGTCGACCTCTGGGACGAGCTCGTGGTGCCGCGCGATGTCCGTGCCGCTTGGGAACCGACGATCGACAGGGCGCTGACGTGAGTGGCCTCAGCCCTTTCCAGGCTGACGTGGCGCGACTGTTCTTCGACCTGCCCGCGTCTCACGGCTTCCTGCTCGCGGGCGGCGGCGCCCTCTTGGCCTCGGGCCTGACGAGCCGGCCGACGCGCGATCTCGACTTCTTCGGGGCTCCCGAGGACGTGAGCGTCGCAGCTGCGCGAGATCAGTTCGAGGCGGCGGCAGCTGACCGGGGCTGGCGCATGGAACGGCTCCATGACAGCGAGACGTTCGTCCGACTTCACCTCCGCGGCAATGGCGAGGAGTTGATCGTCGAGTTCGCACTCGACGCCGCCGCCGGCAAGCCGCCAGTCGCGTCATTCGTCGGTCCGACGTACGACCCGCAGGAGCTCGCGGGACGGAAGCTCCTCGCGTTGTTCGGCCGCGCCGAAGCCCGCGACTTCGCTGACGTGTACGTCCTCACGCAGCGCTTCGGCAAGGAGCAGCTCCTCGCGAACGCGAGTGAGGTAGATCCCGGCTTGGATCGCGAGGTACTTGCCGAGATGATGCGAACCCTGCAGCGCTTCGTCGACGACGAGATCCCGATCGACGCCAGCACAGTCGCCGATCTTCGAACGTTCTTCGCGGGCTGGGCGGACGAGCTGAGTGCGTAGCGCCACGATCCGCTGTCGCCCGAGCAGGTCCGCGAGTGCTTGCTTGAGCGCTAAGAAGTCATCGGCGTACGTGCGAGCAGCCGGGTCGATGAACTCGACGACGAAGCAACGTCGCTCGTTGCTGGATTGAAGCGATCCGTGACCGCCGACGCGATCAACCTCGGGCCTTGCTTGTCGATTGCGGTCCGACGTCGACGACCCGCGACTACGAATGCACTGCATGTTCACAACGGTCCATTCATTTATGAGCGATGAGCGGCTACCGTCGCGTCGTGGACTTCGTGCGGCCGGTGCAGGCGGTGATCCCCGGCGTGCAGGGGCGAATCCTCGCAGTGCTCGCGCAGACGACTGCGGAGTTGAGCCTCACCACGTTGGCCCGCCTCGCTGACGTGAGCGTTGCCCAGGCGTCTCGGGTGATGCCCGGTCTCGTCAGGCTCGGTCTCGTCCAACGTCGCGAGGTGCCGCCGTCGGCGCAGTTTCATCTGGTTCGCGAGCACATTGCAGCGCAGGCGGTCATCGCGCTGACCGGTGCTCGAGCGAACGTCCTCCATCGAGTCGGAGAGGCGGCCTCGCAGATCAGCCCACAACCCGCCGCTGTCGTGGTCTTCGGGTCGTTCGCCCGCGGCGAGGCCGACGCCGACAGCGACATCGATGTGGTCGCCGTGCGGGCCGACGGCGTCGATGAGAATGATGAGGCCTGGTCGAGTTCGCTCGATCGCTGGCGTCGGCAGGTGGTGGAGATCACCGGGAACCGTGTGGAGCTTCTGGAGGTCTCCGCGTCGGAGGCTGGGCGGAAGCTGCGGGGCAAGTCCGAGCTGTGGCGGAACATCCGCCACGACTGCATTGTGGTTTACGGAGCCGAGCTGAGCGCGGTCGCGGAGAGGGTCGCTGTCTAGGCCGGCCCGCACGCATCCGGTGTCGCTCGTGCAGGCTTGTGCGCTGCCGGCAGTGCGCAGGACTACGCCGACGTCGTTGCGGGCGGGCGTTCAGCTCGCCGGATCGAACAGGCGGGGAGTGACCTCGCGCAACGCCGGTCGCCGAGGCGAGCGCGGTCGTGGCGCAGTCTTGCTGATTCCGGACTGAGCGCTCACGTCGGCGTCGACGGCGCAGCCGCTGGCGACGAAGCGCTCCAACTCCGAGACGGCGAACCGCACGCACCTGCCGATGTGCACGGGGGTGATAGCCCCGTCGCCGATCAACCCGTAGATCTTTGTCCGCCCGATGCCGAGCAGCCGCGCCGCCTCCCGGGTGTCGACCAGCAGCGGGCTCATCGCGACGTGGACAGTGCCCGTCGCCGGCCTCGCATTCGCGCTCACACCTCAAGACGGGATCCGTCGCCCGAATCGAGGGGAATTTCGAATGAGATCGAACGCTGCGGATGCCGGACGGCAGGGTGTATCTCACATGGTATTACTCGACTGGTGCACAGTTTCGTGTCGTTACGTTTCAACGCTCCCGGGGCGTTGCGGATTCAACGCTCGGTGTGGCGGTCGCGTTTGGCGGCCTGGCGCCGAGCTGCTCGGTTCGGCCCTGCCGCCGGCGGTCGTCGCTCGGCGAGCTGGGCGCTGAGCCACTGGTTCTCGGCCGTCAACCTGCGCACCTCGTCAGCGGCGACGCGCAGCTCCTCGGCGCGGACCTGGTCCGCAGCTCGTTGTTCGTCCATGGTCGCCCTCGTCCGGTCGAGCGTGCGCTGCGTCGCCCGGTGCCGCCGACGTTCGGACTGGAGCGCTGCCTCTACATCGGCCAGGGCTTCGACGGCGGTGACGAGATCGCCCTGCAACTCCCGAACCCGTTCAAGCGCCATCGCCAGCTCGTCGCCATCGGCGAGCGCCGACTCGAACGTCATCGGCTCGTCCTCGCCCCGCTGCCGAGCACGGAACGCCCGCACCCGATCGGCGTCCGATCTCCATTTGCGTGGCCGCCCTCCCTTGCCGGGAACCGTCACAGGGAGCACTGTAACGAAACGCAACGATTCGTGCATCACCCGGGTAATGATCTGTGTAGGACTCCCTGCCTGCCTCCTCTGCCGGCTTGCGAGGAGACCGACGACCCGCGTGAACCCTGGTTGGTGGCGCGTCCCACTGTTCGCCCTGACCTGACCGGCGGCCAGTTCGGTGCCCGGCCCGCTTCTAGGATGAGGTCATGTCGCAGGTCGAGATCGCCGAGGGCAAGGCGATCTACGACGGTCGCACGCTTGCCGAGTGGGCCCCCGATGTTGCCCGGCTGATCGTCGAACGATGTGCCGCCACACGCGTCGTCCTGTTCGGTTCGGTCGTCCAGGGCACCGACGGGCCCGATTCCGACATCGACCTGCTCGTGGTGCTGCCGATCGCGGGGCGTCGGCACGACGCCGCAGTGGCAGTGATGAACGAACTGCGCAGCCTGCCGGTGCCGGTCGACGTCGTGGTCGTCGACTCGTCTGACCTGGTGCGCCAGGCAAGCGAGCCGGGCCTGGTGCGCGCCGCCCTGCGCGAGGGCCGTGAGCTCGTCGCTACCTGAATCCGCGCGTCACCCCGAGGGCGTTCCAGCGCGCTGGCGCCGCTGGGCCGAGGAGGATCTGGCACTCGCCGAGCATGCCGCGGCCGACGACGAGGTGGTCGCGCGAGGTGCCTGTGTCTGGGCGCACCAAGCGGCGGAGAAGGCGCTCAAGCGCTACTCGCGTACTACGACATTGATCCGCCCAGATTGCACGACCTCGATCGGCTCGTGCGCCGCTTGCCCGAAGCAGAGCGCGCTGGGTTCGAGATGTTGGAGCTGCCGGAACTGACGCAGTGGGCGATCGAAGGTCGCTACCCGGCCGACCTTGACGAGGCCACCGACGCCGATGCAACCAAGTCGATCGGCATCGCTACGTCGGTGCTCGCACTGGTGGCGGCGAAGCTCGCCGCTGCCCGTGGAGATCCACCAAAGTCCGCGAGCCGCGCTGAGCCGGGCTGAGACGCCGCACCGTGCGCTGGCGTCACTCCCGGTCTGGCCCCCTCGTGGTGTGTGTCCCTGCCAACGAGCCGTCGCCGGATTCAAGCGTTCCAAGGACGAGCTCGAGAACCTGGTCAAGTGGGCATCGGTCCGTGTGAAAGCACCCAGCCTCGAGATTTAGGTTCGGACCGATGCGCACCCCGGCGATGCCCCGGAAGTGCCGGTGTGGGCTAGCGCGTCTGTGGACGATGCGGCCTGTCCTCGCCGCACATTGACGAACGC
>CAZMGD010000019.1:29734-50946 GCA_964565705.1 uncultured Ilumatobacteraceae bacterium | reverse complement strand
CGCTCGCCGACACCGACCAACCCGCCCTCTTCGACCCCGACCCCGCCGCCTGACCGCTCGCGAAGGGGTGGAAGGCCGGGCCCAGCGACGACTCGGGGCATAGCATGACCGCGCCCGCCCCTGTAGCTCAGCTGGATAGAGCAGCGGACTTCTAATCCGCCGGTCGCACGTTCGAATCGTGCCGGGGGCGCTGCTGCTAGACCGGAGCGGTGACGGTCTGGTACGCGATCTTCTGGGGCGGGCTCTCGTCGGCGGCCCTCTTCGTCGGTCAGGCGCTCGCACCGCCGCTCGAGCATCGGCGCAAGGCGAGCGGACTGCTGATGGGCTTCGGTGCCGGCACCATGCTGAGCGCCGTCGCCTACGAGCTGGTCCCGGCGTCCGTGTTCGGTGTCGGGTCGGCGATCGGCATCGCGTTCCTGGTGGGCGCGCTCGTCTACTACGGCGCCGATCGCGTGATCGCCGGCCTCGGCGGGGACGATCGCATCGATCTCGACGGATCGGACGCCTCGGAGGGGTCCGGCGCGGCGATGTTCCTCGGCGCCCTGCTCGACGGACTGCCCGAAGCGTTCATCCTCGGCATCGGGGTCGCGTTGGGCGGTGGGGTGAGTGTCGCCTTCGTGGTCGCCGTGTTCGTGTCCAACGTCCCCCAGGGCGCTGCCGGCACGCTGGCGCTGCGGCAGGCGGGCACGGCCGGCCGCACGATCTCAGCGATGTGGGGTGCCTTGACCGTGGCCAGCGCCGGGGCTGCGGCGGCCGGCTACCTGCTCGCCGATCGCATCCCGAACCAGGGCGTCAACGCCCAGGCCTTCGCCGCCGGTGCCGTCCTCGTGATGCTGGCTGACTCGATGATGCCCGAGGCCTTCGCCAACGGCGGCAAGTCGGTCGGGTTGCTGACCGTCATCGGCTTCCTCCTCGCCGCGGTGCTCGGCGTCGCGTCGTGAGCCGCCGATGTCAGCAGACGGCTTCGGCGAGCTGCATCGTGGCGCACGGGTAGACGGCCACTCGGGCGTGTGCGCCGTGCTTCCCGGCGAGCCACTGCTCCGTCTCGTCCCAGCTGCGGTGGAGCACGGTGTCGTGGCGCACGGCGTCAGGCAGCTCGCCCGGGTGCACGGTCGGGCACATGAACACCAGGTCTCGTTCGCGCAGCCGTGTCGCCCGGCTCGCCGCGAGCGGCATGCCGGGCCCGAACAGGGCGTGCACGCCGAGGCCCTCGCCCCCGGCGAGGGCGATCACCACCGTGCCGCCGGCGCGCACGACCGGCTCGGGCGCCGTCTTGTACGGGGCGAGTGCAGTGATGTGCTGGAGGAACTCGCCGTCTTTCGGGTACAGCGACAGCACGCAGACGTCGACGCCGCTCGGCGTCGGGCTGGCGAAGATCCTCCGGGCGTGGGCCACGCCGGCGCGGTGGGCGTCGACCACGTCGCCGGCGACGACGGCACCGACGCCGAGCCGGGTGGTCGGCACCGAGTTGACGATGAAGTCCACGCCGGCGATACGGGCGGCCTCTTCCGAGTCCGTCCGCGCCGGCGGCGCGTCGAGGTTGTAGCCGCCCCGCAGCGCCGGGCCCCGGTGGTAGGCCAGCGCCGAGGCGACGCTGGCGATCCCGGGCATCAGCAGCTTGGCGCCGCCGGAGAACCCGGCCGCGGCGTGGGGGATGATCGACCCGACCAGGATCCGCAGGTCGCAGGCCATGAAGTCGCTGTTGACCTCGACCGGCGTGCCGAGTGCGGTCGTGCCGAGCGTCGTGCAGTTCCCTCCGGAGAAGTGGTTGAGCACCCGACACCGGGCGAGCACGTCGGGCCCGAGCTTGCGCACCAGATCGTCGTGGATCATCGGGCGGTGGTTGGCGACGGCGGCGAGCACGAGCACGTCCGACGCCGGGATCCCTGCGGCCTGGAGCTCGTCGAGGATCGGTGGGATCACGAGCGATCCCTGCGTCGGCCGGCTCAGGTCGTCGATGACGATGCACGGTCGGCGCGTGCCGGCGGCGAGGTCGCGCAGGCGCGGCGAGCCGATCGGCCGCTGGATCGCTGCTCCGATCTCGTCCGGGGTGAGGTCGGGGGCATCCCGGGGCGCGCACGTCTCGACGTCCCAACCCGATGGGAAGGTGATCGGCAGGTCGACGTCGCCCGCCCACGCCGCCCAGCGCAGGATGGCACCGGGCCGGGCGGCGACGTCGGTGCTCACCGGTGCCCGCTCACGCTCGGGGATCCACCACGACGAGCTCGAACTCGCCGGGCGAACGGCGGGCGATCGATGCCGAGATGATCTCCTGCAGCGCGGCGGGAGGCATCACGCAGTCGAGGCACTCGACCCCGTCGAGTTGCACCCGGACCTCGATCCGATCCAACCGTGGATCAGCGGAGACCAGCTGGAGGTCGCCGCCGTCGGCGCGCAGCACCTGGGCCATCTCCTCCACGGCGGCACGGACGCCATCGGTGTCCATCACGGCCGCGCCACCTCGACCGACTGCATCTCGCTCTGCACGAAGCTCGTCAGCGCGACGCCGTGCAGCCCGCCGAGCCCGCCGCACACCACGGGCACGAACTGATCGGGACGAGCAGCGAGGAACACCCGACCCTGATCGTCGACGCGTCCCTTGGCGCGCAGCACGTCCTGGTTGTTCGGCCGGAACAGCTCGATCGGCTGCCATGCGTGCTCCCACAGGTAGGTCTGGAGCTCGCCGATGTCGGGGAACCGCCCGCCGAGGCGCTGCGCCCACATCGGGTTGACGAGCAGCACCAGCTGGCCGCTCTCGCCGGTCAGCTCCAGGTACCAGTTGTTCATGGGGAAGGCCAGGGACTTGGCGATGGTGTACGCCAGGTCGGCCGGATCGTCGTTGTTGACGTCGGCCAGGGGATACGTGCCCTTGCCGCCGTGGACGGTGACGACCTCGCGGTCGGCGCCGAACCCGGCGCGCTGGGCGAGCGACGGCCACGGCGAGCGCTCCTCCCACTCGCCGAAGCAGAGGCCGAACCGTGCGGGTTGCCCGAACACCGTGCGCGACGTCTCGCCTGCCTTCTGACCGCCGATGTTGCGCAGGCACAACGAGACGGCGCGGCCGATCGACATCGACCCGCGCCCACCTGCCCCACCCAGGCACCCGGCCCGGTAGTCGATGCCGAGCTGGTCACGGGACGGGCCGTTGACGATCAGCATGGGGTGCACGCTCGACGTCGTGGTCGTGAGCCCGAACGCGTTCCACTCCGGGACGAGGATCGCCTCCAGCGCGGTGAGCACCAGCGGGAAGGCCTCGGGGGCGACGCCGGCCATCGTGGCGTTCACCGCTGCCAGTTCGACGGTCGCGACGCCGTAGCGCGGCGGCAGCTCCCCGAGCACGTGATCGGGGGCCAACGGCGTGGCGGCGAGGCGGGCATCGACGCGATCGTCGGTGGGCGGCACCAGCGGGGCGCCGTCGCCCCAGCCCTCGGCGATCGACCGCTCGAGGAACGCCTCCGGGTCGGGGTCGACCACCATCGAGCGGTCCGCGTCGAGCGTGGTCATCGGGTGGCCCCGAGCAGGTCCAGGAACGCCGGGTAGTGGTCGGCGGCGATGGCGCGGATCTCGGCCTCGGGTCGGTTCTCCAGCGGGTAGGGCAGCACCAGCATCTTCAGCTGGCTGTGGCCGAGGTAGCTCGCCATGTTGCGGCCGTGCTGCTGGAACTCGGAGCACACGGCGACGACGGCAGGTTTGGCGAGGTTCTCCAGCGTGACCGCGTCGTGGACGCTGTTCGAGGTGCACGACCCGCAGGTGCCGAGCCCGGAGATGCCGCAGTCGATCGACTCTGCCCACGCCGCGACGTCGGCGCGGGTCCGCACCCCTTCAGAACCGACGCGCCCACCTGCCTCGACGACGACCGGCTCGGCGCCGTCGCTGCGCAGGAACCCCGTCCACTCGTCGACGATCCACATCCAGCTGCGCCACGAGCCCTCGTGGCGCAGGCCGACCCGCAGGCCGGCGATCGGGCGGCCCAGCGTGTACGCCGGCGCTTCCTCGATGGCCCGCGGCGGTGCCGTCGGCCGTCGGACGCTGACCAGCTCTCGCGTTGCGATGCTCATGACGGACCCCCGTCGCTCGTGCGTGCCACCAGTCTAGGAGATGTGTGATCTCTGCAACCATCTGGCTCACCGCTGATCCCAGGTGGCGAGGACGTCGGCCAGGTCGATCGCATCGACGGGCGCCGGGAGCGTCTCGGCGGGGGTCGAGCGCAGCTGCCCGACCGCAGGAGGGAGCGGGACCGCGCCGGCGATCGCATCGTCCACCGACCGGATCGAGCCGCGGGCCACGACCTGTGGATGCTGCACGAGGTCGGGCACCGTGTTGACGGGCACCGCCGGGATGCGTGCCTCGCCGAGCGTTGCCAGCACGTCATCGCGATCGCGCGCTGCGATCCAGCCGGCGACCAGCGTGTCGAGCTCGTCGGCGTGTGCCAGGCGTTGCTCGGACCGGCCGAAGCGGGCGAGCGACCACGCGTCGTCGGTCCCCATCAGCCCGAGCAGCCGTCCCACTTGTGCATCGGTGGTGCCCGACACGACCACGTACCGCGCGTCCGCGCACTCGTAGACGTTGCGCGGCACGCCACCCGCGACCCGGCTGCCGGCACGCATCGGACCCGGGTCGCTGGGCGTCCATGCGGCCAGCGCCGGCCCGAGCAGCGCGATCAGCGGTTCGTACATCGTCACGTCGACGTGCTGTCCCGTGCCGCCCGCCGCGTCGCGGTGCCAGCAGGCGACCATGATGGCGAGCGCTCCGGTCATGCCGACCAGCGAGTCGCCGACCGCGGCAGATGGAAGGATCGGTGGGCCCTCGGCGTCTCCGGTGAGGTGGGCGATCCCGGCGAAGCCCTCGGCCAGCGAGCCGTTGCCGGGGCGATCGGCCCACGGCCCGTCGGTGCCGAAGCACGACACGGTGACGACGACCAGTCGCGGCGTGCGCTCCAACAGTTGGTCGGGCGCGCACCCCCACCGGCGCAGCAGCGAGATCGGTTGGTTGCTGACCACGACGTCGGCCCGGTCGACGAGCGTGGCGAGCTGGGCCCGCCCGTCGGCCTGGGCCGGGTCGATCGTGACCAGTCGCTTGCCGCGGTTGGCCAGGACGTAGGGCAACGAGCGCCCGTGACGCGTGGCGCCGAGGCGCAGCAGCGGGTCGCCCTCGGGAGGCTCGACCTTCACCACGTCGGCACCGAAGTCGGCCAGCACCGCGGCGACCTGCGGTCCGGCGAGCAGCGTGGACAGGTCCACGACCCTCAACCCCTGCAACGCTCGGCTCACCGCCACCCCCTCCGCGGCGACGTTAACGCCGTCGGTACCATGCCCGCCGTGGACCGTCGCCGCCGCCCCGTGCCGACGGAGTCCGATTGGCTGAGTGAGCTGACCCGAACGATCACGGTCGTGACGCGACTGGCCCACTCCAACCGGCTCTACGACGCGATGGGCGAGCGTGCCGGCCTCGAGGTCGGGCCGTACCTGTTCGGCGTGCTCTCCCGGATCCGCGACCTGCAGCCGGTCCGGATCTCCGACGTCGCCGAGGAGATGGGCTACGACCGCTCCACGGTGAGTCGTCACGTCGCCGAACTGGTGGCGCTGGATTGCGTGCGCCGGTCCGTCCTCGCCTCCGACGGCCGGGTCGTGATGCTGGAGCTCACCGACCGCGGTGAGGACGCGCTGGCCCGTGTGTTCGGCGCATGGAACGTCACGCTCGATGAGATCACCGCCGATTGGCAGCCGAGAGACAAGGAACGGTTCCTCGCGCTGCTGCAGCGCTTCGGCGACGCCTTTGGCGCCCACGTCGCCGAGCTGTAGTGCTGCTCGCTGCGGTCGCGCTGCGCCTGGACCCGCCGCGGCTGGCTCGCTGCGCTCGCGAAGCGGTGACGCTGCGCTCGCGGGCTCAGCCGTACCGCGCGCGGAGCTCGTCCTTGCGGATCTTGCCGGTCGCGTTGCGCGGCAGGGTGGGGATGACCTCGACCTGCTCGGGGGTCTTGAAGCGGGCGAGCCCGGCGGCTCGACAGAGTGCCTGGACGTCGGTGAGCGTCAGCGGCTCGGCACCGTCGACGGGGCAGATCACGGCACACACCCGCTCTCCGCGCTCGTCGTCGGGCAGGCCGATCACGGCGACCTCGGCGACGTCGCGGTGCTGGTGCAGGACGTCCTCGATCTCCTTCGCGCTGACGTTCTCGCCCTTGCGGATGATCACGTCCTTGATCCGGCCCGTGATCACGACGTGCCCATCGGGACGCAGGCGACCGATGTCGCCGGTTCGGTAGTACCCCTCGTCGTCGAACGCCGCCTCGTTCAGGTCGGGATCGGCGTAGCCCTGGAACAGCATCGTGCCGCGCACGCGCAACTCGCCAGGCTCGTCGACGTCGGCACGCGTGCCGTCGGCACGGACGACGACCACCTCCGCGCCGAGCACCGGCTTGCCGTCCGTCTCGGCGAGCTGCTCGTCGGTGTCGGATGGCCGCCCGCAACACGTCATCGGGCACTCGGTCATCGCCCAGCCGTGGACGATGCGCACACCCATCTCGGCGAGCACGTCGTGGAACACGGCGGGTGGCTTCGGGGCGCCGCCACCGCAGAACATGCGCAGTGACGGCAGCAGCGGCACGCCGGGCCGCTCGCGCTGGGCGCGGAGGAACGCGGTGTAGAACGCGGTCGTGCCGCCGGCGATCGTCACGCCGAAGCGCCGGAAGACCTCGGCCGCGGCGTGCACCTCGAACGACTCGAGCAGCACCGCGGGGATGCCGCAGAGCAACAGCGACACCAGGTAGTCGGGCCCGCCGATGTGGGCGTAGGGGAACGCGATCGAGCCGACGTCGGACGGCAGGAGGTCGAACGTGTCGGCCATCGCCCGCCCACCGGCGATCAGGCTGGCATCGGTGTGGCGCACGCCCTTCGGCGCCGACGTCGTGCCGGACGTGTGGTACAGCCAGGTGACCCGGTGCGGATCGAGATCCGCGACCGGCGGCAGCTCGACGTCCGGCACCGGCGTCGGGTCGGCGAGCAACGCGTCGAGGTCGATCAACCGGGGCGCCGGTTCCACGGTCCGGCACGCGTCAGCGAGCGCACCGCCCCCACCGTCGAGCTGCCGGGCGACGACGAATCCGGCCTGGTGCTCGGACAGGATCGTCCGCAGCTCGCGCTCGCCGTAGATCGGGATGATCGGGTTCTGCACGGCCCCGAGCCGGGACAGGGCCATCGATGCGACCAGCGTGTCGATCCGGGTCGGGAGCTGCCAGCTGACGTGGCTCGCGGCGTCGATCCCGAGCGCGCCGAACCGGCGGGCGAGCTGCTCGCTCTCGGTCGCGAACTCGGCGAACGTCATCGTCCGCCCGTGCTCGTCGATCAGCATCGGCGCGTCGGGGGCGGCGGCGCGCCACGCGGTCAGGCTCCACAGCGAGGTGGGTGTCATCGGGCGCGCAGCTTGCTCGTGGGGGCATGGAGGCGTCGAGTCGAGGACATCTGGTCGATCGAGGTGTGTTCGGTAGCGTCCCGACGATGAGCGCTCTCACCTCGTCGCGACGGACTGCCGCGACTCGATCGGTCCGACGGGTCGCCGCGGCAGGGATCGTCGTCGTCGGCCTGGCCGCGTGTGGCAGCGACGACGGAGCCGGCACGGACGCCACGTCCGCCGCGACCTCGACGGTCGCGACCCCGCCAGTCCCGACCTCGACGGTCGCGACCCCGCCGGTCCCGACCACGCAGATCCCGACCACGCCGGCCCAGGAGACGATCCCGGAGACGATCCCGGAGACGACGGGCGCTGCCGTGGACACGACGGAGACGCCGGTGGCGGTGGGGCTGGTGTTGCGTCCCGACGGGCTCGGCGAGAACCGCTTCGGTGACGACCGCGCGTCGGTCATCGACGCGCTCACCGCATCCATCGGCACACCCATCTCCGTGCCCGAGCCCTACCAGGACAGCGCGAACACGTCACGGGCGAGCGCCGTCTGGGACGGTCTGGCGGTGACGTTCACCGGGCCCGTCGACGGGCCGCTCGCCTTCTCTGCGTACGAGTTCGGGCGGGTGCACCAGGTCGACGCGTCCGGGAGCCTCACCGAGGGTGAGCCGTGGGCCCCGGCGGGGTGGCAGGCCGGTACCGCGACCGACGATGGCATCAGCCCGGGCGTGGCCGTCCTGACCGTCGCCGAGGGCCACCCGACGGTCCACGTCCCCGACTGCGGGCGCCCGTTGCAGCCGTCGAGCCTGCTCGGCGGGGCGGGAACGATCGGCCAGACCCTGTTCCTCGAACCGGTGGAGTCCGGCCTCTACGTCCGCGTCGCCACCGACGGCACGATCTTCTCCGTCGGCGCCCAGGCCGCTCCGAACGAGTTTGCCTGCGACGGAGCGTGACGCCGAGCCCCTGCGCTGCGGGCGGATTCGGTACGGTCCGGCCGTAGCCTGGAGGCCTTGCCCCCGGAGAAGCGTTTCTCTTCAGCTGTCGATCGATGAGGTCAGTGTGAAGTTCAAGAAGGGTGACACCGTCATCTACCCCCAGCACGGCGCATGCCTCGTGCAGGGCACGAAGAAGATCACCAACTTCGGCGAGACGCAGGACTACCTGATCCTGCGCACCGTCATCAACGAGATGACGTTGTCGGTGCCGGTGGCCAAGGCCGAGGAGGTGGGTGTGCGCCCGCCGGTGTCGGCCGACGAGCTCGAAGACCTCGTGTCGGTGCTCTCCAAGCCGGACCCGCGAGTGCCCAGCAACTGGAGCCGGCGCTTCAAGAACCACCAGGAGAAGCTGAAGAGCGGCGACGTGTACCAGGTCGCCGAGGTGGTCCGGAACCTGGCCGCCCGCAATCGCGACGCCGCTCTGTCGGCCGCCGAGCGGACGATGTACGAGCGGGCCCGGATCAACCTCGTCAGCGAGATCGCCCCGGCCCTGAAGGTGTCGGCCGAGGAGGCCGAGGCGTTCCTCGACGATGCACTGGCCCGCGGCGTGCTCAAGGCGCCCAAGGTCGCCGTCAAGAAGAAGGCCTGACCGGCCGCCAGTAGTGTCGCAGCCGTGTTGACGGCTGCCGAGCTCGAAGCCCTGATCGCCGACGGGGCGATCGACACGGTCGTCATGGGGTTCCCCGACCTCCAGGGGCGACTGGTCGGCAAGCGGATCACCGCCGAGTTCTTCCTGGCTCACGCCCGCGACGAGGGCACCGAGAACTGCGACTACCTGATCGCCTGCGACTTCGACGACACCCCGGTGCCGGGGTTCCGCTTCGCCAGCTACGACCAGGGCTACGGCGACATGCTCGGGGTGGCCGACTTCCCGAACGCCTGGGTCACGCCGTGGGTGCCGAAGACGGCGATCGTGATGCTCGACCTGCGCACCGTCGACACCGGCGAACCGGTCGACGTCTCGCCCCGCCAGGTGCTGCGCCGCCAGGTCGAGGCCGCGCAGGCGCTCGGGTACGAGCCGATGATCGGTAGCGAGCTGGAGTTCTACCTGTTCGAGGACACCTACGCCGAGGCCCACCGCAAGGACTACCAGGACCTGCGCCCGCACGCCGACTTCCTGCAGGACTACCAGATCTTCCAGACCACCCGCGACGAGTACGTGATCGGTGCGATCCGCCGCGGCCTGCTGGCCGCCGGCATCCCGGTCGAATCCTCGAAGGGCGAGGCCGGGCGCGGCCAGCACGAGTTGAACATCCGGTACACGACCGCGCTGGAGATGGCGGATCAGAACACGATCTTCAAGCTGGCGGCGAAGGAGATCGCCGCCGGGCTCGGGCGATCGGTCTCGTTCATGGCCAAGTGGGGGTTCGGGGAGACCGGATCGTCGGGTCACATCCACAGCAGCCTGTGGACCCTGGCCGACGGTGCGCCGGCCTTCGACGGTGGCCACCACGCGCCGCATGGCATGAGCGACGTGTTCCGCCGGTACCTCGCCGGGCAGATCGCCACGGCGCGGGAGTTCTCGCTGCTGTGGGCGCCCTACGTCAACAGCTACAAGCGGTTCCAGCCGGGTTCCTGGGCGCCGACGGGCGTCGGATGGGGCGTGGACAACCGCACGCTCGGCTTCCGCAAGGTGGGCCACGGCGGTGGCACGCGCGTGGAGTGCCGCATCCCGGGCAGTGACGTGAACAGCTATCACGCGTTCGCCGGTGCGATCGCCGGTGGCCTGTACGGCATCCGGCACCAGCTGGAGCTGCGCGAGCCGTTCGCCGGCAACGGGTACGAGGCCGCCGACATCGACCGGGTGCCGTGGAACATGGGGGACGCGATCGCACTCTGGGAGCGCTCCGACGCCGCCCGGGAGTGCTTCGGCGACGACGTGCACCACCACGTGCTCACCGCGTCGAAGGCCGAGTGGGAGGCCTTCCACCAGACCGTGACGGATTGGGAGCTGCGCCGCTACTGGGAGCGTGCCTAGAGGAAGTCCCCGGTCACCCACGGCAGGGTGAACGTCGCCCGCACGGGGAGGTGGTCGGACCACGCGGACCAGTCGCCGGGTGGGACGTCCACCGACACGACGGTGGCCGCGGCGGGAACCAGCACGTGGTCGAGCGTCTGCATCGGCGCGTGCGCCGGGCTCGTGAACGAGGTGGACATCCCCTCGGCTCGCCAGGCGTCGCGCAGACCGGCGGCCTCGAGGGTGTCGACCACCGCGGAGTGCCGAGCCTCGTTCAGGTCACCGGCGACGATCGCCGCCGGGGCCGGCACCGCACCGACCCGCGCCGCGACCTTCGACGACTCGTCGAGGCGGTGGTTCGAGAGATCCTCGGGGGAGAGGTGGACGTTGATCACCCGGTAGCCGGTGTGGTCGTCGCGCTCCACCAGCGCCTCCTGGAGCAGCCGCCGACGCCATGACCACGTCCGGCGCTTGGCGGAGATCACCTGCACGCCCCGCTCGGTCAGGCGGTGCGGCGTGACGATCGCCATGCCCTCGGCGCCGTGCCGCAGGCGGAGCGCCGGGATGTAGTGCTTCAGCGCCCACGTGTGGGGCCCGCCGACGGTGCCAGCGATCGACGCGGCTTGGTGACGGCGCACCTCCTGCAGCGCGAGCACGTCGGCGCCGAGTGCGCCCAGGGCAGCTCCTGCGGCAGCGATGTCCGGCTCGGCCGAGCCGTGCGCGTTCCACGACACCACGGTCCAGGCCACGTCGCGGTTCGCAGCGGTCATCGCGCCAGTCTGCTTCGCGCCGATAGCGTCCTCGAACCGTGGTGCACAACGGGAGCGAGCGGCTGGGGGGCAAGGTCGCGCTGGTCACCGGCGGCGCGTCGGGGCTCGGTCGAGTCGGCGCCGAGCTGTTCGCTGCCCACGGTGCCCAGGTCGTCGTCGCCGACGTCGAGGATGGCGACGCGGTCGTCGAGGCGATCGCCACCGACGGGGGAGAGGCGTCGTTCGTCCGCTGTGACGTCACCGACGAGGAGGCCGTGGCAGCCGCCGTGCAGCACACCGTCGAGACCTTCGGTGGTCTGCACGTGCTCTACAACAACGCCGGCGTGATGCTGGCCGGCGACGACGATCCGGTGTTCACGCCACTCGACGTCTACGAGCGGACGATGGACATCAACGTCAAGGGCACGCTGCTGGCCTGCCGCCACGCGATCCCGCTGATGATCGCCGGTGGCGGCGGCAGCATCGTGAACGTCGCCAGCTTCGTGGCCCATGTCGGGGCGGCGACGCCGCAGATCGCCTACACGACGTCGAAGGGTGCGGTGCTCGCGTTGACGCGCGAGATCGCCGTCGTCTACGCCCGCCAGGGCATCCGGGTGAACGCGCTGTGCCCTGGGCCGGTGATGACACCGATGCTCGCCAAGTTCCTCTCCGACGACGCCCGCCGCCAGCGGCGGCTCGTGCACATCCCCATGGGCCGCTTCGGCGAGCCGATCGAGATCGCCAACGGCGCGCTCTTCCTCGCGTCGGACGAGTCGAGCTGGATGACCGGCCAGTCGCTGCTCATCGACGGCGGCATCACCGCCGCCTACGTCACCCCCGAGTGATCAGCCGACCAAGAGGTCGCTGAGCCCGGAGATCTCGAACACCCGGCGCACGATCGCCGGCGTGCTCGTCAAGCGCACCTCGAGGCCCGCGGCGCGCATC
The DNA here is from genome assembly GCA_964565705.1 of uncultured Ilumatobacteraceae bacterium. Lineage (GTDB taxonomy): Bacteria > Actinomycetota > Acidimicrobiia > Acidimicrobiales > Ilumatobacteraceae > CAZMGD01. Next base: position 38,905 of record CAZMGD010000019.1, on the reverse strand, counting down.
GCCAGCGAGGTCTGGACGATGAGGCCCACACCGGTGGAGTCCATGAACGTCACCTGGGAAGCATCGACACACAGATCGGTGCCGGCGGCGATCGCGTCGTCGGCGGCACCTTTCAACTGCGTCGCGACGCGGGCGCGCGCCCCGAGGTCGATGTCGCCCTCGAGCTGCACCACGCTGTTCACGACGGCTCCGCCCACAGGTCGGGCGGAGCGATCTCCGGGGCGAAACGTCGGGCCGCCAGCACGTCCTCGGCCTCCTCGGTGATCCGGGCGTGGGCCTCGATCGCAGCGACGTGATCGGGGCTCCAGTCGTGGGCGGTTCCATCGTAGGCGTTCAGCGATCCGATCGTCGTCGCGCCGAGATGCCGGGGCAACGCCCAGGATGCAGAGGACGCCGAGGTCCCCCGATCATCTTCGTCGCTCACACCGGTTCGATCGGTGTGCGGCGGTCGTCCATACTCGGGCCATGGGAAGCGTTGCGTTCTGCGGGCTGGGTGTGATGGGCGCGCCGATGGCCGCGCACCTGGCTCGCGCCGGTCACGACGTCACGGTGTACAACCGCACGGGCGCCAAGGCGCTGGCGTGGGTGGCCGAGCACGGGGGCGGTGCCGCGCCGACGCCGGCGGAGGCCGCGGCCGGTGCGGATGTGGTGTTCATGTGCGTCGGCAACGACGACGACGTGCGCTCGGTCGCGCTCGGCGACCGTGGGATCGTTGCCGGTCTCGTACCCGGCGCGGTGCTCGTCGACCACACCACGGCCTCGGCGGAGGTCGCCCACGAGGTCGCCGAGGCATGCCGAGCAACCGGCGCCGGGTTCGTGGATGCGCCCGTGTCCGGGGGACAGGCCGGTGCCGAGAACGGTGTGCTGACGATCATGTGCGGCTGCGACGACGAGGGGGTCTTCCACTCGGCGCGCGAGGTCATGGGCGCCTATGCGCGGGCGTGCGAGCTGATGGGCGGCGTCGGCGCCGGACAGCGCACGAAGATGGTCAACCAGCTGTGCATCGCCGGCATCGTGCAGGGCCTGGCCGAGGCCGTCAACTTCGCCCAGCGTGCCGGCCTCGACGCGGGCAAGGTGTTCGACGTGATCGGGAAGGGTGCGGCGCAGAGTTGGCAGATGGACAACCGGGCGTGGACGATGGCCCGTGGCGAGTTCGACTTCGGGTTCGCCGTCGAGTGGATGCGCAAGGACCTCGCGATCTGCCTCGCCGAGGCGACCCGCAACGGTGCGCGCCTTCCACTGGCCGCGCTCGTCGACCAGTTCTACGCCCAGGTGGCCGAGCGCGGCGGCTCGCGGTGGGACACGAGCAGCCTCATCGACCTGCTGCAGCGGCCGTGAACCTCACGTCGGGGCGAGGCGCGGCCGGGGCGTGAACGTGACCGGCATCGCCTCGGGCCCGGTGATGAAGTTCGAGTTGCGGTACGGAAGGTCGGGCGACACGAGCTGGATGTCGGGGATCCGGTCCAGCAGGCGGGTGAACATCACCTTCAGCTCGAGGCGGGCCAGCGAGGCGCCGAGGCAGAAGTGGGGCCCGAAGCCGAACGCGATGTGCGGGTTCGGTTGGCGCTCGACGTTCAGCCGCTGTGGATCCTCGAACACCGCCTCGTCACGGTTCGCCGACGGGTAGAGCATGATCACCTGGTCACCCTCGCGCAGCGTCTCGCCGGCGACCTCGACGTCGGTGGTGACGGTGCGGGCCATGTTCAGGATCGGCGACACGAAGCGCAACAACTCCTCGACGCCGATCTCGATCTTCGACGGGTCGCGCCCGAGGACGGCGAGCTGCTCGGGCGTCTCGATCAGGGCGAGCATCCCGCGGGAGATCACGTGGCGGGTGGTCTCGTCGCCACCGATCAGGATCAGGAGGGTCTCCTGCACGATCGATTCGTCGTCGAGGCGCTCGCCGTCGATCTCGGCCTGGCACAGGATGCTGACCACGTCGTCGCGAGGGTTCGCCCGGCGATCGGCGACGACCTGCAGCTGGAACTCGCGCCACGCGATGCCGGCGAGCATCGCCTTCTCGGCCGCCTCCGGGTCGGTGAGCGTCGTGCCCCGGATGAGGTCGTCGGACCAGGTGAGGAGCTTGCCGTAGTCGCTCGGGTCGAAGCCGAGCATCTCGCCGATCACGAGCAGCGGCAGGGGAGCGGCGATGTCCCACACGAAGTCGCACTCGCCGCGCTCGCAGACCTCGTCGATGATCGCGTCGCACATCACCTGCAGGTTGGCCTCGTGGTCGCGCACGCGCCGCGGGGTGAACCCGCGAGCGACGAGGTTGCGCCGCCGGAAGTGCTGCGGGTCGTCCATCGAGATCATCATCGGCAGCGCCTGGCCGTGCGGCCGCGGCGCACGCCTGCTGGAGAACGTCGCCGGGTCGCGCTCGATGCGCACGATGTCGTGGTAGCGCGAGATCGCCCAGACGTCGTGCTTGGCGTCGTAGTAGGCGGGGGCGTGCTCGCGCATCCACGTGTACGTCTCGTGCGGCAGCCCCGCGTACCAGGCTCCGTCGAGCAGGTCGATCTCGTCGCGGATCGGATGGGTCGGCATGGTGGCGAGCTCCCCCTGTGCGTGCCTGCGCCGACCGTACCGAATCCACCCGCCCACCCGCCCCACCCGCCCCACCCGTTCTCGGGAGCGTTTCGGGTGCTCTGACGCCCGAAACGCTCCCGAGAACGATGAAGGTTCAGCGCAGGGCGGTGGCGAGGCCGTCGACGATCTGGTCGATGTCGGGGTCGGTGGCGACGAACGGCGGGCAGAACGGCAGTGAGTCGGTGCCGATCGCCCGGGTGATGACGCCGAGCTCGAGCAGCCGGGCGCGCACGGCGCCCGCGTCCCGGTCGGCCGGCAGCACCGCCGCCCAGATCGCGCCGACGCCTCGGGCGGCCGCGAGCACGCCGTCCGCGGCGAGCGCCTGGAGACCGTCACCGAGCCGCGTCCCGACGGTGGCGGCGCGTTCGACGAGGCCCTCCCGCTCGAAGATGTCGAGGTTGGCGAGGGCGGCCGCGCAGGCCGTTGCGTGCCCCGAGTAGGTGAATCCGTGACGGAGGATGTATGCCGGGTCGACCTCGAGCGGCTCGCGCACCCGCGGGCCCACGAACACGCCGCCGAGCGGTTGGTAGCCGGAGGTGATCGCTTTCGCGAACGTGAGGAGGTCGGGCCTGACACCGTAGTGGTCGGCGGCGAACCACGACCCCAGGCGGCCGAACCCGGTGATCACCTCGTCGAAGATCAAGAGTGCCCCGTGCTGGTCGCACAGGCGGCGCAGGCCGGCAAGGTACTCCGCCGTCGCCGGGTACACGCCCCCCGCGCCCTGGACGGGTTCGGCGAGCACCGCCGCGATCCGTGGCCCGTGCTCGGCGAACAGCGACGCCATCGCCTCCAGGTCGTCCGCCGGAACCTGGACGACGTCGCTGACCATCGGACCCCATCCCTCACGGTTGGGTGGGATGCCCTGGGCGCTGGTGCCCCCGTAGGCCACGCCGTGGTAGCCGCGGTCGCGCGACACGATCAGGGTCCGATCGGTGTCGCCGCGCAGCTGGTGGGCGAGGCGGGCCAGCTTCATCGCCGTGTCGACGGCTTCAGATCCCGAGTCGGTGAAGAAGACCCGAGCGTCGGGCACCGGAGCGATGCCGACCAGCCGCTCGGCCAGCCGGTCGGCAGGCTCGTTGGTGAAGGGATCGAACGTCGAGTACGCGGCGAGCGTGGCGGCCTGAGCGCGGATCGCGTCGGCGATCTCGGTGCGGCCGTGGCCGGCGGCGCAGTACCAGAGGCTCGCCATCCCGTCGACGTACTCCTTCCCGTCGCGATCGACGACCCGTGCGCCATGGCCGCTGACGATCGTGATGAAGTCATCCTTGGTGGGCCGTGCGAAGGGGTGGAGGAAGGCGGGCAGCACAGCAAGCGACGCTACTGCGAGGAAACCCTCCCGCCGTGTTGCTCAGGTGCTCGACTCGGCTGTTAGGCTGCCTGAACAGAAGGCCCAAGGGGTGGGACTTGGTTGACGGAAGGCAGCGTGGCGAATGGCGATCCTCTGCTCGTGCACCGGGGCGACCGACCGCGCGATCAAGGCCGCCATCGACGACGGTGCGTGCACGGTCCGCGGGGTCCGTTCGGTGTGCGGTGCATCGTCGAGGTGTGGCACATGCCGGGTCTGGATAGAAGCCCTGCTCAGCGAGCCGAAAGGCGCCCTGAACAGCGCCGTCACGGCTGCCTGACAGGTTCGCGAGCGGCTCCTCGCCAACCGGGGACGACCCTTGTATGGTCGTTCGCATGCAGGGCAATCCGGAGATCATCGACTCGCTCAACGACATCCTCACGGCTGAGCTGACGGCCGTCAACCAGTACTTCGTCCACGCCAAGATGTGTGGCAACTGGGGCTACAAGAAGCTCGAGCATCACATCCGCGACGAGTCCATCGACGAGATGAAGCACGCCGACGAGCTCATCGAACGGATCCTCTACTTCGAGGGTGTGCCCAACCTGCAGCGCCTCCTACCGCTGCGCGTGGGCGAGACCGTGCCCGAACAGCTCGAGAGCGACCTGGCGGTGGAGAAAGCAGCAGTCGCGCGCTTCAACACCGCGATCGCGCTGTGCGTCGACAAGGGCGACAACGGCACCCGCGAGCTGCTCGCCGACATGCTCGTGTCCGAGGAGGAGCACCTGGACTGGCTGGAGACGCAGCTGACCACGATCGAGCAGATCGGCCTGGCGAACTACCTGTCGCAGCAGCTGAGTTGAGGGTTCAGCTCGTCGCCGCGTCGCGCAGTTCCCGCTTGAGGATCTTGCCGGCCGCGTTGCGGGGCAGCGGCTCGTCGCTGAACACGATGTGCGCGGGCACCTTGAACGCGGCGAGGCGCTGCCCGACGAACGCCTGCAGGTCAGAGGCGGTGACCGTCATGCCGTCACGGAGCTTCACCGTGGCGGTGACGATCTCGCCGAGACGCCGGTCGGGCAGCCCGTACACCGCCGCCTCGTAGATCGCCGGGTGCTCGAAGAGTGCTGCTTCGACCTCGGCGCAGTACACGTTCTCGCCCCCGCGCAGCACGATGTCCTTCGCCCGGTCGACCACGTAGACGAACCCCTCGGCGTCGAGGTAGCCGAGGTCGCCGCTGCGCAGCCAGCCGTCGACGATCGTCGCCGCCGTCTCCTCTGGCCGGTTCCAGTACCCACGGATCAGGTTGGGGCCCTTGAACCACAGCTCGCCGATCTCGCCGGGCGGCAGGTCGCGGTCCTCGACGTCGCGGGCGACGACCTGCAGGATCGGCGTGGATCGGCCGGTGCTCGTCGGGCGGTTCACGTAGTCGTCGCCGGCGTTCTGGGGACCGTAGGCGTTGGTCTCGGTCATGCCGTAGCCGATGTTGGGCCGAGCACCCGACGTGCTGCGGTCCACCTTGCGGACCAGCTCGGGCGGCGCCGGGGCGCCGCCGCCGCCGATCATCTGCAGGCTCGACGTGTCGTGGTCGGCGAAGTGCGGTGACTCGACCAGATCCCACACCTGGGTGGGCACGCCGACGAACAGGTTGACCCGTTCCCGTTCGATCAACTGCAGCGCCCGCTCGGGGTCCCAGCGGTACATCATCACGAGCTTTGACCCCGTGGCGAAGCTGCTGATCATCACCGGCACCATGCCGGTGACGTGGAACAGCGGGACGATGAGGATGAACGTCGTCTGGCGCTTGACCTGCCCGTCGGTGTCGTCTCGCTCCCGTGCCGGCTCGGGCGATCGTGCCGAGTCGATCGCCCGGCGGCACCCGAAGCCGAGCATCGCCTGCACGATCGCTCGCTGCGTGCTCACCGCACCCTTGGGGTGGCCGGTCGTCCCCGAGGTGTAGAGGATCGTCGCATCGTCGTCGGGATCGATGTCCACGCGAGCGACGGTCGGGCCGGGCACGACGACGTCGCTCCAGCGCAGGGCCCCGCCGGGGATCGCTCCCTCCGGCCGGGCGACGATCAGCGTGATGCCGAGGCGCGCGCACGACCCGGCGCAGCGCGCGGCCCGCTCGGCGTCGGCGATCAGCACCTTGGGGGACGAGTCCTCCAGCGCGAAGTCGAGCTCTTCGGCGCTCCACCAGGCGTTCAGCGACACCGAGATCGCGCCGATCCCCTGGATGCCGGCGAATGCGACGACCCACTCCGGGTAGTTGCGCATGCCGATCGCGACCCGGTCGCCCTTGGTCACCCCGAACCGCTTCGCCAGCAGCGCGGACACGGCGTCGGCGTGGGCCATCACGTCGCCGAACGTCCACCGCTCGTCCTCGTAGACGAGGAACGTCGTGTCCGCGCGCAGCCGGGCCAGCCCCAGCAGATCGCGAACGGAGGCGGGACCGTTCGTGAACGCGGTCATCTCGACGCCGCGAACGGTGATCTGCTCGGTCTCGTAGAACTGCCCACGTGCGGTCACCCGCGCAGCCGCGTCTTCGTACGAAAGGCTCATCTCGCTTCGCAGCGTAGGTGCTCGCCCGCGCGAGTACCGTGGCCGGGGTGGTGGATCACACCGCGCTCCTCGACGATCTGCGGGCCGAGACGGCGCTGCTCGACGCCGTGCTGTCGAGCGCGATCGACTGGTCGTCGCCGACGCCGGCCGCAGGGTGGACGGTGCACGATCAGGTCTCCCACCTCGCCGCGTTCGACGATGCGTCGATCCTGGCGGTGCTCGATCCCGAGGTGTTCGTCGAGCAGGCGTCGGACGTCGGCGATCCCGACGTGCACACCGCGGCGGTCGCCGAGCGCTACCGAGGCCTCCCCGACGACGAGCTCCTGGACTGGTTCCGCTCGGCGCGCGCAGAGCTGCTCGGCGTGCTGGGCGACGTCGACCCGCGGGCGCGGGTGCCCTGGTACACGACCGAGATGAGCGCGGCGACGCTGGTGACCTCGCGGATCATGGAGACCTGGGCCCACGGCCAGGACGTGTACGACGCGGTCGGGGCCGAGCACCTCGGCGGCCGGGCGTTGCGCCACGTCGCCGACCTCGGTGTGCGGACGATGGCGCACAGCTTCGTCGTCAACGGTCTGGAGGCACCTGCGGAGCCGGTCCTCGTGGATCTCGTCGGTCCGCTGGAGGAGCGCTGGACGTGGGGCCCTTCCGGCGCACCGGCGACGGTGCGCGGCACGGCGGTCGACTTCGCCGGGGTGGTGACCCGGCGGCGGCACGTGTCGGCGACGCGGCTCGCCGCCGCGGGCACGGTCGCCGAACGTTGGCTGGAGATCGCCCAGGCGTACGGCGGCCCGCCCGGATCCGGCAGGCCTGCCAGATAGGCGACGCCACGCGGCGACAGCCGACGGTCGACGGTCAGGCACAGGGTCGGGCCGACCGGCTCGACCGTGTGGATCGCGAGCATGCCGGCCTACTCGAAGACGGCGAGGAGGGCGTCGAGCTGGGTGTCGATGCGCTCGCGGCTGCGCACCGGGAGTGCCAGGCGGTCCTCCCACTCGTGCATGGCCGCGTTGAGCGACGTCGCCAGCTCTCGACCTTCGGGGGTGAGCTCGACGACGACGCGGCGGCGATCGGTGGTGTCGGCCGAGCGGGTCAGCCACCCGGCACCCTCCAGCCGGTCGATCGTCAACGTCATCCCCCCGGTGGTGCGGTGCAGCACCTCGCAGATGCGCGTCGGAGTCGTGCGCCCGTCGGGCGAGCGGCGCACGACACCGAGCACGAGGTAGTCGGCGAGGCTGATGCCCGCTCGGGAGCAGATGTCCTCCAGCGCCTTGGTGACGAGCAGGTTGAGCCGCACCACCTTGGCCATCAGGCCCGGCTCGCCGGTGTCGAGATCGGGCTCCCACGCGCGCCGTGACGCGACGAGTTGGCCGGTCGTCACTCGCTGATCCCGAACCGGTCGAGGCCGTACACGTGGATCGCGTTGCCGCGCAGCAGCTTGTAGCTCTCGTCGGCGTCGAGGCCGGCTGCTGTGATCAGGCGGTGGGCGACCGAGCGCGAGTTGGGGAAGCTGCCGTTGGGGTGCGGGAAGTCGCACTCGAAGAGGATCTGATCCATCCCGACCTCGTCGCGGCTCTTCAACCCGTGCAGGTCATCGAAGATGCACCCGTAGATCCGGCCCTTCGCGTACGTGGACGGCGGCTCGGGCAGGCGCACGCCGCCGACGTCCTCGTGCCACACCGAGTCCATCCGTTCGTACTGGAACGGCATCCACCCGACCTGGCTCTCGGCATAGGCGAGCTTCAGCTCGGGGAACATCTCCAACCGGCGCGAGTACACCCAGTCGACGACCGACCCCTGCGCGTTCTGGCAGTTGAGCGACATCGATACCGCGAGCGGTGCGTCGTCGCACGTGGTCGGCATCGACGACGACGACCCGATGTGCATCGACACCGTCGTGTTGGTCTCGACGCAGGCCCGCCACAGCGGATCCCAGAACCCGGTGTAGAGGGACGGGAGGCCGAGCTTGAACGGATTCTCGCTGAACGCGATGCTCGCCGTGCCCTTGGCCGCGCAGCGGTACACCTCCGCCGCCGCCAGCTCGGCGTCCCACAGCGGGATCAACGTGAGCGGGATGAGGCGACCACGGCCAGCCCCTCCGCCCCAGTCATCGATCATCCAGTCGTTGTAGATCTGCAGGCAGGCGAGGGCGAGATCCTTGTCCTCGCGCTCGAGGAACCCCTGGCCGCAGAAGCGGGGGAACGTGTTCGGGTAGTTGATCGCCGCCTGGACGTGGTTGAGGTCCATGTCGGCGAGTCGGGCGGCCTGGTCGTAGGTGCCGGGGCGGAAGTCCTCGTAGATCGCCGGGACGTTCTCCTGGTCCTCGGGTGGGATGCCGCCTGCCGCGTGCAACATGCCGGTCGGAGCGACGAGGTCGTCGAACAGCCAGATGTCGCACCACTGGCCGTCTGGGACGTCGCGGTGGAAGCTCAGCTTGCCGCCCTTGAAGTCGAGCCTGGCCTTCTCTCGCGTCACCCGCGGGCCGCGCTCGCGCCACTTGGTGGGCAGCTCCTGTTGCCACAGGTCGCGCGGCTCGAGGATGTGATCGTCCACGGAGATGATCCACGGCAGTTCGTGCTCGGCCGGCGAGGCGCCGCTCGTGGTCGTGGCGGCCTGTGGCTCGTCGAGAATCGTCATGATGCCCCCTGTGGTTCGCTCGGTCAGTTGCCTTTGAGCATAGCTATGTGCTGTGCTACTTTGCCAGTCGTGAACGCAGATGACAACCCGCGCATCGACGGCAA
>CAZMGD010000019.1:18400-29634 GCA_964565705.1 uncultured Ilumatobacteraceae bacterium | reverse complement strand
CAACCCGCGCATCGACGGCAAGGAACCGACGTTCCGCGACTTCGACGATCCGGACGTGCCGTGGCAGGACGTCAAGGCACAGCGCAACGCCGACGGCACGATGGCGTACGTGCGGGAGAAGTGGTTCGCGTTCAGCGCCGATCCGCCCTACCTCTCCCTGTACGCCGAGTACGACCCGGGGATGGTCGTGCGCCGCCACGGGCACTACTGCCCGCACATCGTGTTCGTGATCAAGGGCTCGGCCACCTTCGGTGACCGGGAGTGCCCGGCAGGCACCCACATCGAGCTGCCGTTCGGCGCCGCGTTCGGGCCGTGCGTCGCCGGGCCGGACGGGGTCACGTTCTTCGAGGTGATGCTCGGCGACCCGCGCAGCTGGGGCGATCAGCCCGAGCTGTTCCAGGCGGCGCTCGCCGAGCGTGGAGCCACGGCGCTGCCCGACCCGCCGCTCGAGTTCCCGGACTGGCTGGTCGACCTGCGCCAGCACTGGGCCGGCGCCGCGCCAGCGACGTCAGACTGAGCGGCAGACGATCGACGTCGACCGGCGGAAGCGGGCCAGCACGTCGGATGCCGGGCTGCCGCCGATGAGCGCGATCATCGACGAGAGCACCAGCGCCTGGAGCACCTCGACCACGGCCTCACGATCGGCTACGTCGGCATCGACGGCGCGGTCCAGCCACGAGCGTCCCGACCACGGCGACTCGCCCTCGGTCGGGCGGCTGACGTACCCCCGGAACATCGCCTGGTACAGCAGCGGCGCCGCGTCGCAGGCGCGCACGACGCCGGCGAACGCGGCATTGATCCGCACGTCGAGTGGGCGGTCGTCGCGGCGTCGGGCCACAGCGTCGGTCGTCTGCTGGCCGCGCTCCACGAGTGCGTCGACGAGCAGCGCGTCCTTCGACGAGTAGTAGAGGTACGCCGTCGCCGGCGACACGCCCGCCCGGGCGGCGACGTCGCGCATCGTGAACCCGTCGTACCCCCGCTCCGTGGCGAGCCGAACGGCGGCGTCGATGACCCGAGCGCGGGTGGCGGCCTGCGTCGGCGACAACCCCCCACCCCATCCCCGACGGTTCTCGGTCGGTTCCTGGCTACCAGAGGTGCCAGAAACCGACCGAGAACTCGGGGAGTGGGGGGAGTGGGGGGGTGCGTTCATGGTCACGTCAGGAGGTGGGCCCTGCCGTTGGCGTCGAACTCGGCGCGGATCGCGGCGATGTCGTCGCCGGTGATCGGACGCAGCTCGTCGTTCTTCGCCGGCCGCCACCAGACGCGGTCGGTGGTCTCCCACCGGGTGGTGCGCAGCGGCTTCTTGTCGATCTTGTTCGATCCGGTCAGCGGCATCCGGTCGATGACGCGCACGAACCGAGGCGCCCACTTCGTCCCCAGATCCTCTTGCACCTGCAAGAACTCGTCGAACGCCTCGGCATCGAACGCGACGTCCGGCTCCATCTCGATCGCGACCATCACCTGGTCGCCGGTGCGGCTGTCGGGCACCGGGTACACAGCGTCCACGAGCACGCCGGGGAAGCGGGCGACGATCCGCTCGACCGGCGCGGCGGCGAAGTTCTCGCTGTCGACGCGCAGCCAGTCGCTGCCCCGGCCGGCGAAGTAGAACCAGCCGTCGTCGTCCCGGTAGGCGAGATCGCCGCTCCAGTACCAGCCGCCGTGGTTGCGCTCCGCGGTCGCCTCCGGGTTGTTGTAGTAGCCCTCGAAGCGGAAGCCGGCGTCGGTGCGGACGAGCTCGCCGATCGCCTCGAGGTTCAGCAGTTCGCCGTGCTCGCCGAGGCGGGCGCGGGGGCACTCCTCGCCGGTGTCCGGGTCGGCGACGATCAGCTCCACGCCGGCCGGCGGCTTGCCGAGGGCCGCCGGCGGCGTCTCGTCGGTCTTGTTGATGCTGATCTGGCCCTCGCTCGACCCGTAGCCCTCGGAGAATCGACAGCCGAAGCGGCGGGCGAACTCGACGAGATCGCGGTCGGAGGCCTCGGTGCCGAAGCCGAAGCGCAGCGTGTTGTCCGCATCGTCGGGCTGCTCCGGGGTGGCCAGGATGTACGCCAAGGCGCGGCCGACGTAGTTGAAGTAGGTGGCACCGAACGCGCGCACGTCGGGCAGGAAGCCCGACGCCGAGAACGTGCGCCGGATCGCCCAGGTGCCACCGGTCGCCAGCATCGGGGCCCAGCACGCCATGAGGGCGTTGCCGTGGAACATGGGCATCGCGTTGTAGCAGACGTCATCGCGGCCGAGCCCGAAGCGCGCCGGCATCGACTCGGAGATCCCGGCGAAGCGGCCCTGGCTGCACACGACCGCCTTCGGCGCGCCGGTCGATCCCGACGTGAACAGCAGCATCAGCGGCGACGCAGGATCGATGTCGTGCGGCAGCGCACCGAGCGGCGTGCCGGCGTGGTGGCCCAGCATCTCCCCGTACCGCTCGTCGTCGATGTACAGGACGCGGTCGTCGTCGAGGTCGAGGCCGAGCTCCTCGATCGTGTGCCGGTGTTCGGCGTCGGTGACGATCAGCTGGCAGTCGGTGTGCTGCACGTCGTGGGCCAGCTCGGCACCGCGCCGGGTCGGGTTGATGCCGACGGTGGCCGCGCCCGACAGAGCAGCGGCGCAGATCCAGAACAGGTACTCCGGCTGGTTGTCGAGCAGCACCCCGATGTGGAACGGGCCCGGGCGGCGCAGGGCGAGCGCCAACGCGGCCCGGTCGGCGCCGTGTTGGACGATCTCCTCCCACCGGTAGCGCTCGTCCTCGAACAGCAGGCCGACGTGCTCGTCGCCGGTGCGGGCCCGCAGCAGGTTGGCGGTGGTAGCCATCGCTCTAGCGGTCCACGCCGACGATCAGGCCGCTGGTCGGCACGCCGGTGCCGCCGGTGACGAGCACGTGCTCGACGCGGGGGAGCTGGTTCACCGACGTGCCGCGCACCTGGCGCACCGCCTCGGCGATGCCGTTCATGCCGTGCAGGTAGGCCTCGCCGAGCTGGCCGCCGTGGGTGTTGATCGGCAGGTCGCCACCGATCTGGATGTTCCCGTTCTTGATGAAGTCCTTGGCCTCACCCCGGCCGCAGAACCCGAGCTCCTCCAGCTGCGGCAGCACGAACGGGGTGAAGTGGTCGTAGAACACTGCGGTCTGGATGTCCTTCGGGCCCAGTCCCGATTGCGCCCACAGCTGCTTGCCGACCAGTCCCATCTCCGGCAGGCCGGTGATGTCGGGCCCGTAGTACGCGGTCATCATCTGCGTCGTGGTCGTGGCGCCCTGTGACACCGCCCGCAGCACCGCCGGCGGCTGGGGGAGATCGCGGGCACGTTCGGCGCTGACGACGACGATCGCCTGGCCACCGTCGGTCTCCTGGCAGCAGTCGAGCAGGTGCAGTGGCTCGGCGATCCAGCGGCTGTTCTGGTGGTCCTCCAGCGTGATCGGCTGGTTGTAGAACCAGGCCTTCGGGTTGGTCGAGGCGTGGAGCCGGTCGGCGACGGCGATCAGGCCGAAGTCTTCGCTCGTCGCCCCGTACTCGTGCATGTACCGGCGGGCGCTCATCGCCACCCACTGGGCAGGCGTGAGCAGACCGTACGGCGCGTACCAGGCGAAGTGGGCGCCCTCGGCGGTGGCCGCCATCGCGTTGTCCTGCACGCCGGCACCGAATCGGCGACCGGAGCGCTCGTTGAAGGCGCGGTAGCAGACGACGACGTCGCAGATGCCGGTGGCGACCGCCATCGCCGCCTGGTGGATCACCGCGCCGGGTGCGCCGCCGCCGTAGTGCACGCGGCTGAACAGGGTGAGGTCGCCCATGCCGAGGTTGCGTGCGACCTCGATCTCGGGGTTGGTCTCCATCGTGTAGGTGACGAGCCCGTCGACGTCGGACGGTTGCAGCCCGGCGTCGGTCAGTGCGGCGAGCACCGCCTCGCAGGCGAGCTGGAGGTCGCTGCGCCCGGAGAACTTGGAGAACTCGGTCGCGCCGATCCCGGCGATCGCCGCCTTGCCGGAGATCGTGCGATCGCTCATGAGCCCAGCTCCACCGTCACGGTACCGGTGACGTGGGCGCCGAGTCGGTTCATCCCTCGCACGGCGACCTCGACGGTCGCGCCGTCCACCGCCGTGACCTCACCCGTGAGCACCAGGGTGTCGCCGGGGTGGCTCGGCACGCCGAGTCGTATCGCCACCTTCTTCAACCGGCTGGCGGGACCGGACCAGTCCGTGATGTAGCGGCCGACGACGCCGTTGGTCGTCAAGATGTTGGCGAAGATGTCCGCCGAGCCCCGCTCATGGGCCAGCTCGTGGTCGTGGTGCACGTCCTGATAGTCGCGAGAGGCGAGCGCGGCCGAGATGATGAACGTGCGGGTCAGCGGGATCTGCATCTCGGGTAGCGCGTCGCCGACTCGCACCTCGCCCGCGCGCGGTGGGTTCGTGGTGATCGTCATGAGCGGCCCTCCTGGGCGTGGACGGCGATGCCATCGCCGATCTGGGCGAGCAGGGCACTGGCGCCGCCGAGCTCGATGTCGAGTTGGGTGCCCCACAGGAAGTAGCGGTGCACGGGGTAGTCGAGGTCGGCACCGAGCCCGCCGTGCAGGTGCTGCACCGCCTGCACGACGCGGGCGCCGGCGTCGGCCGCCCACCAGGCGGCGACGAGGGACGCGTCCTGCGCCGCGGCATCGCCGTCGTCGAGCAGGGATGCCGCCTGCCACAGCGTGGCCCGCATCGCCTCGACGTCGATGTAGCAGTCTGCGGCACGGTGGGCGGTGCTCTGGAAGCTGGACAGCGGCTTGCCGAACTGGTGGCGCTGCGACGTGTAGGCCGCGGCCCGCTGGAGCGCCTCCTCGGCGACGCCGAGCGCGACGGCGGCGAGCGCGACCCGTAGCAAGGAGCGCAGGCGCCCAGGCGCCGTCTCGTCGCCGATCGGCTCGGCGGCGGCACCGTCGAACGCCAGGTCCGCATGGTCGAGGCGATCGGTGGTCAGCGTGGAATGGCGCTCGACGCCGGGTTGGTCGAGCGCCACCAGGAGCACGCGGTCTCCGGTGTCGACGAGCGCGGCGTCGGCGGCACCAGCGGACGGCACCGCGGTGAGCGTGCCGTCGAGCGTCCACCCTCCAGCGGCGGACGTGGCGGCGACGGTCGACCGGCGCCCGGAGAGGTCGGTGGCGATCGTGAGGATGCGGTCGCCGCCGGCGACACTCGGGTCGATGGCGCCATCGGCGGCGAGCACGATCGCGGCGACCAACGTCCGGGCGAGCGGCAGGGGAGCGACGCTGCGCCCGTGCTGCTCGAGCAGGCAGCACAGCTCGACCGCGCCGCCGCCGGTGCCGCCGGCGGCCTCGGGCAGGGCGACGCCGAGCAGCCCGGTCGTCGCCAGCGTCGCCCACAGGTCGCGGTCGAAGCCGCCGCTCGCCTCGACGCCCTTGATCCGCTCGACGGTCACCTCGCCGCCGAACACCTCGGCCGCGAGCGACGTGATCGCCTGCTGCTCCTCGCTGAAGGTGAGGTCCATCAGGCGGGCGCGAACACGGGGAGCGTGAGATCGCCGCCGGCGTCGAGCCACTGCACGACGACGGTCATGCCGATGCGCACGTCGCCGGGCTCGACGTCGACCAGGTTCGACACCAGGCGCGTGCCCTCCTCGAGGTCGATCAAGGCGACGATCAGCGGGTACTCGAACGAGGGGATCTGCGGGTAGTGGTTGACGACGAAGCTGTGCAGGGTGCCGCGGCCGCTCGACTCGACCGTGTCCCACTCGGTCGTGTGGCACGTCGGGCACATCGGGCCCGGCGGGTGGCGCAAGGTGTTGCAGTTGGTGCAGCGCTGGATGAGCAGCCGGTGCTCGGTCGCGCCCTCGAACCAGAACGCGTTGTCACGGTTGATCGCCGGGCGTGGACGCGGCGGCTTCGATGGTGGCGGGGGCGCGGCGCCGGTGCCGGGGATGAAGCGCAGGATGCGCCACAGCTGCTCGCCGACGACGTCGCCGTCCTGGTCCGTGAACGTGATCCGCGACGTGACGAAGTGGCCGCGGCCGAGCGCCGTCTGCTTCTCGTCCGAGACGTTCTCGATCACATCGGAGACTGTGATCACGTCGCCGATGCGCAGCTCGCGGTGGTAGGTCTGCTCGCAGTTGGTGGCGACCGTCGAGCTGAACCCGGCGGCATCGAGCTCAGCGAGCAGCGCCGGGAAGCCCGTGGCCGCCGATGCGGCGCCGGTGTCGGGTGGCACGAGCCCGCGCATCGTCCAGGCCTGGAGCATCGTCGGCGGGGCGATCACGCCGTCACGGCCGGTGGCCCGGGCCGCCGCCTCGTCGACGTACACGGGGTTGGTGTCGCCCATCGCGTCGGCCCAGTGGCGGATCATCGCCTGGTTCACCGCGTCGCGGGCGGTGAACGGCGCCCCGGACGCCTGCCCCTCGTAGGCCTTCATCCGGGCGAGGAACTCGTCGTGGGTCTCGGTGTCGCTCATCGGGTCTTCCTCATCGAATCAGCGGGTCGCTCGGGTCATGGCGAGGCCGGCAGCGGCGACGATGTCGCGCTGCACGTCGTTGACCCCACCACCGAAGGTGTTGATCTGTGCCTGGCGCCCGCCGCGCTCGGCGTCGCCGCGGAGCACCGCGCCCGCTCGACCGGCACGGATGGTCCCTGCCGCGCCGAGCACACCCGTGAGACGGCGGTACACCTCGACCAGGCACTCGGTGCCGTAGACCTTGGCCGCCGACGAATCGGCAGGGCCGAGGCGGTCGTCGGCGATCGCCGCCGCCATCTTCCAGTTCAGGAGCTTCATCGCCTCCAGCCGGACGTGGCAGCGGGCCAGGTCGTGGCGCACCCACGGCAGGTCGATCGTGCCGGTGGTCGCGGCCCACTCGACGACGTCGTCGTACAGCTGCTCGCCGCGGCCGCCGAGCGCGGCGAGGCCGACGCGCTCGTGGTTGAGCTGGTTGGTGATCAACCGCCAACCGCCGTTCACCTCCCCGACGACGTTGTCGACGGGCACCCGCACGCCGTCGTAGTACGTCGCGGTGGTGGACACACTGCCCACTGTGTGGATCGGGGTGGCGCTGAAGCCTGGCGAGTCGCTCGGCACGATCAGGATCGAGATGCCCCGGTGCTTGGGCGCGTCGGCATCGGTGCGGCAGGCCAGCCAGACGTAGTCGCAGCGGTCGCCACCGCTGGTGAACACCTTGTTGCCGTCGACGATCCACACGTCGCCGTCACGCACGGCCTTGGTCCGCAGCGCGGCGAGATCGGTGCCCGCCTCGGGCTCGGTGTAGCCGATCGCGAACACGATCTCACCGCGCAGGATCCCGGGGAGGAATGCCTCGCGCTGCTCCGGGCTCCCGAAGCGCATCAGCGTCGGACCGACCGTGTTGACGGTGACGAACGGGAACGGCGCGCCGGCGCGCTGCACCTCGTCGAAGAAGATGAACTGCTCGATCGCGCTGGCGCCGCCGCCGCCGAACTCCTTCGGCCAGCCGAGACCGAGCCAGCCGTCGGCACCCATCCGGCGGAAGATCGAGCGGGCGAGGTCGCCGGCCTCGGCGCCATCGTCGTCGAGCTCGCGCCGGACCTCGTCGGTCATCAGCTCGCCGAAGTACGTCCGCAACTCGGTGCGCAACGATTCCTGCTCCGGCGTGTACCGGTAGTGCATCGACACCCCCTGTCCCGACGGCGACGGTACCCAGAAAACTGGACAAGTGTCCAGTCGCCGGGGGTCAGTCGAGGGAGGACTTGAAGACGGCCATCGCGAAGTACTGGGCGTTGCCGCCGTAGGCCTGGCCGAGAGAGGTCGTGGCGCCGGGCACCTGGTGCTCGCCGGCCTGGCCGCGCACCTGGTTGGCCGCCTCGGCGAGGCGGAGCATGCCGGACGCGCCGATCGGGTTCGACGACAGCACGCCACCTGACGGGTTGACCGGGAAGTTGCCGGTGATCTCCGTCTCGCCGCTGTCGACCATCTTCCATCCCTCGCCGGGAGCGGCGATGTCGTGGCCTTCCAGCCACATCGGCTCATACCAGCTGAACGGCACGTACAGCTCGGCGACGTCGATCTCCTCGCGCGGGTTCTTGATGCCCGCCCGCTGGTAGACGTCGTGGGCGCAATCCACGCCGGCCTGGGGCCGGGTGGCGTCACGCCCGGGGAACTGGCCGAGCTCGGACTTGACAGATGTCGCTGCGATCCATGCCGGCGGGCGCGGAGCCGCCTTCGCGGCCGCGGCGTCGCCGATCACGACGGCGCAGGCGCCGTCGCTGGAGGGGCACGACTCGAGGAAGCGGAGGGGCTCCCACAGCATCGGGGACTCCTTGACCTTCTCGATCGTGATGTCCTTCAGCTGCAGGTGGGCGTAGGGGTTCTTCAACGCGTTGAGGCGATCCTTCACCGCGACCATCCAGCCGATGTACTCGGGCGCACCGCTGCGCTTGATGTACCGCTGGATGTACGGCGCGAACGCGCCGCCAGCGCCGATGCCGCCGCTCTTGCCACCGGCGAGGCCCCATTGGGCGTTGCCCTCGGACTGCTTCTCCCACGCCACGGCGAGCACCCGCTGGTGGATGCCGGCCTCGACGAGGTGGGCGGCGACGATCGCCGTCGACCCGCCGACGCTGCCGGCGGTGTGGACGCGCAGCATCGGCTTGCCGGCGCCACCGAGGGCGTCGCCGAGGAACAGCTCGGGCTGCATCACGCCTTCGAACGCGTCGGGGGCCTTGCCGATGACGACCGCGTCGATGTCGCGGTAGGTCAAGCCGGCGTCCTCCAGGGCACGGTCGGCTGCCTCGCGGCAGAGACCGACCATGGAGAGGTCGGCGCGGGCCTTGGCGTGCTTGGTCTGACCGACGCCGATGATCGCTGCTGGTTGGTGAGTCATGATCCGACCTCCAGGACGGCGACGAGGTTCTGTTGCAGGCCCTGACCGCCTGTTGCATGTGCAACGGCTCGCGTGCCCTCACCGGCGGCGAGGCGAGCGGAGGCCTCGATGAAGCGGAGCAGGCCGGTGGCCATGACCGGGTTGCCGGCGAGCGGGCCGCCGGACGGGTTGATCTTCACGTCGGGGCCGAGGCCGAGGGCCTCGACCAGGATCGACTCCTGCGGGCTGAACGTCACCGACAGCTCGGCGAAGTCCACCGGTGCCTTGTCGACGCCGGCGATCCGGCCAGCGGTGGCGGTCGAGGTCGACACGGTGAGGTCGCGCATGCCCGGCTGGTGCGGTTCGAGGCGGTGATCGATGCCCCGGATCCAGATCGGGTTCTTGCTGAGCTCGCGGGCCTTGTCGGCCGTGGCCAGGATCACGGCGGCCGCGCCGTCGGTGATCGGCGGCAGGTCGTGGCGGCGCAGCGGCTGGCGCACGTACGGCTCGGCGAGGAGTGTGTCGACGTCTGCGGAGCCGGTGACCTGGGCGAGCGGGTTCGACTCGGCGGCGCGGCGGCTGCGGGCGGCGACCTCGGCGAAGTCGCGCTCGGTCGCCTTGCCGGCGTCGATCAGCGCCTGTGCCTGGAGGCCGGCGATCGACACCGGGTCGAGGCCCAGCGGCTCCAGGTAGTACGGGTCGAGCTGCGAGGGGTACAGCGTGTAGGGGTCCGACGGCGAGCTCTTGCCCGAGCCGAACACGAGGGCGAGGTCGATGTCGCCCTCCTGCAGCCGCACCCACGCCTCGTACAGCGCCCAGGCGCCGTCCATCTCGACGTGCGATTCGGAGATCGGCGGCCAGGCGCCGGCGGCCTCCAGGTTCTGGACGAACACGAACGGCCCGCCGCTCAGGTAGTCGCAGCTGCCCGAGCAGGTGAAGCCGATGTCCCTGGTCGTCACGGCGGCCATCGCCAGCGCTTCGAGGTTGGCCTGCAGGCAGAGCTGCGGCTCGGTGATGTCGGTGCGGCGGGACAGCTGCGTGCGCCCCCAGCCGATGATTGCGATGTCGTCCATCAGGCCACGTGCTCCTGGTAGGTCTCGTAGGCGGCGTCGGGCTCGCCGGTCCACTCGAACGTGTCGATGCAGCCCTCGACGCTGCCCCAGCCGCGGGTGCTCTGGCCCTCGCCGGTGCGGTCGGCCTCGGGCTTCCAGTTGGCCTTGACGCGCAGGCCGGTGCGGACCTCGTCGATCGGGATGCCGCTGATCTCCTGGCCGCCGAGCGGGGTGTCGGCACCGTCGAGCAGCACGGATGCGTAGATGAACGGCTCGGTCTTGGTCTGGCCGTAGTACCGCACCGGCGTGATGATCGTGTAGCCGGTCACCGTGCCCTGGTCGTTGACCTCGACCTCGTGCTCGGGCAGCAGCGGTACGACGTCGACGGGGCAGTAGCCCTTCGGCGGTGCGTAGACCTGACCGCAGCTCGGGCACTTGCGGCCGGTGATCCGACCCTCGAGCAGGTGCTCGACGAAGCGCACGGTGTGCTCTGGCAACAGGTCGACGTAGGTGAGCGAGATCATCCGATCGAGCACGATCGGCTGGTTCTCGTCCTTGGCATCGGTCGTGGTGTCGGTCACGCATCGCTCCCTTCGGCGACGAAGGCCTCGATGTCGGTCACGAAGCCGCCCGGCTCGTCCGCGAAGCGGGGAACGACGCGCATGCCGGTCGACACGTCCTCGGGTGAGGCGGCGTCGACGACGTGGACGAGCGCGGTGTCGGCACCGTCGAGCTTGATCAGCGCGAACGCGAACGGGTGCTGCAACGGATGATGGCTGGTGGGCTCGGACACCCACGTCCACGACGTCACGACCCCGCCGGGACCGACGTCGACGAGGTCGGCCTGCACGGCGTCACCCGTGTCGGGATCGAACTCCAACGGTGGTACCAGCACGCGGCCCTCGGCGGTGACCGAGCCGACGATGCGCTTGTCGCGCAGGGCCTCGGCGAACCCACCGACCACCGCTCCGAGCGAGCGGCGGTAGGGGAACTCCAGCGTGGAGGTAACGGTCTGCCAATCGTGCATCACGCCTCCGGTTTGCTTGTGGGACCCGGTCAAAGTACTTGACCCCCGGGTCAAGAAGCGAAGTGTGCTGCTGGCTCGCTTCGCTCGCGTCTGCGCCTGACCGCGCCGTCAGAGCGCGAAGGGCGGTTTGCCCATCTGCTGGCGGACGGTCACCACGGGTTCACGGGTGAGGTTGCGGCGCTGCCAGTTGGCGCCGTCGACCACCAGCGTGTGACCGGAGATGAACTGGGCGTAGGGCGAGGCGAGGAACGTCGCCGCCCAGCCGAGCTCGCGCAGGCGCCCGACGCGCATCGCCGGCTGGCAGATGTCCTTGTCGTCGGTGCGGGCCAGGTTGCCTTTGATGTCGGCGGTCAT
>CAZMGD010000019.1:0-18390 GCA_964565705.1 uncultured Ilumatobacteraceae bacterium | reverse complement strand
TGTCCTCGTGCGGGAACAGACCCGGTACGAGCCCGTTGACCTGGATGCCGTAGGGCCCCCATTCGACGGCGAGTGTCTCCACCATGTTCTTCACGCCGGCCTTGGCCGCGGCGGAGTGGGCGAAGCCGGGCCCGCCGGTCCACGCGTACGTGGCGCCGATGTCGACGATCGACGCGGGCGTGCCGGCGGCGAGGTGGCGGCGGGCGAACTCGCGCGACATGAAGAACGTGCCGTTGAGCGTGATGTCGACGACGGTGCGCCAGGCGTTGGGCGACATGTCCTCGGCGGGAACCGGGAAGTTGGCCGCCGCGTTGTTGACGAGCACGCGGGGCAACCCGAACCGTTCCTCGGCGGCGTCGATCGCGGCGGCGATCTGATCGGGCTCGCGGATGTCGCACGGCACGGTCAGCACCTCGGTGAGTGCGCCGATGTCGGTGGCGGCGGACTCGAGGTGCTCGGGCTTGCGGCTGAGCACGACGATCGTGGCCCCGAGGCGGGCGAACTCGGATGCGATCGCCTTGCCGAGGCCGGTGCCGGCGCCGGTGACGATCACGGTCTCGCCGTCGTAGGTGCCAGCCGGCAAGGCGGTCGTGCCGATCGGCGGCGGCTCGGGCAGGCCGGGGAACTCGTTCACGGTGTCACTCATCTCAGCTGCCTCGGTAGTGGGGGGTGCGGCCTTCGGCGCGGGCGGCCTTGAACTCGGCGAAGTCGTCACTCTTGTTCAAGAAGGTCTGGAAGATCATCTCGTCGGCCATCGACGTGCGCACCTCGTGCTCGGACAGGTGGCGGATCACGCGGCGGGCCATCTTGATCGCGACTGCGGGGGCGGCGGCGACCTTGTTGGCCATCTCCATCGCGGTGTCGACCAGCTGGTCGGCGGGCACGATCCGAGAGACGACCCCGTGGCCGAGCGCCTCCTCGGCGAGCATCGGCCGGCCGGTCAGCACCATGTCGCTGACGACGCCGTGGCCGCACATCTGGAACAGGCGGGCGACACCGCCGGTGTCGGGGATGACGCCGTGGCCGACCTCGGGGAGCATGAAGCGGCTGCCCTCGGCGGCGATGCGGACGTCGCACAAGAGCGCCCGCTGGAAGGAGCCACCGATCGCCCAGCCGTGGATGGCGACGATGATCGGTGCCTCGATCTCGAAGATCGGCAGCACGCCGGCGTGGCCACGCTGCATCAGCTCGTGGTGGGTCACCGACGTGTCAGCGTCCGTGCCGATCGAGCCCACGTCGCGACCCGACGACCACGACTTGCCCTCGCCACGCCAGACGACGGCGCGCACGTCCTTGTTGGCCTTGATCTCGGCGAGCGCGGCGAACAGCTGCAGATCCATCGGATCGTCGAACGCGTTGTGCTTCTCCGGGTTGTCGTTGACGAGCACCGCGACCTGGCCGTCGTACTCGAGTCGGACCTGTCCTGGCATCAGCGGTACCCCCTGAAGAACTCTCGGATCTCGTCGATCATGATCTCTGGCTGCTCCATCACGGCGAAGTGACCGCCCCGGTCGAACACGGACCAGCGGGCGATGTTGTAGCGCGACTCGGCCCACACCCGCGGCGGCCGGTACAGCTCCTTCGGGAAGTTGGCGACCCCGACGGGCTGCTGCACGCGGTCGCCAGCGCCGAAGCGCCGGGACTTCATCGACTCGTAGTACATGCGGGTGCTGGAGTTGATCGTGCCGGTCACCCAGTACACGGTGATGTTGGTCAGCAGCTCGTCCATCGTGAAGATGCTGAACGGGTCGCCGTCGCAGTCGCTCCACGTGCGGAACTTCTCGAGGATCCAGCCGGCGAGACCAGCGGGGGAGTCGGTCAGCCCGTAGGCGAGCGTCTGGGGCTTGGTGCCCTGGATCTGCTGGTAGCCGGTCTCGTTGGCGACGAACTCGCCCATCGACGCCAGGTTGCCCAGCTCCGCGGCCGTGACACCCTCGGTCGGGTTGTCCGGGTCGGGCGGGCTGGCGATCACCATGTTGAGGTGGATCGCGACGCAGTGGTCGGGATCGGCGAGTGCGGTCTGCTGGGTGGCCATCGAGCCCCAGTCGCCGCCCTGGGCAACGTAGCGGTCGTAACCGAGCCCGGCCATCAGCGCCGCGTTGGCCTGGGCCGCGACGCGGATGTCGACGCCGGTGCGCGTCGTCGGCCCCGAGAACGCGTAGCCGGGCAGGGAGGGAGCGACGACGTGGAACGCGTCGCGCGGGTCGCCTCCGTGTGCGGCCGGGTCGCTGAGGGGTCCGATGACGTCCTGGAACTCGACGATCGATCCCGGCCACCCGTGGGTCATGATCAGGGGCAGTGCGTCGGGCTCGGGCGAGCGGGCGTGCAGGACGTGGAGGTGGATGTCGCCGCCGCCGTCGGGGTCGATCGTCGTGGTGAACTGCGGCCACCGGTTGAGCGCCGCCTCGGCCGCCCGCCAGTCGTAGCCGTCGAGCCAGTACTCGCAGACGCGCTGCAGCGGCGCCAGCGCGGTGCCGTAGTCCCAGCCGGTGCCGGGGATCTGGTCGGGCCAGCGCGTGCGCCGCAACCTCTCGCGCAGGTCGTCGAGCACTGCGTCGGGCACGTCGACGGTGAACGGCGTGATCTCCATCCCCATGGGTTCGCACATTGGCACGGTTCAGAGCGCGAGGCGGGACTGGACGTCGGTGCCGGCGAGGCGCACGCTCTGCCAGGCGAGCTCGGGCGGGACGCCGCCGCAGAGCGGCTGCATGCTGAGCACGCTGCCACCGCGCACCTGCTCGGCCGCCTCGTCGGGGGTCAGGATCCGGTAGGCGCCGCGCTCGGCGCGCAGGGCGTCGACGGTGGCTGCGCTGCTGCGGCTGGCCGAGTTGGCGTCGGGCACCATCCACTCGTCGTACATCTGGGCGTCGTGCAGCAGGTGCGGGCCGAGCTCGGTCCAGGCCCGGTCGACGTCCTCGGCGACGAACACGCTCGTCCCGGAGTGCGTCGTCGGCACATAGGCGAACCCGGGTTCGACGCCGGCGTCAGCGGCGGCCGACCGGTACGTGTCGACCAACTCCTGGGTGCCACCCTCAGCGAAGAAGTCGAGGCCCAGGCGCCCGGCCCGGCGGGCGGCGGCCAGGCTGTGACCGCCGTAGGACAGCTTCGGGCCGCCGGGCGTGACCGGGCTCGGCGTCACGTGCACCTGGCGGCCCTCATAGACGAAGCGCTCGCCGGTGAGCGCGCGGCGCAGGGCGTCGAGCTTCTGGTCCATCACCTTGCCGCGGGTGGACATCTCGACACCGAACATCGCGTACTCCTCGGGCCGGTAGCCGAGGCCGATCACGTAGGACACCCGCCCGTTGCTGACGATGTCGAGCACCGCCATGTCCTCGGCGAGCTTGATCGGGTCGTAGAAGTTGACGAGCAGCGCGCCGACGAGAATCGGCAGCGTCGTGGTGCGGGCGGCGATCGCGGCCGCGAGCACCAGGGGTGACGGGATGTACCCGTCGGGCGAGCTGTGGTGCTCGCACACCATCGTCGAGATGCACCCGTGCTGCTCGCCCCACTCGGCCATCTCGATCGCCGTGCGGTAGAGATCGGTGAGCGGCAGCGTCGGGTCGGGCGAGCGCATGTCGAAACGGAGCAGGTACACGCCTGACATCTTGGCCGACGCCGCCCCGGCGTCACCCACCCGCGATGTGTTGCACGCCCCACACGTCGGGCATCTCGTCGTGGGCCACCCGCGTCATCGGCAGTTCGACACCGACGACGGACTGTTGCGCCGCGTCCGCGGCCACGGCCTCCAGCGTCTCCAGGTGGATCGTCGAATGGATCGCGATCACCGTGGCCGGTGTGGCACCTGCGAGCACCCCGTGCTCGGCGAGCATGGCACTGCGGCCCCGTTCCCTGCGCTCCTCAGTGGTCGATTCGGACATCGTGGCTCCTTCGTGATCGTGCGTCGCCGTGGCGGCAGGTCGTGGGATGCAGGGCGCGCAGCACCAGGTCGGCGGTGTGATCGTCCCGGTCGGCACGCCCGGTGAACGGGCGGAGGAACACCCGGTACAGCACCGATCCGATCAACATGTCGAGGACGTCGTCGGGGTCCACGCCCGGGTCGACCAGTTCGGGAGCGGCGGCTCGCAGCGCCCGGTGGAAGCTCGCGCGGACCGCGGCGCCGACGCGCCCCGACACGCTCCGGTGCTGGGCCGGCTCGGACTGGTAGATGCTCAGCAGGGCCGGCACCGCGGTGCGCGCCGCCGGAGATGCGAACCGTGCGCTGTAGAGGTCGACGAAGTGCTGCACGTCTCGGGCCAGGTCGCCCGACGGGTCGACGGCGGTGTCCTCGAAGGAGCGGAAGACCGCCGACTCGATCAACTCGACCCGGTTGCGCCACCGGCGGTAGATGGCGGGGACCCCGACCCCTGCGCGCCGTGCGACCGCCTGCACCGTCGTGCCGGCGAATCCCACGTGCTCGAGGAGGTCGAGGGTCGCCGCAAGCACTGCGCGATCGATCGCGGGATCGCGCGGGCGGCCGCGGAGAGAATTCATTACGTGCGATACTGTAACATAAGGGGCGGCAGACCGCTGGTCGGAGGGTGCGACCGGTCAGAACAAGGCGAGCACCTCGGCCACCAGCTCGTCGTCGTCGGCGGGCCCGACGACGACGATGTCGCGGTTGCCGCGGGCGAAGACCTCACGGCTGGACAACGTCAGCGTGGGCCAGCTCGGGCCTCGCCTGGCGCCGAGCTGCTCGCCGGCCACGACGAACACGAGCCGGCCGATGCCGGCCCAGAAGTGGGCGGCGGAGCACATCGCGCAGTGCTCGCCACTCGTGTACATGGTCGCCGCCACGCACTGTTCCGGCGTGAGGTGGCGCGATGCCCACGACGCGAGCCAATGCTCGGGATGGGCGGTCACGTCGTGGTCCGTGTGCACCCGGTTCGATCGCTCGGCGAGCACGGTGCCGTCGCCGCCGACGAGGATCGATCCGAACGGCTCGTCACCACGATCCCGTGCCTCGCGGGCCAGCTCGATGCAGCGGCGGAGGTGCTCCAGGTCGGTCGGTGTCATGCCGGGCGACGCTACGCGCTCCGCCGGTTCGGTCAGCCCTGCTTCGCCTGCTCCTCCTCGACCGGCGACAGGAAGGCCGCAGCCGCGTCGGCGGTCGCCGCGTCGAATCCGGGCTGGTCGGTGAGGCGCAGCACGGAGATCGCCCGGTTGACGACCGCTCGCTGCAGGTAACCCAGCGGCTGCTCCACGCGCGACGCGTGGTGCTGCAGGCCGACGAACGCGTCCTGCACGCATCCATCTCCACGAGGATGACCTGACGGGCGGCCGCCCGACTTCGTTCCCGAGCAGCCCGAGCGCTGACGCTACGCGCCGTTCAGACCGGCCACCACGCCGTCGAGCATCGCCCGGAACAGGCGGTCGGAGACCGCCTCGTACTCGGCCGCCTGCGCAGGATCAGGCGGCCGGACGTCGTTCCAGCTGCCCATGCCACGGAACACGTTCGCGGCGAACGCGGCCCGGATCAGGCGGCGCACCGACGCCGACTTCCACCCGTCGGGCAGCCAGGCGCCCTGGTACGCCGCTGCTGTTGGCACCGGCTCGGGCGGCGCCGTGGCGATCTCCAGTGCCCGGCGCAGCTCCGACGTGTCGAGGCCGGCGCGTCCGCCGAGGTCCACCGCGGCGCCGATCGCGCCGACGAGGTTGCCGGTGGCGATCGGCTCGGGGGTCGGCAGCGGTAACTCGACGTCCTCCATGCCCGTCGGTGCCAGGACGCCCTGGACGAGCACCTCCCAGATCCGCTGCTCCGGTCGGTCAGGCCCACCGACTCGCCAGAGCGTGCGCCATCGCTCCTGGCGGGTCCCGGATGCGAGCAGCCACGACTCGCTGCCGTTGGCCATGCCGAAGTTGGCCCTGTCGGGCAGCGGGCCGTCGTCGTTGACGCCCGGGACGGCAGCGCGCAACGACGTCACGCCGCGGCGACGTAGCTGGTCGAGCCACGGTTCGAACGATGTCCACGCGCCGGTCGGGGCGTCCGCGCCCATCTCCCACAGCTCGAGCCGGACCGCGCCGACGTAGGAGAACGGGAACTGGTCCGCCGCTGGTGCTCGTCCGGTGTCGAACGCAGCGACGAGGGCGACGAGCGCGCCCAGATCACTCATGGCTCGTCAGAGCGGCCGGGGGGTGTTCAGCTCGATGACGTTGTCGAGCAGGATCTGCTTGCGCTCGGCGTCGTCGAACTTGGCGAGCTCCGGCACGTAGTCCAGCGGCTCGGGCATGCCTTCGATGTGGGGCCAATCCGAACCGAACAGCACGCGGTCGGTACCCATGATCTCGGCGATCTCGTTGACGTCGTCCTCCCAGAACGGGTTGATCCACCAGTGGCGCTTGAACGTCGCGATCGGATCGTCGGCGAAGTAGCCCGGCATCTTCTTCGTGGTGGCCCGCAGCTTGTGCAGCAGGTCGGGCAGGAAGTCCGAGCCGTTCTCCACCGAGGCCATGCGCAGGTTCGGGAAGCGGTCGAACAGCTTCTCGAACACCGACGTGATCATGAACTCGAACGCGGCGCGCTCGATCTTGAAGCCGCTGATGCTCGGGGCCCAGCCGCCGCCGCTGAAGCTGGCGGAGAACCCGTCGACGGCGTAGCCGTTGGAGGAGTTGCCGCTGTCGCCGGCGTGGATCACGACGGGGATTCCCGCCTCGTTGATGCGGCCCCACACGCCGTCGAACTTGGTGTGGAACGGCGACGACGCACCGAGCGCGGTGAACGCCGCGGCCGGGCGCATGACGATGACGCGGGCACCGTTGTCGATCATCCACTCCACCTCCTCCTCGGCCCACTGCGGGTCGGCGAAGCTGAGGTACGGGGCGGTGAAGATGCGGCCCTGGTAGTCGAAGCCCCAGTCCTCGGCCAACCAGCGGTTGAAGCCGCGGAACAACGTGGTGACCGCCACCGGGTCGTGCTTCAGCGCCTCTTCGTAGAGCATGCCGAGCGTCGGGAACAGCCAGACCGCGCTGAGCCCGAACTCGTCGAGGCGGTCGACGCGGGCGTCGTGGTCGCGGTACTCGGGGCGGATCCGCTCGCGCTCCTTCAGGAACTCGAGTGGGCTCTTGCCGTTCGGGTTGCCGCGGAAGTACTCGCTCATCGCCCCGGCCTTGGCGATGGGGTCGAACGTGGCGTTGACCACCGCTCGGCTCACGCGGCCGCCGACGACGTGGTACTTGCGACCGTCGATGTCGCACCACTGCACGCAGCGGGGCTGCATCTTGGGGTCGACGTGGCGGGTGAACGCGTCGAGCGCCTCGTAGTAGTGGTTGTCGCAATCGAACGGGCGGTAGCCCAGTTCCTTGGCGACGGCGTTCTCGGTCACGGCGGTGCCCCCTGCTCAGGCGGAGATACTTGTACGACTACATATAGTAGCACGCGCTGGCGGTCCGATGGAACGTGCTCTGCGTCACCAGCCCTCCATCGAGACCATCCGGCGGAACTGATCGAGCGCGCCCGCACGCACGTGGCCGGGATCGAACGACTGGTAGGCGGTGTCGACGTTGACGCTGAGCCGCGCCGATTCGCCCCAGCGGTCGAAGTGCCGACCGCCGGTGCCGAGCAGCCGGGCGATGTCACGGGCCGCGTCCCACGCGTCCACGCCGGCGTCGAAGCGCTCGCGGGCCTCGGTCTCGACGAACACGAGGTACTCCCGGGCCTCCTCGACGGTGGCCCGGTCGGCGATCGGACCGTGCCCGGGCACGACGATGTCGGCCCCGCTCGCCAGGATCACGTCGAACGCGGCGACCCAGTTGGACAGCGGGCCCACCCAGGCGATCGGTGTTCCCTGCGAGAACAGGATGTCGCCGGTGTAGACGACGCCGGCATCCGGCACGAACACCAGCAGGTCGCCCTCGGTGTGCGCCGGCCCGACCTCGACCAGCTCCGCCCGGGTGTGGCCGACGTCGAGATCGAGCCGCCCGCTGAACGTCCGCGTCGGCAGCACCTGCTCGATGCCCTCGAACTCGAACGTGCCGAAGAAGTGGCGGAACAGGTCGCCGACCTCGCCCTCGGCCGCGGTCATCGCCGCGAGCGTCGACGGGGGCACCTCGGTCATCTCGTGCGCGGCGGCGGCCGACGACACGATCTCGACGCTGCGGTCCAGCTCGGCATTGCCGTAGCAGTGATCGCCGTTGGCGTGCGTATTGACCGCCGTCCCGATCGGTGACCGCGCCGTGACGCCGCGCATCGAGTCGAGCATCTCGCGGGTCAGCGGCAGGTCGAACAGCGTGTCGACGAGCAGGGAGACCCCGTCGCCGTCGATCAGGCCGGCGTTGCTCCACCCCCACCCGCCGTCGGGCTGGAGGTAGGCCCAGCAACCGTTGCCGACGTCGTGCAGGCCCTTGGTGTACCCCATCCACCCAGCATCGCGCTGCCGCGACTACAGGCAGATGTCCTGGGGACGCACCGGCACCCGCGTGATCGGCCGACCCGTCGCCTGGCGGATCGCGGCGGCGATCGCCGGGGTGACCGAGATGCACGGTGGCTCGCCGACGCCCTTCGCGCCGAGCGGCGCCATCGGGTCAGGCTCCTCGACGAGCGAGTAGACGACCTCCGGCGCGTCGAGCGCGGTCGGCAGGAGGTAGTCGGTGAAGCTCGGGTTGCGGACCCGGCCGTCGGTGACGACGATCTCCTCCATCACCGCCAGGCCGAGCCCCTGGGCGATGCCGCCCTCGATCTGGCCCTGGATCGACAGCGGGTTGAGGGCCCGCCCGACGTCCTGTGCAGTTGCAACTTGTACGACCTTCACGAGCCCGAGACCGGGGTCGACGTCCACCACGGCGCGATGGGCCACGAACGCGAAGGCCACGTGGCAGTTGCCCTGCCCGTCCTCGTCGAGGTCTTCGGTGGGCGCGTGGCGGTACTCGACCGTCTCGTCCAGGTCGAGGCCCTCGGACGCCTCGGCCACGGGGATCCGCAGCGTGCCGATCGTGTCGACCACGTCGGTGCCCTCGATCGCCAGCTGCACCGGCTCGAGCCCGTGCGCGGCGCCGACCGCCTCGAACAGGCGCTCGCGCACCTGGCGGCAGGCGGCGTCCACCGCGCCGCCCGACATCCAAGTCTGGCGGCTGGCCGACGTGCTGCCGGCGGATCCGATCTGGGTGTCGATCGTGTCGAGGATCACCTCGTCGACGCCGAGGATCGTGCGGGCGATCTGCTGGGCCAGCATCACGAAGCCCTGGCCGACCTCGGCGGTCGCGAACTTCAGCGTGGCGACCCCGCCGGAGAGCCGGCAGCGCGCCGTCGAGTAGTCGTCGAAGCCCTCGGAGTACATGAGGTTCTTGATGCTGACGGCGAAGCCGACGCCGCGACGGATGTGCGAGCGGTCGGCGGTGCGGCCCGATCCGCCCGGCAGCTCCAGCTCGTCGGGCCGGTCGGGGAGGTCGTCGGGCATCGGCAGGGCGTCGGTCTCGCGGATGCAACGCTCGACGGGAGCGACGCTCTCGACGATCTGCCCCGTGATCAGCGGATCGCCGGTCCGCATCGCGTTGTGCAGCCGGATCTCGACGGGGGAGAGGGCGCACGCTTCGGCGAGCAGGTCCATCTGGCCCTCGTGGGCGAAGCACGCTTGCACGACCCCGAAGCCGCGCATCGCGCCGCATGGCGGGTTGTTCGTGCGCGCCGCCCACCCCTCGACGAGCGCGTTGGGGCACTGGTAGGGGCCCTGGGCCTGGGTGACGCCGTTGATCAGCACGGCGGGTGACGTGCTGGTGTACGCGCCCCCGTCGAACACGAAGCGGGCCTCGATCTTCACGATCCGCCCGTCGGCCGTCGCGTGGTGGCGCATCCAGATCTTCGCCGGGTGGCGGTGCACGTGCCCGAAGAAGCTCTCCTCCCGCCCGTACTGCATCTTCACCGGCCGCCCGGTGCGCAGGGCCAGCAGACAGCAGTGCACCTGGAGGCTGATGTCCTCGCGGGCCCCGAACGCACCGCCCACGCCGCCGAGGACGAGGCGCACCTTCGCCTCCGGCAGGCCGAGGCAGGCAGCGACCTGCTTGCGGTCCTCGTGCAGCCATTGGGTCGCGATGTACAGCTCCACGCCGGCCGCGCCAGGATCGGGCACGGCGAGCGCGGCCTCGGTGCCCAGGAACGCCTGGTCCTGCATGCCGATCTCGTAGGTCGCCTCGACGGCGACGTCGCCGACGACCGACGGATCGCCGTGCACGATCCGCTGGTGGCGCAAGATGTTGCCGTCGGGGTGGATCGCGTCGTGGGTGCCGGCGACCGCCTCCTCCGCGTCGGTCAATGGGTCGAGCACCTCGTAGGTGACCTTGATCGCGGCGAGTGCGCGACGGCACGTCTCGGGGTGGTCGGCGGCGACCGCGGCGACGGGCTCGCCCATGTAGCGCACGTACTCGCTCGCCAGCACCGGCTGGTCCTGTGAGATCAACCCGTAGGTCGGCTTGCCCGGCACGTCGGCGGCGGTGAGGATCGTCTCGACGCCGCTGACCTTCCATGCCTCGGTCAGGTCGATCTCGACGATGCGGGCGTAGGGGTGCGGCGAGCGCAGGGTCGCGCCCCACAGCATGTTCTCTGCCCAGAGGTCGTTGCTGAACGCGAAGCGGCCTTGGACCTTCGGCACCCCGTCGGGCCGTGGCGCGTTCGTGCCCAGCTCGCCTGGCCGCAGGCGGCGACCGGTGCCCGTCGCGGTCTCAACCATCGGTGCCCGTCCTCACCCGCACGACGGACTCGACGGCGGCGAAGATCCGTCCGTACCCCGTGCAGCGGCAGATGTTGCCCGACAGCGCTTCCTTGGTCTCCAGCGCGGTGGGCCGTGGGTTGTCGGCGAGGAGGTGGTGCACGGCGACGATCAGCCCCGGCGTGCAGAATCCGCACTGCACGGCACCCTCGGTGAGGAACGCCTGCTGCACGTCGGTGAGCCCGCCATCCGGGGCGAGCCCTTCCACCGTCGTGATCTCGGCATCGACCGCCGACGCGGCCATCACCAGGCAGGCGCACACGGCCGCACCGTCGAGCAGCACCGTGCAGCTGCCGCACTCGCCCTGCTCGCACGCGCCCTTGGCGCCCGGTAGGCCGAGGCGCTCACGCAGCACGTACAGCAGGCTCTCGCCCAGCCACGCGTCGCGGACCTCGTGGCGCTCGCCGTTGACCGTCAGCGTGTACAGCTCGGCGCCGGGCCCGCTCATGCGAACGCCCGCTTCAGGAGGCGTGTCGCGAGCACGCCGACCGCGTGCCGGCGGTAGGCGGCAGTGGACCGGTGGTCGTCGATCGGGCGGGCCTCGGCCGCAGCGCGGCGGCCGAACTCGGCGGCGACGGCGTCGCCGATGTCGGGCTCGTCGCGACCGAGATCGACCTCCGACGCGAGCCATGCCTCGGCCTCACGGCAGCGGATGATCGTCGGCCCGACAGCGCCGAGCGCGAGGCGCACCTCGTCGCGCTCCGGGTCGGCGGCGAGGCACGCCGACGCGGTCGCGATCACCATCGCGTTGCGCACGCCGACCTTCGAGTACCCCTGCCACCCCTGGAGCACCGGCACGGTCACCCCGGTGATCAGTTCGCCCGGTTCCAACACGTTGCGCTTCACGCCGACCATGAAGTCGTGGATCGGCACGTCGCGCTGCGACCCGGCGCGTCGAAGGTGCACCACGGCATCGAGCGCGAACAGGACCGGGAGGCCGTCACCGGCGGGGGAGCAGGTGCCGAGGTTGCCGCCGAGCGTGCCGGCGGCGCGGATCTGGGGCGAGCCGACGGTGCGAGCGGCCTCGGCGAGGGCCGGCAGCAGGTCGGCGAGCGGCGCCCGTTCCATCTCGGCGTACGCGACGCCGGCACCGATGGTCACCACGCCGTCGTCGTGGTCGCCCCGGTGCGGGTCATGGTGCCACGTGCGCAGGGCGCCGACGCGGCGGAGGGCGATCACCGACGCCGGCGGCTGGCGGTGGTGCATGTTGATCTCGACCATGAGATCGGTGCCGCCCTGGAGCAGCAGCGCATCCGGCGTCGACGCGAGCCGGGACAGCACGTCGTCGAGGTCGGTCGGGACGGCGATCGGCACGGGCGTGACTTTACAAACCGTTCAGGCTGGGGAGTCGCACGTCACGCAGCGTTCACAGTGAACGCGTCGATCATCGCGTGCACGTCGCCGAGCGGGTAGAGGATCGGGCAGGTGCACCCGTGGTCGACGTAGTGCCGCACCCGCTCGCGCGCCTCGGCCGGCGTGCCGCTCGCGGTCAGCATCTGCACGATCTCGTCGGGTACGAGCTCGCTCGCCGCCTCCACCTGCTCGTGCGTGGCCGGCCACGTCAGCACTTCGCCCACGCGGTCGAGCAGGCTCTGAGGCACCCCCGACGCCTTCATGATGTGCGGCTGCTGCCCGAGGTACTGGGTCACCATCAGCCGAGCCATGTCGAGCGCTGTCTGGCGATCCTCGTGGACGCTGCACACGACGAGCTGCGGCCGGTCGAGGTCGTCGATGCTGCGGCCTGCCCGGTCGGCACCGGTCGCCAGGGCGTCGAGGGCTCGGTCGTTGTAGTCGGGCGAGACGAGGTAGTTGAGCACGACGCCGTCGGCGATCTCGCCGGTCAGCTCCATCATCTTCATCCCCGTGGCCCCGATGTAGATCGGGACGTCCTTGGGTCGACGTTCCTGGTAGACGTAGTCCAACTCGACGCCGTCGAGGTGCACGTGCTGACCGTCGAA
Source organism: uncultured Ilumatobacteraceae bacterium (assembly GCA_964565705.1). GTDB lineage: Bacteria > Actinomycetota > Acidimicrobiia > Acidimicrobiales > Ilumatobacteraceae > CAZMGD01. The sequence goes on along the minus strand of CAZMGD010000019.1, from coordinate 5,738 downwards.
CGTCACGGTCTCGTTCTGCAGCAGGGCGCGCACGACGGTGACGATCTCGCGCATCGCGCCGAGCGGCCGGTGGCGGGCGATGCCGACCTTGGCGGCAAGCGGATCCCACCAGGCGCCGATCCCGAGGATCACCCGGCCCGGCGCGAGGTCGTCGAGCGTGGAGAACGTCGCCGCCAGCCGCGCCGGGTTGCGGCTCCAGCAGTCGACGACACCGGAACCGACCTTGATCCGCTCGGTGACGCTTGCAAATGCAGCCATCGGCACGGTTGCCTCGCGGACGAGGCGGCTCTCGGCCTGCCACACGGCGTCGAAGCCCCGGTCCTCGGCGTATTGGCTGTAGGCCATCCCGTCGCGGATCGGATGGGCGTCCTGCAGGTACAGCGCGACGGGATGATCCATGCTCGGAATGTACTCACAGACGGTACCGTCAAGCGCGTGCCCGAAGCCTTGGACCGCCGCGAGCGCACCGAGCTGTGCGACCTGTTCTTGGAGCTCGGGCCCGAGGCCCCCACGCTCTGCGAGGGCTGGTCGGCGATGGATCTCGCCACCCACCTCGTCGTGCGCGAGCGCAGCGTCCGCGGGGCGCCTGGCATCCTGCTCGGTGACCGGATCAGCGCGCTGGGGCGCCAGACCGTCGCGGCGCAGGCCCGAGCGGGTAGCGACGGGTTCGAGGCGGTGGTCGCCAAGGTGCGCTCCGGCCCGCCGCTGCCGCTGCGGCCGCTGTCAGGCTTGATCAACCTCAACGAGTACGCCGTGCACCACGAGGACCTCCGCCGGGCGAACGGCATGGGCCCGCGCCCTGACCGGCCCGACCTCCAGGACGCGCTGTGGAAGCAGCTCAAGCGCACGGTCCGGTTCGTGCCCGGCCGTCCCAAGAAGGTGGGTCTCGTCCTCGCCCGCCCGGACGGAACGACGATCGTGAGCGGTCAGGAACCGGCCGCGCGCATCGCCGGCGAGCCGCTGGAGATCGCCCTCTACCTCGCCGGGCGGGGCAAGCACGCGAAGGTGGCGATCACCGGCGACACCGAAGCCGTCGCCGCACTCCGCGACGCCGATCTCGGCATCTGATCAGCCGGCGAGCCGGGCGAACAGGCGGTCGGCCTGTTCGGTGGCCTTGGCCCGGACCTCGGTGATGTCCACCCGCGTCGGGCGTCCGTCATCGACGAGCACCTCGCCGTCGGCGCTGACCACACGGGTCGCGCGGATGCCCGGGGTGAACGCGACGTGCCACGGTGAGTCGGCATGGTCGTAGCTCCACGTCACCCGATCGTCGGCGGCCTCGGGTACGAACCGGTAGCCCTCCTGCAGCCAGCTCCACGCCGAGTCCGGCGACGCGGCCACGTCGTCGGCCCGGTGGGCGACGTAGGCGAGACGGAACTCCTCCAGCATGTCGGCACCGATCCCGTCGGTGCCGAGCACGACGGGGTTGGGCCGTTGGGCCGGCGCGGCGTAGCCGACCGCGTTGTTCATGTTGCTGCGCGGGTTGTGGGCGATCGTGCCCGGCAGGTCGCGGTCGAGGTGCACGCAGTGCACGATCAGCCAGTCGTCCGCGGCGAGGCGTTCCAGACGGTCGCCGGCGGCCATGTCGTCAAGGCCCTCGGCGACGTGGATGTGCACGCCGACACCGAGGTCCGCGGCGAGGCCCGCCGCTGCATCCAGCGTCTCGTCGGTGCACGTGAACGCGGCGTGCACACCGACCAACCCTCGTCCACCGCCACGCAGGAAGCGCTCGTTCTCGGCCAGCCCGCGGCGCGCACCGTCGGCGCCGTGACGGTCGGTCACGCCGTAGGCGCACACCGCCCGGACGCCGACCTCGGCGCACGCAGTGGCGATCACGTCGAGGCTGCCCTCGATCGCGTTCGGGCTCTCGTGGTGGTCGACGATGCCGGTCGTGCCGCACAGCAGGGCCTCGGTCGCCCCGAGCAGCGCCGAGGCGTGGAGCATGTCGAGGTCGAGCGCGGCGTCCAGCCGCCACCAGACCTGCTCCAGGATCGAGCGGAAGTCGTGCGGCTGCGTGGGCGGCGCCGGCATGCCACGAGCGAGCGCCGAGTAGAGGTGGTGGTGCCCGCAGACGAGCCCTGGCGTCACCGCGCTCATCGCCGCGCGTCAGTCGTCGCTGGCGGAGCGGCGCATCGGGAGGGTCGAGCGCCACTCGCCGTCCATCGCGTGGAGGGCGGCGGCGACCGCGCCGGCGGTCGGGACGAGGCCGATCTCACCGACGCCCTTGATCCCGTACGGGCTGTTCGGCTGTGGCGACTCGACGAGCACGACGTCGATCGGCGGGACGTCCTTCGGGCGGAGGATGCCGAGCTGGCGCAGCGTGGAGGACGTCGGGAAGCCGGTGTCCGGATCGGACGGGAAGTCCTCGGTGAGCGCGTAGCCCAGGCCCATGTGCACCGCGCCCTCGATCTGGCCCTCGCACAGCATCGGGTTCACCGCCCGCCCGACGTCGTGGGCGGCCAGCACCCGCTCGATCGCGCCGGACTCGCGGTCCATCACGACGAGCTGCGCCGCGTACCCGAACGTCGAGTGGATGACCGGGTGCTCGACGCCGGGGGTGCCGAGCTTGACGGTCCAGTCGACCCGGTACTCGCCTTCGTAGTCGACGCCGATCTCGCGGCCGCCGGCGATCGCCGTGGCGCACGCGTCGCGCACGGCGCCGGCCCCCATCACCGTGCCGCGGGAACCGGTGGTCTGGCCGAGGCCGAGCTCGCGGGTGGTGTCGACGATCACGTCGACCGTGTCCGGGTCGAGGCCGAGCTCCTCCACAGCGACCTGGAGGGCGACGTTGTTGACGCCCTGGCCCATCTCGGTCCAGCCGTGGCGCACCTCGACCCGACCGTCGTCGCGGAAGCGGACGACCGCCTTCGTGATCTCCTTGAAGCCGTTGCCGAGGCCGCTGTTCTTCAGGCCGAGCCCGACGCCGACCGCGTGGCCCTCGGCGCTGAACGCGTCGTAGGCGGCCTTGACCTCGTCGAGGCACAGCTCGGCGCCGAGGCAGCCGTCGTCCATGATCTGGCCAGGTCCCCACACCATGCCGGGCTTGATCACGTTGCGCTTGCGGATCTCCCAGCCGGTGATGCCGGCCTGGTCGGCGAGGCGGTCGAGGCAGCCCTCCATCGCGAACTGGGCCTGGTTGGCGCCGAAGCCGCGGAACGCGCCGCACACCGGGTTGTTCGTGCGGGCGGCGACGGCGACGACGTCGATCGCCGGCAGGTGGTACGGCCCGCTGGCGTGCCCGGCCATCCGCTCCAGCACCTTCATGCCGACGCTGGCGTAGGCGCCGCTGTCGCCGATCGAGCGGACCTTCAGCGCGGTGAGCTTCCCCCCGGCGTCGCAGCCGATCGTGTAGTCCATCTCGATCGGATGACGCTTGGCGTGGATGCGGAAGCTCTCCTCGCGCGACAACGTGCACTTGACCGGCCGCTGCAGCAACCATGCGGCGAGCGCGGCGTGGGCCTGGTTGCTCATGTCCTCCTTGCCGCCGAACGCGCCGCCGTTGGTGACGAGGGTGACCGTGACCTGCTCGGTGGTGAGGCCAAGCACGCTGGCCACGTCGTTGCGATCGTCCCAGATGCCTTGGCCGCCGCTGTAGACGTGCAGCGTGCCGGCCGCTGTGTCGGGCACGGCCACGGTGCTCTCGGGCTCGAGGAACGCGTGCTCGATGCGCTGGGTGCGGAACGTCTCGTGGACGACGTGAGTGCTGGCGGCGAGCGCGGCGTCGACGTCGCCGCGGCGGTACTCGCTCGTGCTCAGCACGTTGGTGTCGGTGCCCCACACGGCGATCTCGCCGCCGTCACGGGCGGGGTCGACCGCGGCGCGCGGATCGGTGATCGGGCGCAGCGGTCGGTACTCGATCGCGACCAAGGACGCCGCGGCACGGGCCTGCTGCTTGGTCTCGGCGACGACGACGGCGAGCACGTCGCCGGCGTAGCTGGTGAACCCGCCCTCGGGGATCATCACCGGCCAGTCCTTGTGGATGATGCCGACGCGCAGCTCGCCGGGGACGTCCGCGGCGGTGAAGACGGCGACGACGCCGGGCGCGGCGAGCGCGGCGGTGGGGTCGATCGACACGACCTCCGCCCGAGCGTGCTCGGTGAGGTGCAGCGCGGCGTGGAGCATGCCGGGGATGCGGATGTCGTCGATGTAGCCGCGGTCGCCGAGCGCGAGCTCGGTTGCCTCGTACTTGACACCGCGGCTGCCGACGCCGCCGGGCGCCTCGGGCACCAGCTCCTTGCCCTGGGCGACCGCCTCGATCGCGTCCAGCACCTTGACGTAGCCGGTGCACCGGCACAGGTGAGCACCGAGGTGCTTGGCCATGTCAGCGCGATCGAGGTCGGCGCCCTTCTTGTCGACCTGGGCCTTGGCCCGCACCACGATGCCGGGGATGCAGAACCCGCACTGCAGGCCGCCGCACGCGGCGAATGCGTTGGCGTAGCGATCGCGCTCGTCCTGGGGCATGCCTTCCAGCGTGACCACCGACTTTCCGGCGACGCGCGCGAGCGGCAGGTTGCAGCTCACCACGGCCTTGCCGTCGACGAGCACGGTGCAGCAGCCGCATTGACCCGACGGCGAGCAGCCGTCCTTGGGCGAGGTGACGTCGAGCTCCTCGCGCAGCGCGGCGAGCAGGTGCGGGTGGTCGGCGCGCACCGACACCGGGGTGCCGTTGACGACGAGTTCGATGGTCACGTTTGACATTCTGTCAAATCAGTGGCCTGGCCGCGAGGGGTTGCGCGATCGCGTCACGCGCTGTTCACAGCGTGGGCGGGGCGTCCACCGGTGCCGCGTCCTCGGGAACGGGCTGCTCGCCGAGCGCTTCCTCCAGGCGCTGCATGCCGACGGCGTCGATGTTGGTGTAGACGAGGTGGGCGCCGCTGAAGCGCTCGGTCTCGGCGACGAGCGCGTCTTCCTCGAGGTGCGTGACGAGCAGGGCGAGGATCACGGTGCCCGGGTGCACGGCCTGGCGGAACCAGTCGACCCACTCGTCGGGGATGCCGAGGTCCACCAGCTTCGCGGTGACCGCGCCGGTGCCGGCGCCGAGGGCGAGGCCACCGATCCACCCGATCGGTCCGGCGAGCAGCAGGCCGAACAGGCTGGTCCACATCGCGCCGCCGAGCGCGGAGCGCCCGGGTGTCGGGTCCATGGTCTCGCGCACGACGGTCTTGCCCTCGTCGTCGGACGCCACGAACACGGCGTCCTTCAGCGTCAGGTGACCGTTGGCGGCGAGGCGCGTCGCCGCGGTCAGGAACTCCTGGGCCCGGAACACGTCGCTGAACTGGATCGCGACGAGGGTCAGCGGCGTGTCGTCGTCCGGACGTTCGAAGAGGGGCATGCGCCCACGCTAACCGGGCCGCTCCACGCCGCGCTGGGACGTGATGCGCCCGTAGACCTCGGGACGGCGGTAGCGCTCGAAGTCGAACAGCGTGCCCTGGTAGCGCTGGCACCAGTCGAGATCGCAGCGGGCGACGAGCAGCTCGTCGCCGGTCGTGAACGCCTGGGCGACGATCTGGCCGCTCGGGGCGACGATGCACGTCTGGCCGAGCGAGTCGACGCCCTCCTCGATGCCACCCTTGGCCACGCCGACCACCCAGGTGCCGTTCTGGTAGGCGCCGGCTTGCATCACCAGCGCGTTGTGGAACCCCTGGAGGATGTCCTGGCTCGGGTCGGGCACGTAGTGGATCGGGGTGTTGTAGCCGCACAGGATCAGCTCGACGCCCTGCAACCCCATCACCCGGTAG
>CAZMGD010000018.1:50277-51024 GCA_964565705.1 uncultured Ilumatobacteraceae bacterium | reverse complement strand
CGACATGCTCTGCCGCGCCGACACCGTCGGGGTGTTCCAGGTCGAGAGCCGGGCCCAGATGGCGACGCTGCCGCGCCTCAAGCCGCGGGTGTTCTACGACCTCGTGGTCGAGGTCGCGCTGATCCGCCCCGGCCCGATCCAGGGCGGCTCGGTGCACCCCTACATCCGCCGCCGCAACGGGCAGGAGCCGGTCACCTACCCGCACCCACTCGCCGAGCGGTGCCTGGCGCGCACGCTCGGCGTGCCGCTGTTCCAGGAGCAGTTGATGCAGCTGGCGATCGACCTCGCCGGGTTCACGCCGGCGGAGGCCGACGAGCTGCGTCAGGCGATGGGCTCGAAGCGATCGGCGGCGCGGATGGAGCGGCTCAAGGCGCGGCTGTACGCCGGGATGGCCGAACGGGACATCACCGGCGACGTGGCCGACGACCTGTACGTGAAGATGCGGTCGTTCGCCAACTACGGCTTCCCCGAATCGCACTCGGTGTCGTTCGCCTACCTCGTGTACGCGTCGGCGTACCTCAAGTTCCACGAGCCGGCAGCGTTCTGCGCGGCGCTGCTCAACGCCCAGCCGATGGGGTTCTGGAGCCCGCACACGCTCGTGCGCGACGCCCGCCGCCACGGCGTGACCGTCCGCACCCCTGACCTCAACGCCTCGGCCGCCGCCGCCACCCTGGAACCATCCGAGTGTTTCGCTGCATCGGAGTGCTTCGTGCGGGGGGGACCCACAGGAGACACTCGGATGCCGCG
>CAZMGD010000018.1:31180-50267 GCA_964565705.1 uncultured Ilumatobacteraceae bacterium | reverse complement strand
CGTCGCGCACGAGCGTGTGCGCGACGCCCGCCGCCACGGGGTGGTGGTGCACACGCCCGATCTGAACGCGTCGCTCGCGCTGGCCACGCTGCAGCCCTGCCCGGGCTCCACCGGCGACGTCGCCGTGCGGCTCGGCATCGGGTCGGTGCGCGGCATCGGCACCGAGCTGGCCGGGCGGATCGAGGCCGAACGGATCGCCGACGGGCACTACACCGGGCTCGAGGATCTCGTCCGCCGGGTGCCGGCGCTCACCCTGGCCCAGCTCGAGGCGCTGGCGGTCGCCGGCGCGTTCGGCGAGTGCTTCGGCCTGGAGCGGCGCCGGGCGCTGTGGGCGGTCGGCGCGGTCGACCAGTCGCGCCCGGGCCGCCTTGCCGGGATCGTGACCGGCGACCGGGCGCCGCACCTGCCGGGGATGACGCCGGTGGAGGAGGCGGTGTCGGACCTCTGGGCCACCGGCGTGTCGCCCGACGGGCACCCGACCAGCTTCCTACGGGTCGAGCTCGACAAGCTGGGGGTCGTCACCTCCGCCGGGCTGTGGGAGGTCGAGCCGGGGTCGCGGGTGCTCGTCGCCGGCGTGGTGACCCACCGCCAGCGGCCGATGACCGCCCAGGGCACGACGTTCTTGAACCTGGAGGACGAGACCGGCCTGATCAACGTCGTCGTGTCGAAGGGCTGCTGGTCACGGTTCCGCCGTGTGGCGCGCGAGGCACCGGCGATGACGATCCGCGGTCGGATCGAGCGCAGCGAGGGCGTGATCAACGTCGTCGCCGATCACCTCGCCCCGCTCGCTCTGCCCGCCAGCACCCTCCACGCCAGCCGCGACTTCCGCTGAACACTCGAGGTGGGGGTGGGTCAGCGCGGAGGGATGTCGAGGCCGACCTCGACGGCATAGTCCCAGTCGGGTTCGTAGGGGCCGTCGTAGGGGCCGGGGGCACCGCCACCGTCGCAGCGCCGGTAGAGCCGGGCGACGTCGTGCTCGTAGCTGCCGACGAGGCAGAACTGGTCCTCGACGATCTGGTTGGGCAGGTCGGGGCCGAAGTGGGTGGACGTGTTCGGCTCGATCCAGCCGGACCAGTAGCGGGTGAGGATCAGCCAGTCGGCGCTGGCCACGTCCTCGGCGAGGCGCGAGTCGTCGGCGTTGGCGACACCCGGATCCATCTCGATGTAGAACGTCGACGGGGTGAGCTGCGGGAACAGGTGGTAGAAGAACGCGTCGCTGTAGGGCGTCATCCGCAGGTCGACCGGGCCGACCAGCAACCGCTCGCCGGGCTGGGCCATCGCCTGCAGGTCGGCGGTGATCTCCTTCGCGGCCAGCCAGGGCCGGTAGTCGCCGAGGTAGAAGACGCGGTCGCCGTTGCGGACCTCGAGGCCGGGCGGCAGCTGGCCGATCGTCTGGCGTACGTGGAGGGCGTAGATCCGCACCGTGTAGAAGGGCAGGATCGCGACGAGCAGGGCGAACATCGCGCCGAGACCGACGCCGACGCGCACCCGCGGCTGCCAGTGGCTGCGGATCACACCGAGGATCTCGGCGATCGCCAGCGGTGCGATCGCGAACGACACGCAGCTGACCCAGTTGAAGTGCGCCGAGTCCGGGCGCTGGAACGCCTGGGGCAGCAGGCCGGCGCCGAACAGACCGGCGGCGAGCAGCACCAGCGCCTGCTGGTTCGGGCGGCCGCGGCGACGCCACACGCCGACGGCGAGCACGCCGAGGGCGACGATCGGCAGCAGGAAGAACCAGATGAACAGCTGCTGCGGCCCGCTCGGCGACGGCAGTGGCCACGCCGGCGGGATCTTGTCGGCGATCACCTGGAGCGCGCCGTCGAAGTGGTCCCACGACGGCGGCCGGGGCAGCGAGCGCCCGGCACGGAGGTGGAACACCGGGTCCATGATCATCCCGTCCCACGACGGCCCGATGCCGGCGCGCACGAGGTGCACGAACACGGGGATCAACCCGATCGCGAGCCCGATCGACCACTGGCCGACGGCCCGCAGCGTCGACCGCCGCCACCACAGGATCAGCACGAGCCCGAGCGCGATCGCCAGGTCGGGCCGGTAGCCGAGCGCGAGTCCGGCAAGCGCGCCGGCGGCGATCCACCATCGCCTGCTGCCGGTGGACACGGCGCGCAGCCCGGCGATCACCGACCACAGTCCGAGCGCGACACCGCCCGTCCAGGCCAGCGCCGACAGCCCGATCGGCGTCATCACCATGAACGTGCTGAGGATCGCGCAGCCGGCCGCGGCGAGCTTGCCCCACGCCCTCGCCAGCACGTAGATCGCGGCGATCAGGGCGATCTCCTGCAACAGGCCGATCGTCCGCTCGGTGTGCAGCCGCACGCCGAACACCTGGTACGCCCCGGCCAGGACGTCGAGTGACGTCGGGCCATAGAGATGCAGGAAGTCGACGTTGGGCACCGCGCCCTTCAGGACGCGCTCGGGGAAGGTGAGCATGAAGCCCTCCTCCATCGTCGAGCCAGGGGTGCGGTAGAGGCCGCGCAACGGGAGGGCGACGACGACGGCGACGCACAGCGCGGCCCACCACGAGCGCAACGGGCCGAAGCGGAGACGCCCGCCCATCACGAACGCCGACGGATCGTCACCCGGCTCGGCGACCGAGGTCGGCGCGAGCCGTCTTCGGATAGTCGTTGCAAGTGGAACGACCCCGACGCCGGCCAGCACGCACAGCACGAGCTCCGCGGGCGCGCGGAACCTCGTCGTCGCGTACGCGTAGGCCGCGGTGAGTGTGACCGCGAACACCTGGGCGATCAGCGGGATCAGCGTGACGCCCCGGCGGTGGACGAGCACTCCGCCGTAGATCGCCAACGGCACCATCGCCGCGTACATCAGGAACCCGAGCTGCGCGGCGCGCTCGCTGCGACCCTCGATCGGCGCGAACTCGGTGTTCTGCCACGGCCGGTAGAGGTCCCACTGCCGCAGCACGCGTGCGGCGAGCACCTTGGGCAGTTCGGACTTGTGGTCGAGCGCGTACTCGATGCCTTGGTCGCGCCAGTACGACGTCATCACCGACTCGTCACCGGGGGGATCGGCCGGCAGGCCCTGGGCGATGCGCTCCTCGCGCATGCGCGTCTGGCACCCGAAGTCCCAGAAGCCGAGGAACTTGCCGCTGTACACGGTGTCGCAGTTCGCGTACGCGAGCAGCTCGCTGCCGTTCGTGCTGAGCGGCACGAACTTCTCGAACCGGGACGCGTTGTAGATGCTCCAGGGCGCGAGCACAGCGAGGCATGTCGCGCCCGCCAGCACCAGGTGCTTCCACCGTTTGGCCAGCGGTACCGCCTTGTCGAGCAGCATCAGTGGCGGCGCCAGGAACAGACCGAGGAACAGGCCCTCGCCGCGGGTGAGCGCGACCAGCGCGATCGTTGCGCCGATGCCGGCGGCGGCCCACGCCCGGTGGTCGTCGCGCCAGCGGTAGGACACGATCACGACCAGCCCGTAGGCGAACGTCATCAGGCCTTCGGGGAACAGGACCCCGTCGATCAGCCACAGGTTCGGGTAGACGGCGGCGAGGATCGCGGCGGCGATGCCGGCCTTCGGTCCGCCGATCCGCCGGCCGATGAACGCGCACAGCAGCACGGTGCCGGCACCGATGATGCACGAGGCGAGCTTGTTGTCGAGGTACGTCGTGCCACCGAGGCGGGCGAAGAACGCCAGGTAGGTCGGGAACAGCGGGCCGTGCAGCGCGCTCGGCAGGCGGTGCCCGTAGGCGATCCAGTTCAGCGGCTCGATGTACCCGCGCCCTTGGGCGATCACGTTCGCCGACGTGTGGTAGAAGAGCGGGTCGCCCCCGTCGGTGCGCTCGGGCGCCACCGTGAACAGCGTGACGACCCGCCAGACAAACGCCCCCGACACGATCCCGCCGACGGCCAGCGACCACGGCGCGGGCAGCGCCGATGGCAGCCGGCGCCAGCCCCAGACCAGCGGCGCCAGGACGACGACGAACACTGCAACCGCCGCGGTCGAACCGATCAGCAGCGTCCACAGCAACACCGGCGCGATCGGCCCGGTCAGCTGCCCGACCCCGGACCCCGGCGTGTAGCGCTCGGGGTGGTGGCGGGCGAGCTGCGCCAGCACCGGCTCGAACCACAGCACGCCGCCACACCCGACGACCAGCCACGGCGCGAGCCGCGAGCGGTGGAAGCGTCTCCACGAGCCGCCGGACATCGCAGCGACGACACCGGCGGCGCACAGCGCGCCGAACGCGGCGTCGAGCAGGATGAAGCGCTCGGCGCCCAGGTGGATGTCGAGGACGATGACCGCGAGACAGAACGAGATGGCTGCCCCTGCCATCGCGCCCTGTCGCCACCGCAGCGGCAGCGAGGGAACGAGCGTCGCGGCGATCCCGATCGCGACCACGTCGAGCTGGCTGGGCAGCACCGACAGCGGGCCGAAGAACGACCGGGACGTGTTGCCGGTCGCGACCACCGCGATGCGTACGATCCATCCGACGGCAGCGAGCCCGGCGAGCGCGACGAGCTGCTGGCGCAGCGGTCGCTGAGCGGTGACGTGCCTCCACAGGGGGATCAGCGCTGCTGCAGGCACGACGACGGCCAGCAGCCAGCCCACCGAGAGTGCCGGTGGCGGCCCCTGCGAGCCGGGGTGGCGGAACAGCAGCGCCCAGGCAGCGAGCTGCCGAGGGCCGGCGCGCGTGTGGGTCACGGCCAGGCTGGCGAACAGCGCCAGCCACCACGCCGGGTACACCACGCGAGCGAGCAGCCACCACCAGCGGAGCAATCCCGGACGCGTGAGCCGTGTCGGCGCGTACATCGCAGCCAGCCACACGCCGAGGGCGCCGAGCACGGCCCAGGCGAGCGAGAAGCGGGCGACGATCCCCGAGTACCACTGACCGTCCAGGCGGCCGGTCGCGAGCGCGACCATGTGCGTCCCGATCAGGACACCGCACACGGCGAGCGCTGCCGCGACCACCGCCGGTGGTGTGGTCGGCGACGGCGGCGGGGGAGCGTCGGCGGCGACGTCTTCGGCGGTCAGAGTCCCCACGGCCACGAGGGCGCAACGCTACCGCCAGGGACCGCCTGCAGAGCCGGATCCCGGTGTCGGGGAACCGGGCCACCACCCCCCTCGACCGGGTACCCTCGTGCGGTCATGCCAGCGAGGATTCGGCTGATCGCCGCGGGTGCCGCCGTATTGCTGGTGGTGGGGTGGTGGGCGTGGCCGGCAATCGCTCGCGACCCGGATCGGCTGGACGTCCTGATCGTCGGCGACGGCCAGGTCAGCGAGGCCTCCGAGCCCCTCCAGCGCCGCATCCGCGAGCTGGGCATGAGCGTCGAGCTGTGGGAGGCGGATCCGTGCACCTCGGCGCAGCAGATCGCCGACCGGATCGACGACGACGACCCCGCGATCGTCGTCGTCAGCACGTCCGATCCCGCGGCGTGCGGGACGGCGCTGTGGGCCGAGGTCCGTGGCGCGGCCGGCCCGCGCCGCCTCATCGCACTCGTCCAACCCGGGCGCAACGATCCCGCCGTGCCCGCTGTCATCGGGGCGGCCGGCATCGAGGTCGCCGACCCGACACGGCTCCTTGGCGCGGCGAGCGCCGACGGTCCGCCACCGACGCGGATCGGGTGCCAGTGGTGGGACGACTGCGACCCCGACGGCCAGGTCGAGATCCGCGACACCACCGGTGCGCTGACCCCGGCCGGCGGCGAGCGCCTGGCCCGCACGCTCGCCGGCGTGATCCCGTGAGCCGTCTCGGCGCGGTGGTTCGCCGCCGACCGGTCTGGATCTGCGTCACGCTCGCCGTACCGCTCATGGCCCTGCTCGTTGCCGTGCATCGCGAGCGGTGGTTCCCGACGGGCGACCTGGCCCAGGCCGAGCTGCACGTGCGCGGCTTCTTCCGCCACCCGCCGCTGGTCGGGGCGGCCGGACGAATCGGCACGCTCGAACAGCAGGGTTCGCACCCGGGTCCGGCCATGTGGCTGGCGCTGCTGCCGACGTATCTCGCGTTCGGCCGGTCGGCCTACGGCCTGATGGTGGCGATGGTGGTGCTGCACACGGCGTCGGTCGTCGCCGCGGTGTGGCTCGCCCGCCGGATCGGGGGCGCCGCCCTCGCGATCGCGATGTTCGGCGCGATCGTGATCGCCCTGCGCGCCGCCGGCCCGCAGTTCCTGGTGCAACCGTGGAACCCGTGGGCGGCGATCGTGCCGTTCCTCGTGTTCCTGCTGCTCGTCACCCGCGTGGTCGAAGGGCGGCTGGCGTACGCGCCGTGGGCGGTGCTGATCGGCAGCTACTGCGTGCAGTGCCACGCCGGCTACGCCCTGCTCGTCGGTGGACTGCTCGGTGGGGTGCTCGTGCTCGTGCTCCTGCGCTGGTGGCGCAGCCGCCACAGCGGCCGTGCGGGATCGACCGGGACGTGGCGATGGATCGGCTGGTCGGCCGCCGCACTGGTGCTGATCTGGATCCCGCCGATCGTCGACCAGCTGCGCCGCGATCCGGGGAACCTGCGGATCCTCTGGGACCACTTCAGCCAGCCTGCCGACCCCGCCGTCGGTCTCTGGGCGGGGTTCAAGGCGTTCGCCGGGGAGTTCAACGTGCTCGGCGGGTGGACCCTCGGCCCGCGCCAACCGACGACCGCGCCGAGCTGGGTCGGGTTCGTCCTGATGGTCGCGTTGTTCGCCGGCTCGTTCGTGCTCAGCATCCGCCGTGGTCGGCGCTCGATGGTCGCGTTGCACGCCGTCGTCACCGCCGCTGCGCTGATCGGCCTCGTCTCGATCTCACGGGTGTTCGGTGACTTCTACGACTACGTCTACCGCTGGATCTGGATGATCTCGGCAGCCGCCGCCGCCGCGATCGTGACCACCGCGTGGCGGGAGCTGCAGCTCGCTGCACCGCGCGACATCAGGTGGCGGCGGGCGCAGCCGGTGCTGCTCGGCCTGGCCACCCTGACCGTCGTGGCCGCGGGCGTCGCACTGACGGTGAACGATGCGACGGCTGAGGTGCCGACTCGGCGTGACTCGCGCCTCGTCGGGGGCGTCACCCCGACCGTCGCCGACCAGCTCGACCCGGCCGGCCGCTACCTCGTGCGCTGGCACGATCCGATGTCGCTCGGCGGCGTCGGCTACGGCGTGCTGCTCGAGCTGGAGCGCGACGGGTTCACCGTCGGGGTCGACCCCTGGGGCTCGGCGGCCGCCCTGCCGCACCGGGTGATGCCGGAGGACACCGCGACCGATGTGTTGTGGGTCGTCACGGGCGACCGCTCGATCGCGGACTTCGCCCAGCGCCCGGACGCCATCCAGCTCGGCTACTACGACCAGCGGACCCCGGAGGAGCAGGCGGAGTCGGCGCGGCTGCGCGCCGAGCTGGAGCAGCGTCTGAGCGAGATCGGTCGCGCCGAGCTGATCTCGGCCATCGACACCCAGTACGGGCTTGCCCCACTCGTGCTCGACATCGGGTTCGTGCCCGACGACGTGCGTGAGATCGCCGACGAGTACGACGCGCTGCGCGAGCCGATCGCGGTGTTCGTGGTACCGCCCGGCGCGCCCCTGTACCCCTAGGCTCGGCCCTCGCATGCGGACGCTCGTGGTCATCCCCACCTACCAGGAGGCGGCGAACATCACGCCGCTCCTCGCCGCGATCCGCGCCGCCGCCCCCGACGCCGACGTGCTCGTGGTCGATGACAACAGCCCGGATGGCACGGCGGCGCTCGCCGAGACCGCGGCGGCCGACGTCGGCGGGATCAAGGTGCTACACCGTCCCGGCAAGGCCGGGCTGGGTTCGGCCTACCGGCACGGCTTCCAGGTGGCGATCGACGAGGGGTACGAGGCCATCGTCTCGATGGACGCCGACTTCTCGCACGATCCGGCGCTGATCCCCGTCCTACTCGCCGGGCTCGAGGCATCCGACGCGGTGATCGGGTCGCGGTACGTGCCGGGCGGCGGCACGCCGAACTGGCCGGTGCACCGGCGCCTGCTCTCGAAGTGGGGCAACCGCTACACGTGCGGGCTGCTCGGCCTGGACGTGAGCGACGCGACGTCGGGCTTTCGTGCCTATCGAGCAGGGGCCCTGGCCGCGATCGAGCCGGGGACCACCGAGGCCGAAGGCTACGCGTTCCTGACCGAGCTGGTGCGCCGCTTGACGTTGCGCGGCTGCACGTTGAGCGAGGTGCCGATCACGTTCGTCGACCGGCGCTACGGGGTGTCCAAGATGTCTGGTCGGATCATCGCCGAGTCGATGCTGCGGGTCACCGGGTGGGGGCTGCGGGATCGAGCGCGTGCCCTGCGCCACCGAGCCTGATCAGGCGCCGCCGTCGGCGACGGCGACGAGCAGTGGCAGCAACCACGCCGCCTCGCGGTCCGCGCCGGCGTCGCTCCAGTGGAAGCCGTCGACCCGGTTGTCCAGCGCTGCGGGATCGCCGTAGCGGTCGCCGAGCTCGGCCGGCAGGTCGTAGGTGAACGTGTCCGGCCGCCCGTCGAGGACCGAGCGCACGATGGTGTCGAGCGCTGCCAGCCGCGCAGGATCCTCCTCGGGCAGGGGCCCGGGCAGGTTGGCGTAGATCGAGTTGTGCAGCGGCGGGGGGAGCAACCACACGAGGCGGGTCCCGGGCGGGGCGAAGGTGTCGGCGAACGTCGCCAGGTCGGCCCGGAGCGCGTCGTCCACGTCCGGATCGCCGATCGACACCCACGCGCCGCCGGCCGCCAGCTTGCGGTCGACGACCTCCCAGATGCTGACCAGCGACACGACGAGGTCGGGGTGGACGAACTCGACGATGTCGCCGCCACCGTCCCGCCACGCAGTGCAGCCGCGGTCGGGTGTGAACTCGACGTCGTCGTTCCAGCGCAGCTCGGCAGGGTCGCCGACCGGGCAGCCGTGCTCGGTCGCGGTGTACACGACGGCGGAGCCGGTCGCCGTGGAGACGCGCTGCAGCCCGAAGCCGAGCGTGCCGGCCGCCGAGTCGCCCACGACCAGGATCACCGGCGGGCGCCCGAGTGGGCTCGGGTCGAGGGGCGGGCCGTCGAGGTGGCCCCACCCGGCGATCGTCGGTGGCGGGGGAGCCGTCGTCGGCTCTGGCGCGGGCGCCGACGGCGTGGCGGGCTCGGCAGCCGGCGCGGCGATCGTCGTCGCCGCGGCGGTGCTGGTCGTCGCGGTCGTCGGGGCGCCGACGGTGGTGCTCGGCGGCGCGACCAGCCCGCTCTCGATCGTCACCCGTTGGTCGGCCGAGGCCAGAGGCGCGGCGACGCTGGCGACCCCCACCGCCACCGCCAGGCCGATCGCGCCGACGGCCAGCGTGCGGCGTTGGCGGCGGCGCAGCGCGATCACGCGGCGCTCGAGCAGCAGGTACGACGAGACCGCGAGCGTGAGCGTGACCGCGACTCGCAGCGCGGTCGTCGGCCACCGGTCCCAGCCCGTCCGGGCCGGGGTGATCCACAGGTAGATCGGCCAGTGGTACAGGTACACGCCGTACGACACCAGGCCGAGGGCGGCGAGGGGTCGCCACCCGAGCACACGCCGCCACACACCCGCCGACGCGGCGGCGATCACGACCGAGGTGGCGACGGCGTGCAGGAGGAGGCCACCGCGCGGCAGCCAGGCGTCGACGGTGGTGGCGCCCAGCGCGGCCCAGGTCATGAACGCCGCGGCGGGGATGGCGAGCCACGCCGAGGCGCGCGCCGCGGTCGCCCATGCCGGCGACGTGGACAGCACGGCGAGCAGCGCGCCGACGAGGATCTCCCCGATGCGCACGTGGGTGCCGAGGTACCACAGCTGGGCGTTGTCGGCGCTGAGCAGGCTGCCGACACAGGACGCGGCGAGCGCCGCAGCGAGCGCGATCACGACGCCGCGCCGGCGCGCGATATGCCAGCCGACCAGGACCAGGAGCGGCATCAGCAGGTACGCCTGCTCCTCGATCGACAGGCTCCAGGCGTGCAGCAGCGGTGACGGCGACAGGTCCTGACCGCCGTAGGTCGCGCCCGTGGCCAGCGTGCGCCAGTTCATCCAGTCGGTCAGCGTCGCGATCATGTCCCAGCGCAGCGCCGACCGCTGGTTCCCGGTCGCGGCGATGTGCCCGTACAGCAGCACGAGCACCATGCACACGCCGATCGGCGGGAGGAGGCGGCGGAACCGCCGCGCCCAGAACCCGCTGACCGACAGCCGAGCCGTGCGGTCCAGCTCGGCCAGGACCGTTCGGGTGATGACGAACCCCGACAACGTGAAGAACAGCGACACCCCGAGGAAGCCACCCGACAGGGGGTGCCCCTCCACGTGGTACACGAGGACGGCGACGACAGCCAGCGCGCGCATCCCATCCCATGCCGGGTTGCGTCCGCCGAGCTCGGTCATGGCTCGGCCTCGCCCTCGCCCTCGCTCACCGCCCCGGCATCCATCGACAGCCCGCGGCGCTGGTCTGCCCACTCACCGGCGACGACGGTCACCGCGAGCAGCACGACCGCGGCGAGCGCCGGGTCGTGGGCCCGGGCGAACTCACCGACCCAGCCGAAGCCCGGCCCGAACCCGCCGCGCTGCTCATGGGCCACGACGTAGACCCCGACGGCCGTGGCGAGGAGCACCGCGACGGCAGCGGTGATCCAGCGCCGACCGAGGAACGCGGCAACCCCGGCGACGGCCGCGGTCAGCACGCCCCAGACGGGGTCGACGACGAGTGTGACGGCGACGAACACGGCGCCGACGGTGATCCAGCCAGCCGGCACCGGAGCACGCGCCGTCTCGATGTCGAGGTCGGCGTCGTCGGGCTCGTCGGCCAGGGGGGCCAGCGCCTTGCGCCGCCACCGACGCAACGGCTTGATCGCCAGGACGAGGCACACCAGCACGGACACGGCACTGATCGCGAGCGCGATCCAGATGAGCGTCTGCGGTGTCCAGCGCAGCTGCACCGTCCGCTCGACGTTGGACGGGTGCAGGTACCAGGCGTTCATCCCTCCGCTGAGAGCGATCGGGCGGCCGAGGGAGTCGCCGTTCAGCGTGGCCCGCCAGCCGGGGTTCCAGCCCTCGCCCTGCACGAGCCAGCAACCGTCCCGGCAGGCGGCCACCCGGATCGTGCGCGTCGCTCGACCGCGCGACGTCGCGATGGCGATCGCCTCCTGCGCTGGTGCCGGCGCTGCCGACGCCAGGACCACGCGATCGATGTCGATGCCGGTCTCGAGGCCCGGCACCGTGCGCACGACGTGCTCACCGGCCGCCAGCGACACGGTGGCGGGGCCGCACACCTCCACGGTCGCCGGATCGCCGGCGACGAGATCGGACCAGGCGCCGGTGACGCGGACCGACACCGGGGCGCCGTCGATGGTCAGCAGGTCGTCGCGGCACCCGGTGTCGATCGCGGTGGGCGGCGGCACGGGGGCGAGGTCCTCGATGGTCACCTCGGAGATCGCGACCGGCAGATCGACGCGCTCCCAAGTGCGGCGATCGATCGTGGCCGCGCCGTCGGTGCCGGCGACCGTGACCGTGAGGCTGTCGCCGGTCAGGGCATCGAAGTCGACGGCGATCGACCCACCGCCGGCGGGCACGTCCACGATGCGGGTCACGCCGCCGGCGCCGATCTCGAGACGCGTCGGCTGGGCGTAGTCCTCGCCCGTGCGCGTCGACAGCTCGAGGTGCTCGACCGTGCGTGCCGCGCCCAACGGGATCGTCAGGGTGCTCGGTGCAGGGGTCGCGAACGGCGTGATCCACGCCGTGCCCGGATCTCCGTCGAACGCCTGCCAGCCGGTGGCGACGGGCTGGCCGCTGACCCGCCGATCCGCGGTCGCGGCCGACGTGGCACCCGCCAAGGCGACGAGCGTGCCGTCGGTAGCACGCGGCGACAGGCGAGCGGTGATCTCCACGCTCTGGTCCACGGCCGCGCGGAGCGTGAACGAGCGCACGAGCTGGCGCTCGGGGTCGTCGCGCCAACGATCCGCCGGATCGACGCGCTCGCGGGTCATCACGACGTCGACCGGCGTCGCGCCCGACGCCGCGGCGAGCGCCCGCGCCGGCAACGTGACCACCTCGTCGGTCGGTCCGAGGCCGAGGTCGACCTCGCTGAACCCGACCGCGTTCTGACCGGGGTAGAACCCGCTGTCGGGCAGGTTCGTCGCGGTGATCTCGACCCGGATCGTCGTGGCCGGCTCCGGGAGGCCGACCTGCTGGCCGGTCGCGCGCAGCGCTGGGTCGAGCTCGACGTCCATCGAGCTGCCCGCGTCGGTGGTGATCCGCACCCGTGTGACCCAGCGCAGCGCGAACGGGTCGTCGGGTTGGCTCAACGTCAGCGACGACACCGGCTGGTCGGCGCTGAGCTGGATTGCCTCGCCGGTCGCCCGGGCCCGGTCGGCGGTGACCCAGGCCGTGGACGGGTCGCCGTCGATCGCCATGAACGGGCGATCCTCGGGCCGGTACGCGTTGGGTTCGCCGTAGCTCGTGGCGGTGGCGACGACGGGCCCGCGCTGGACGGCGAGGGTCTGCTCGTCGGGGTGGTCGTCGGGGAACACGGGCAGCCGCTGGTCGTACGGATCATCGCCGAGCAGCGCGGTGCCCGGGCCTTCGGTGAAGCCGGTGACGTCCTGCGACGTGCGCCAATGGTGGGCGCGATCGCGGTTCGAGTCGGTGACGATCAGCGCCGCGCCGGCGGTCAACTGCTCGAGGAGCAGTTCGTCGTCCAAGGACGCGGTGTAGGCCAGGAGGCCCGAGCCGTCCACCAGGCCCGCGGCTGCGGCGTCGACCACGCCGTCGCCGCTGCCGGCGAGGAGCACCAGCGCGCCGCTGCCCGCCCGGGCCACCGACGACGATGCGTCCTCGACGGGCACGAGCGCCACCGGCGGCATGGCCTCGCCGATGCCCGGCTCCGTCAGCGCGGCGTCGTCCAGCATCGCCACGATGGGTTCGTTCGGCACGGGGTCACCGAACCCGGTCGGCGCGCCGAGCCCCGGCACGGCCGTGTTGTAGAGGTTCCAGGCCTCCTCCGGCCGGGTCGTCCGGAACCGTTCGAACGCGGTGTCGTTGGCCACCAGGATCGTGTTCGAGCCGAGGAGACGGGCCACCGGCGCGATCGACGCACCCTCGATCGTGCCGTTCTGGAATCGGTCGTCGAGCGCGTAGAGGAGATCCATCACCGGCGCGCTGCCGAGGGGCAGCCAGTCACGCGCGATCAGATCGCGCTCGGAGATGCCGGGCAGCACCGGATCGACCGTGTACCCCCACCGGTACGCGGCGCTCTCGACGCCGGGCAGCAACAGCACCCGGGCGTCGCCGGGCGCGGCATCGAGCACAGCCGCCGCCTGCTGCCATGCCGCGGGCACGTCCTCGCTGTGCAGGAGGCCAGCGTCGACGTACGCCCGGGAGCGCAGCGCCGGCACGTTGAGCAGCGCGAGCAACACCACGGCGACCGGTCCGATCAGGCCCCAGCGCCGCCATCTGGCCGCGATCCAGGACGCGCCCACAGCGGCACCGAGGGCGAGGCCGAAGAGGCTGACCGGGACCGCTCTCGATGAGCTGCGCAGGGCGAGCACGAGCGAGGAGCGCGGGTGGTCGGCGAACACCCGCATCAGCGGTGAGGCGCCGTCGATCGGGTGCACGCCGACGGCGAGCACGACGCCGGCGAGCACGCACAGCGCGGCGAAGCTGCGGGCCCGCCAGCGCAGGAACGCGATGCCGGCGAACCCGGCGACGATCAGCGCCCATCCCCACCCGATCAGCGCGGTGGACGTCTGGTAGTCGCCCGATGCGGCGGTGGTCGTCGCGGCGACGTCGCGCACGTAGAACAGCCAGTAGCCCAGCCCGCGCAGCACCTCCGGTGACGACGACGTGTACGACGTCGACTGCACCGTCTCGCTGAACGCGAGCACGTCTGCCCCGTACCTGCCCTGCACGTAGACGCCCGCCGCCCACCACACGGACACGAGGATCGTGAGGCACCCGATCTTCGCCGCCGTGGTGAGCACTCGACGCCATGGCAGCTGCCCGCGGATGCCCCCGTCGAGCAGGTAGAGGATCGGTGCCGGCGCGATCATGACGAGCGCGGTCCCGTTGCTGCCCCCGATCGACGCGATGATGAGCGCGAACAGTGCAGCATGGCGCCACCCGCCGAACCGCACGGCGAGCACGGTGAGGCCGATCAGCCACCCGAGCCCTGCCCAGGGGGCGAGCAGCACCGACGTCCGCGAGATGTACGGCAGCACGTACGGCGACAGCATGTAGACGAGCGCAGCGACGATCGGCACGAACGCGGTCGTGCCGGAGCCGAAGCCGAGCTTGCGCGCTGCCCACCGCACCCCCGTTCCGGCGAGGAACAGCAACGTCGCCATCCAGAACCGCTGGGCGAACCAGTCGGGCACGCCGATCGCGTCCATCAGCCAGTAGTACGGACCGGCGGGCCACAGGTAGCCGACGACCTGGTGCGGGACCCAACCGCCGAACTGGCGGGTGTCCCACGTCCAGGGTGCGTCCGCCAGGAGCTTGCCCGGGTCGAGGTACAGGTACAGCTTGGTGTCGGCCGCGACCGAACCCCTCGCGCTCAGCAGCATCGGCACGTAGGCGAGGACGGCGAGCAGGCCCACCTCGATCGGCGTCCGCCAGGAGCGGCGACGCCGCTCGGTCACGGGATGACCCCGAACACCCCGTACAGCGCGGTGAGCGCAGCGAGCCCTGCGCAGTTGACGCCCACGAACAGCGCCCAGCCGTGACCGTCCGGGTCGCCCTTCAGCACCCGCTGCAGCCACGCCGAGCTCTCCCACCAGGCGGCGAAGCAGAGCACGAGCGGGAACGCGGTGTAGAGGAACCGCGGCCGGGCGGTCACGGTCGAGGGCAGCAGCATCAACGCCAGCACGACCGCGGTGTAGGCAACCGCCGGCCAGCTCGGGCGGCGGCGCCACATCGTCACGAGCAGACCCAGCATGGCGAGGAAGCTCAAGGCGGTGACGAGATCGGTCGGCGAGCTCATCGGATGGCGGATCGCGTCCCACGACCGGCGCAGGGCAGTGATCCCGAAGGACGTGCCCTCCTCCCAGGCTTCACGCTGCACCCGTCCCCACACACCGCGCTCGCCGGCGTGGACGCCGATCCAGATCTGGAACGCGAAGAAGCCGATGGGGGACAGCAGCGGGGCGATCAGCGAGCGCCACTCGCGCCGCTGGGCGATCGCGAACGCGGCGGCGACCGCGCAGGCAGCGCAGAGCGCGACGCCGTTGGGGCGCGCCGCGGTGGCCAGTGCGGCGAGGACGCCGGCGATGAACCAATGTCGCCGGTCGAGAGCGAGCAGGCATCCGGCGGCGAGCGCGATCAGGAGCGCCTCGCTGTAGGCCATCGTCAGCACGACGCTCGCGGGGAACACGCAGAACAGCACCATCGCCCTGCCGGCCACACGGTCGCCCCACCAGCCGCGAGCGAGCAGGCCGACGAGGTAGACGGCGGCCGCGCCGAGCACGAAGTTGACGAACAGGGCCGCGATCGTGTCCCCACCGGGGATCACCGGGTCGACGATGCGCACGATGCTCGGGAACAGCGGGAAGAAGGCAGCGCGCGCCTCGAGCTGGTGGAACGTGATGCTCGGAGGCACCGAACGCGGATACCCCGTACGGACGATCTCCAGGTACCACTTGCCGTCCCATGACGTGAACACGTTCATGATCAGGCGCAGCCCGCCGGGCAACGGCGGCTTGTCCAGGACCTGGCCGCTCTCCAGCGCTTCGGCCCGCTCGACGGCGTCAGCGACCCGGACCTGGGCAGCGACGACCGCCGCACCGGCCACGGCGCAGATCCGTGAGACGACGTACGCGATGGCGCCGAGCCGCAGCGCACGCCGCCACCCGTCGCGGGTCGAGGGCACCGCGAACGCGGCCGCCGCCGGCGCCGAGGGTTCGGCGACGGTCGGTCGGCGCACCGCCGAGCGGACGCGTTGCATGGCCTGTTGCGTACTCATCGATCGCCCCTGCGGACCGGGTGACGGTAGCACCGCAACGTCGGGATCGCAGGTACCCCGTCACCCCATCGGACCTGCTCGGTCATCTAGGTTCTGAGCGGATGGTCGATCGTTCGGAGCGGGTGCGGTTGGCCGCCGTCGCCGGCGTCACAGCGCTCATCGCCCTCGGCGCCTGTGCGTGGTTGCTCCGTGACGGGCTGTCACCGACGCTCGATGCCTCCTCCTACCTGAGCGCCACCCACGAGTTCGCCCACGGGCACCCGTTCACCACCCGGCTGGCGCCGTCGTTCAGCAACTTCGACGTGATCGAGTTCCTCGATCGTGGCGGACGGCTGCCCTTCGTCGACTTCCCGGTCCTGTACCCGACCGTCTCTGGGATCCTGGCCGTTGGGACCGGGGCCAAGGCCGCGCTCACGATCGTCTCGGTCGTGTCCGTGGTGGTCGTCGCCGTGCTGACCGTGACCGCCGCGGGGGGCGCCCGCCGGAACCTGGCGACGCTCGTGCTGCGCGCGGCGGTCGGCGTCGGCGTCGTGTCGCTGTCGACCTACCGCATCGTCACCCGCTCGGTGCTCAGCGAGCCGTTCTTCTGCGCGGTCGCCGTCGCCCTCCTCGCCGCCCTCCTGGCCTATCGACGCGACGGTCGACGGTGGTGGCTGTGCGTCGCGCTCGCCGCCTCTGCCGGTGTCGTCCGCTTCGTCGGCGCCCCGCTGGCCGTGCTCGTCGTGCTCGAGCGCCGACGCCGCGACGGCGGGTGGCGCCAGCCGCTGCTCTGGGGCGCGGTGTGCATCGCACCGGCCGCCGTGAACATCGTGTGGGCCAACGTCGCGGGCGGCGGGCACAGCGCCGGCTGGCGGGGGGTGGAGAGCGCCGATGCGCGGTGGTTCGTCCGCTCGGTCGGTGGTTGGGTCGACGCCCGCCAGGGCAACATCGGCTTGACCTACTTCGGCGGCGAGGGCCCGGCGTGGTGGTCGTGGCCACTGACGATCGTGTGGCTCGCCGCCGGGGTGCTCGGACTGCTCGGCTTGGCCCGGATCGTCCGGTCGCGGCTGCCCGAGCCACTGGAGCTCGCCCTCGCCGCGTCGTTGGTCATCACGCTCGGGGTCCTCGTCGGCATGGCTGGCTTCGACAGCCTGGTAGCTCCCGAGAACCGGGTGATGCTGCCCGCCGGCGTGCTGGTCGTGGTCGGCGCGGCCTGGTCGGCGCGGCTCTCGTCCGACCGCCGCACGTGGGCGTTCGGCGCGCTCGCCGCGGCGTGGTGGCTGCTCGCGGTGGTGCCGCGGGGCCCGAACCTGTTCGACGGCCCGGTCGAGCAACCCGCCTCGGCGCGTGCCGCCGAGGGCTCTGGCGCGGCGGTCGTCGTCGGAGCCGACGCCGACCCGGTCATGTGGTGGGCCGGCCTGCCCGCCGCCTACCTGCCCCAGCGGGAGGTCACGCTGACCGACGAACAGGTCGACATCGATCCGCTGTGGGCCGCGCTGCCCTGCGCGCTGGTCGACGCCGATGCAGTCGTCGTCGTGATCGAAGGCCCCACCTTCTTCGAGGACCCGCGCGAGCGCCTCGACGCGTTCGTCGCCGACGGCTCGATGACGGTCGAGCCAGGCGAGGGCGCGACCCTCTACCGGCCAGCACCGGACGCGTGCAGCAATCAGTAGCGAATGCACATGTCGTGCTTCTTTCAGAACGGCCCGTTCCTTCAGTCGTGGGCAGCCTCCACGAGTGATGCGCGCCAGCACTGCCACAGCCGCACGAGACCGCACAGCCCGACGACCCAGACCAGCGGGTCGGTCATCGTGCGGAACCGGGCCTGCTCGCCGAGCTCTCCGGCGACGCCGACCACGAACGTCCAGCCGGCGACGAGCAGGGTCGCCACGCATGCCGCAGCCCACTGGTCGTCGGCATGCCGGCGGAAGCGGACCAGCTGCCAGACCCCGGCGATCCCGACGCCGGTGTACAACAGGATCTGGGCGATGCCGAAGTCGGTCGGGGCGGCGAGCGACCCGTAGATCGGCGTGCCCCACGCCGTCGTGGAGATCTCGCCGCGGTAGTCGAGGCGGGCGATCGAGTAGACGTCGTCGAGCAGGCGCATGGCGACCGACGGCGACTCCGACGGCAGCGTCGAGACCGCGAACATCACCCGCGCCGACCACATCCGGCCTTCCAGGTACACGCCGGGATGGGCCGTGATCACCGCCCAGGCGTCATCGCCAGCCTGGTCGAAGATCGGCAGGTAGCACTCGTCGTTGAAGTTCGGGCTGACCGGGTCGGTGGTGCGCGTCGGTGTGTCGACGGAACGGTGGTGGTGGGTCGGCGTGCAAGGCGCCATGTACGGCGCGTAGAGGTCGTAGGCGCCGAACGGGCCGACCAGCGCGATGTCGCTGACCTCACCGGCGTCGTACATCCGCTGCAGCTCGTCGGCGTCGAGCACCGGGATCACGGCGCGCTGCAGGTTCATGCCCACCCAGCTGGACAGCGTCGGCCGGCCGTACAGGGCCTGGTTCTTCACCATCCAGCCCCCGATCAGCACCAGCGGCACCGCGATCGCCGCGACCACCTGGCGCCGGTCGAGGTGACGCCGGGCGAGCACCAGCGTCGCGCCGACGATCACGACGAGCCAGACCGGGTGGTAGAGGCTGCGCGTCAGGACGACAGTGGTCGCGACGGCGGCGATCACCACCGGGCCGCGCCGCCACGCGGGCTCGCCGGCGAAGCGGGTCAGGGCGAGCACGAGACCGAGCAGGAGGGTGCTGACGGCGAGCTCGTAGGTCGGTTCGAACGCGTTGCGCAGCACCTCCGGGTTCGCCGTGGCGACGAGCCCGATGACGACCGCGCCGACGGCGCCGACGCGGCAGCGCCGGGCGAGCGCGGCCGCGCACGCCGCCCCCGCTGCCCCGATCGCCGCCTGCAGCGCCTGCAGCGTGATCGCATCCGAGAACGGCGACGACCAGGCGAGGCCACCGAGGGCCAGGTTCCAGAACGGCGGCTGGATGTGGAGGTACCACACGCTGCGGAGCGGATCGTGGGACAAGACGTCCCACGGGATCAGCTGCCAGCCGTAGTCGAGGTACGCGGTCTTGAACCGCTGCCCGGTCGCCCAGACCAGCGCGTAGATCAGGAGCCACCCACCGGCAGCGACCACCGCCGGCCGCCTCCACCACCCCGAACTCGAACTTGCGGTCGAATCCGGCCCGGAACGGGCGCGATCCGACCGCAAGTTCGTCT
>CAZMGD010000018.1:22780-31080 GCA_964565705.1 uncultured Ilumatobacteraceae bacterium | reverse complement strand
CTTGCGGTCGAATCCGGCCCGGAACGGGCGCGATCCGACCGCAAGTTCGTCTCGGTCCCGGAACTTGCGGTCGAATCCGGCCCGGAACGGGCGCGATCCGACCGCAAGTTCGTCTCGGGTCCCGGGTCGGGGTCGGGGTCAGTTGGCATCGGTGGTGGCCTGGCGCAGCGCCTCGTCGATGAACGTGACGAGCTCGGGGGCGTGGTCGAGGTCGATGTGCGATCCGTCGGGGCGCATGTTGCGTTCGAACGGCCCGCCGGGATGGGCGTCGACGGCATCAGCGAACTCGACCACGGTCACGTTCGGGTTGGCTGCGTTCGCGGTGCGGATCAGCTCGTTGTACCGATCCATGCGCGCCCGATCGGCCTCGTCGAACGGCGGGGTGCCGGTCGAGCCGGCGTGGTACTCGGGCTGGATGTCCGGGTTCGTGAACCAGACGATCTGGGCGCCGCCCGTGCCGACGACCTCGGCGAAGTCCTGCATCTGGGCGGTCAGCCAGGCGTCGTAGTCGGCCTCGCCGATGTGCGACCAGTCCGTGTCGCCGGGTAGCACCCGGTTGGAGAGGTCGGCGGCACCGCCGACGACGACCACGACGTTGGGCTGGAACCGGTCGACGAACGCCGGCAGGGCGTCACGCCAGGCGGTGCACCCGGGCGCCTCGTCCTGGACGACGCCGAGGTACTCGATCTTCGTGTTCTCGCCGATGCCGCAGCCGACACCCGCGCTGGCGACCACCTCGACCCCGTGCTCGGCCTCCCAGTCGTCGAGGCCGGTCGACAGCACCCAGCTCTGCGAATCGCCGACCATCAGGACCCGGGCGGGCAGCTCCGGATCGATCGCTGAACGGCTCGGCGGGTCGACTGGCAGCACCGGCAAGCTGTCGAGCGCGCTCTCTTGGAGCTGCGCGGCGTCGTTGTTCAGCGTCGACAGCAGGTCGTCGGCGGAGTCGCGCCGGTCACGGCCGACGAGGACGAACGCCGAGCCGATCGCGGAGAGGACGACGAGCCAGATGTAGAGGCGCCGGCCCTTCCACATCCGCCTCCTGCGGACCGGGTCCTCGAGCCCGTAGTACAGCACCGAGGAGACCGCGAGCACTGCGGCCACCTTGACGAAGAACAGCCAGGTGCTCTGCACGGTGACCCAGTCCGTGCCAGGGATCCGCCAGCGGGGCAGGTCGGGGTCGGGGTGCCACGAGTCGAAGAGGATGAACAGCGGCCAGTGAACGAGGTAGATCGTGTAGGCCAGCCCACCGGCCCACAGGAACGGGCGCCAGGTGAGGAATCGCTCGGCGCCGCTGCCGGCGCAGGCGAAGAGGATGATCACCCCGACCATGAGGCTGTTGACGAGCACACCCCAGGGCAGGAACCACTCGGTCCAGCCGTTGGCGTAGCCGACCTTCCACCACAGCCAGGCCTCGAACGCGAGCGCGGCCCAGCCGACCATCCGCCAGCCGGGCCGGCGCAGGGCGGCGAGCAACCGGGGTGCGCCGGCGGCAGCGCTGACGACGATGGCCAGCACCGCGCCGACCAGGAACTCCGCCGCCCGGACCTCGGTGGCGTAGTAGGCGCAGCTGATCCCGGTGCACCTCGCCTCGATGCCCGGCAGCTCGCCCCACAGCGGGCCGTGCGATTCGTAGTACGGCCCGAGCGCGAAGCCGATCGCGGCCAGGACGGTCATCGCCCCTGCGGTCCACCACAGCGCTGCGGGGCCGTGCGAGCTCGCCCGCTTGCGCACCAGCGCGAGGACACCGATCAGGAGCAGCGGGAACAGGAGGTACACCTGCTCCTCCAGCGACAGGCTCCACAGGTGCTGCAGCGGGTTGGCGAGGCCGAACAGCCCGCCGTAGTCCTTGCCACTGGCCTGGAGGTAGGTGTTCTCGACGTACGCGAGGCCGCTGAACCACTCCCCGACACCGAGGCGCCGCCCGTTGCCCGGGAACCACGTCCAGATCACGGCGACGGCGAGCAGCAGGGCGACCGAGGAGGGCAACAGGCGGCGCACCCGCCGCTCGTAGAACGTGCCGAGCCGGATGTGGTCGTCGGACTGCCACTCGGCGATCAGCAGGCGCGTGATCAAGAAGCCCGACAACGTGAAGAACATGGCGACGGTCAGCACGCCGCCGGTGAACCACGTCACGTTGTGGTGGTACAGCAGGACACCGATCAGGCCGAAGCCGCGGATCCCGTCGAGCGCGGGAAGGTACGCCGGTCGGGCGCGGGCGGCGGGCGCCGCAGCGGGAGCCGGAGCGGTCGTCGCCATACGGTGCGGGGACGCTACTACCGGGGCGACGGGCGCGCCCGGACGCTCAGGCGGCGCGCATCGGGAAGTGGCAGGCCACGAAGTGGCCCTCCTCCAGCGGCCGCATCTGCGGCTCCTCGCTGCGGCACAGGTCTTGTGCGTTCGGGCAGCGGGGATGGAAGCGGCAGCCCGCCGGCGGGGCGACGGGCGAGGGAGGCTCACCCTCCACGGAGATGTCGGTGATCTGGGCGTCGGGGTCGGCGTGGGGGATGCTGGCCAGCAGCACGTTCGTGTACGGATGCGCCGGATACGCATAGAGCGCGTCCGAGGGCGCAACCTCGCACAGCTTGCCGAGGTACATGACCGCAACGCGGTCGCTGATGTTCTTGACGACGGCGAGGTCGTGGGCGATGAAGATCATCGTCAGGCCGTACTCGGCCTTCAGGTCCTCCAGCAGGTTCAGCACCTGCGCCTGCACGCTCACGTCGAGAGCGGACACCGGCTCGTCGCAGATGATCAACGTCGGCTCGAGCACGAGGGCCCGGGCGATCGAGATCCGCTGGCACTGGCCGCCGGAGAACTGGTGGGGCTGGCTCTCGGCGGCTCGCGCCGGGTCGATGCCGACGTCTTCCAGCGCCTTGCGGACCTTGTCGGCGCGCTCGGACTTCGAACCCCGCTTCCAGATGCTGAGCGGCTCGGCGACGATCGCAGCCACCTTGCGCCGGGGGTTGAGCGACGAGATCGGGTCCTGGAAGATCATCTGCATCCGCGTCCTGGCGGCGCGCATGGCGTCGGTGTCGAGCTCGGTGAGCTCGCGCCCCTCGAACGTGACCGAGCCGCTCGTCGGGCGGGGCAGCTGCATCACGGCGCGACCGGTGGTGCTCTTGCCGCAACCGCTCTCGCCGACGAGCCCGAGCGTCTCGCCCGGCAGCACGTCGAGGCTGATGCCGCTCACCGCGTGCACCTTGAGCCCGGTGTGGCCGACCGGGAACTCGACGACGAGCTCCTCCACGCGGAGCAGGGCGTCGTCGCGATCTCGCAGGTGGGCGGTTCCAGTTCCGGCCATCAGGCTGCACTCCCTGCGGCATCCGCCGCGTCGATTCGTTCTCTGGTCTCGAGGTACTCCGGCGACCCCACCGGATACCAGCACGCATACCGGTGCCCGGGCGAGGTTGCATCGACCAGCTCAGGTCGCTCGGCCCGGCATCGGTCGCGGGCGTAGGCACATCTTGGCGCGAACGGGCACCCCGGGGGAGGGTTCACCAGATCGGGTGGCCGGCCGGGGATGCTGCGCAGCCGAGTGTGGCTCGGTTGGTCCAGCTTCGGGATGCTCTCCATCAAGGCCTCGGTGTAGGGCATCTTCATCTGCGTGAACAGTGTCCGAGTCGGGGCCTGCTCGACGAGTCGGCCCGCGTACATGACGGCGATGTCGTCGGTGTTGCCGGCCACCACGCCGAGGTCGTGGGTGACGAGGATCAGCGACATGTTGCGGTCCGTCCGCTGCTCCTTGATCAACGTGAGGATCTGTGACTGCACGGTGACGTCGAGTGCGGTCGTCGGCTCGTCGGCGAACAGGAGTGTCGGGCCGCAGGCAATGGCGATCGCGATCATGACCCGCTGGCGCATGCCGCCCGACAGCTCGTGGGGGTACTGGCGAAGGCGGCGGTGCGGTTCGGCGATGCCGACGTCGCGCAGCAGCTGCTCGGCGGTTGCCATCGCGAACTTGTCCGGCATGTCGAGGTGGATGCGCAATGGCTCGGCCACCTGGGCGCCGATGCGCATGAGCGGGTTGAGCGAGCTCATCGGATCCTGGAACACCATGGCCATCTCCTTGCCCCAGATGCCGCGCATCTGCTTGGGGGTGGACTCGGTGATGTCGAACCCCTGGAAGCGGACGGTTCCGGACCGGACCACGTTGCGGCCGGGGAGCAGGCCCATGATCGAGCGGCTGAGGATGGTCTTGCCCGAGCCGCTCTCGCCGACGATGCCGAGCGACCGCCCGCGCTCGAGGGTGAAGCTCACCCCGTCGACCGCGCGCACGAGACCGCGCTCGGTGCGGAACCCGGTGTGCAGGTCCTCGACCTCGAGCAACGTGCCGGTGGTCCGGCCGGCGAGGTTGCGCTCGCTCACAGCGCGGCTTCCTTGATGTCGAAGTGGCGGGCGATCCGGTCGCCGATCAGGTTGAACGCCACCACGGTGAGAAACAGCATGATGCACGGGAACAGCGTCGGCCACCAGGCGTCGCGCATCTTCGGCCGGCTCTCGTTGATCAGGTAGCCCCACGTCGGGGTCGGCACCTCGACGCTGTAACCGAGGAAGGCGAGCGCGCCCTCGGCGACGAGCAGGATGGCGATGCCGGTGAACGCGACGCTGATCATCGCCGGCACGAGGTTGGGGAGGATCTCGCGCACGAGGACGCGCCGGTTCTTCGCGCCGACCGATCGGGAGGCGAGCACGAACTCGCGCTGGGCGAGGCTGAGCGTCTGTGCTCGCACGATGCGGGTGATCGGTGCGATCGACAGCAGCGACAACACGATGACGACGCTCCACGTCCGGGTCGGGTGCCACCACAGGATCGAGAAGTCGTCGCCGGCGAGCGCATCGATGCGGCCGACGATCAAGACCGCGAGCACCACCGGTGGGAACGCCAGGAGGCAGTCGGCCACGATGCTGGTGACGCGGTCGGTGCGCCCCCGGTAGTAGCCGGCGAGGATCCCGAGCAGGCCTCCCACGGTCAGGCCGACCACGATCGAGCTGACGGCGACGAGCAGCGACACCCGCGCGCCATAGATGCAGCGGGCGAACACGTCGCGGCCGAGCTGGTCGCTGCCGAACCAGAAGTCCGAGCCGGGGCGCATCGCGAAGTTGCGGGCGTACGGCACCTGCTGCGCGTAGCCGCGGATGAAGGGCAGGTGATCGGCGAGCAGCGCCATCGTGGCGATGACCGCCAGCCAGGCCACGCCGAACCAGACCGCGATCGACCTCGGGCGGCGGCGGGCACGCCGCGTTCGCTCCTCGGCGATCGCCTGCTCGACGTCCACCTCCATCAAGACGGTCACGACAGCGCCCTCGCGTGGCGGATCCGCGGGTCGATGATGGCGTACAGCAGGTCGACGAGGAGGTTGGTGATCACGACCGCGACAGCGAGCGCGGCGACGATCGCCTGCAGCGTCAGCAGGTCGTTGGCCTGCACCGACTCGAACAGCCGCAGCCCGATCCCCGGCATCGAGAAGATCTCCTCGATGACGACGGCACCCCCGATCAGCGCACCGACGTTGATCGCCACGCTGGTCAGGAGCGACAGCACCGATCCGCGCAATGCGTGCACCCAGAGCACCCGACGGGGGGACATGCCCTTGGCGCGAGCGAGCATGATGTAGTCGCTCTGCAGCGTCAGGATCATGTCCGCACGCAGGATCCGGGTCCACACCGCCCCGAGACCGACGCCGAGCGTCAGCGCCGGCAGGAAGAAGTTCCGGAAGTGCTGCCACGGGTCGTCCCACGGCGCGATGTAGTTGCCGATCAGCGGGAACAGCACGAACCTCACGCACAGCAGGTAGCTCAACAAGACGCCCAACACGAGGGCTGGCAACGAGAGCATGGCGAACGAGCCGACGGACATCAACCGATCCGACCAAGCGTCGCGCCGATAGGCGGAGTAGACGCCAGCGGGAACCGCGATCGCCAGGCCGAGCAACGTCGCCCAGAACCCGAGGAAGATCGTGACCGGGAGGCGCTGCTTGAACATGTCGGTGACGTCCTGGCTCTGGATGTACGAGTAACCCATGTCCAAGGTGACGAAGCCCTTCATCCAGTAGACGTACTGGACCACCAGCGGTTGGTCGAGGTGGTAGCGCTCGGTCACCTCGTCGACCTGTGCCTGTGACGCCACCCCACCGGCCAGGTCGCGAGCGGGATCCTCACTGCCGATCCGGGTGATCGCGAGGACGGCGAACGTGACGACGACGACGACGATCAGGAACTGGAGCAGCCGCCCGAATGCGTAGCGCACGGCGGGTCAGTCGGCCAGGAACACGCCCTGCAACCAGATCTGGCCGGGGAAGCCAGGGCCGTCGCGCAGGATGCCGGTGCCGTTCGGCTGCGGCGTCGTGCCGATGCCCTGTACCTCAGGGACGTGGATGATGCCCCACTTGGTGTACCAGAGCGGCAGGATCCAGCACTCCTTGGCGAACTGACGGTTGACGTCCTCGGCGAGGCCCCGGCGCACGTCGGGGTCGGTCTCGGTGCGCGACTGGTCGAGCAGGCCGTTGATGACGGGGTCGTTCAACCGCCCGAAGTTGAGCGAGATGTCACCGTCGGGCTTCGCGCCGTCGCCGTTCCACCAGTAGTTCTGCGTGTCGATGTACACGCCGGCGTGCTGGCGCCAGCCGAACGCACCGAAGTCGGGGCTGCCGGTGAGCGCAGCGCTGATGAACACCGACTGCTCCTGCTGCTGCACGTCGACCTTGACGCCGATCGCCTCCCACGCGGCCTGGAGGAACTGGGCGCGCAGCAGGTTGTTGCTGTCGACGGTGGTCGCGTACTTGATCTCGGGTGTCTGGCCGGTCTCGGCGATGTACTCGTCGATCAGCGCCTTCGCCGCGTCCGGGTCGTAGGGCAAGGTGCCGTTGTCGACGAGGTAGCCCTCCTGGCCGGGGGAGAACGGTCCGTTGGCGACGTCGAGGTTGCCGCCGTACACCGTGTCGATCAGCGCCTGCTTGTCGACGGCCTGGTTCAGCGCGCAGCGCACGCGTTGGTCGTCGAGGCCGGGCCTGGTGAGGTGGAACAGGATGTATGCCGTCTCGCCGTACTGGTACTGGAGCTCGGTGGGGAAGTCGTCGTCACCGTCGAAGCTGTTGATGTTCGAGCCGTCGGACGTCGCGATCAGGTCGACGGTGCCGGTGCGCAGGGCATCGCTGATCTTCTTGGCGTCGTTGATGACGAGGAAGTCGATCTGGTCGAGGTACGGCAACTGGTCGCCGTTCGTCGCCGTCAACCAGTAGTTCGGGTTGCGCTTCACGGTCATCGACTGACCCGGGGAGAAGTTCTGGAGGGTGAACGGGCCGGTGCCGACCATCGCCGACGCCTCGGCGGTGCCGGCCGCGACCGCTTCGAGCCAGGTGGGCGACGCGATGAAGCCGAACTGGCCGGTGAGGTAGTTGGCGAACAGTGGCCAGCTCTGGGGCTGGTTCGGATCGCCGTTGTGGCCGAGGGTGATGCGCAACGAGTAGTCACCGGTCTTGTCGATCATCAGCGGACCGTTCGGATCGCCGTTGACCCGGGCGACGTCCTTGACGGCACTGGACACGAGTAGGCCTGTGCCGGTGGCCTGGAGGTTGTAGATGACCGCGTCGGCGTTCAGCGGCGTGCCGTCGGTGAAGCTGATGCCCTGTCGGACCGTGATGTCCCACACCGTGAAGTCGGCGTTGGGGGTGATGCTCTCGGCGAGGAACGGCTGCACCTGCAGGTCCTGGTCGATCGTTGCGAGCGGCTCGATCACGGTGCGGATGCGCATGTGGCAGAACGAGTCGCACTGCACCGCGGCTGGCGTCCACGGCGAGCCGACCTCGGCCTCGCCGGCGACGCGCAGCGTGCCGCCGTAGGTGGCGGGTACGTCCGGGGCCTGGGTGGAGTCGGGCGGGGGTAGGGTGGTCGCGAGCGTCGTGGCGGCGACCTCGGAGCCGTCGGGGGCGACGGTCGTCTGCTCGGTGCCGCCCGTCGCCGGAGTCGTGTCCGCCTCGCCGCTGTCGTCCTTCTTGTTGCCGCATGCCGCGGCGAGCATGGTGAGGCTGAGCGCGACGGCCGCGATGCGCCACCGGCGCGATGTGGATCCTTGGTGCACGGTGCGATTCCCCCTACTGCGTCAACACCCGCGGCTCGATCGCGCTGACCTTAGCGGAGCCGGGTCTGCGGAAGGAGTCGCCGCAACGGTCGTGGAGTAGGTTCGGCCTCCATGTCGCCCGACCGCGAGATCTTGACCTGGGACCTGTTCGGACGCGCCTCGCGCGAGCTGTCGCAGGCGATCGCCGACGACGGCTACGAGCCCGACATCGTGCTCGCGA
>CAZMGD010000018.1:0-22770 GCA_964565705.1 uncultured Ilumatobacteraceae bacterium | reverse complement strand
GTCGTCGGCGATGAGGATCTTCGCCGACGACGTCGCGGACACCGGCCACACGCTGCGCAGCGTGCAGCAGTTCACCGAGGGCAAGGTCGGCGAGGTGCGCACCGCGGTGCTCTACGAGAAGTCCCATTCCGTGGTGCGGTGCGACTACGTGTGGCGCCGCACCGACAAGTGGATCAACTTCCCGTGGAGCGACCAACCACCCGTCGCCAAGCGCGAGTTCGACGTCCGCGACGCCTGATCAGACCCGCCGCAGCACAGTGAGCGCGGCGTTGCGGCCGCTGGCGCCCCAGACGCCGGCGCCGGGGAACGTGGCAGCACCGGTGAGGTACAGGCCCGTGACCGGCGTCGTGTAGCGGGTCAGCTCGCGCGGGCTGCCGCGCAGCGCGGCGAGCGGTCCACCGGCGAAGCTGGTCGCGTGACCCCGTGGCAGGTGGAAGTCGGATTCGTAGCGATCCGGCGTCATCGCCCGCCACTGCTCGACGCCCTCCAGGAAACCGGGTTCCACGAGCGTCGCGTACGCGTCCAGCCAGCGTTGTGGCTCCGGGGAGCCGGGCCAACCGCCGGGCAGCGCGTACGGCGTGAACAACGTCTCGAGGCTGAACACGTGCCGGCCGTCGGCCGCCATGCTCGGGTCGGCGACGGTCGGCACGTTGGCGAAGAACACCGGCCGCTCCATGATCTGCCCGGACGACATCAGCCGGGCGGCGCGGTCGAGGTCGGCGAGCGACGGGCTGATCATCATCGACGCTTGCAGCGCGTCGAAGCCGAGCCGCTGCTCCAACCCGTCGGCGAGCGCCCGATAGCGGGGCAGCCGGGTGACGACGGCGTCGACCTTGCTCTCGTAGCCGTCCTCCGGCTCGGTGTCGCGCCAGCGCCGCACCATGCGGTCGGCGGCGGCGGGCGGGCGTTCGAGCCAGTCGACGAACGTCGCTCGAGGGTCGCACGCCGACACGACGACCTGGGCCCGGACCTCGGTGCCGTCGGCCAGCCGCACGCCACGGACGTGCTCGCCGCTGCAGGTGATCGCGTCCACGCGGGCATTGGTCACCACGGTGCCGCCGTACGACTCGAACGCCAGGCGCAGCGCGGCGGGCAGCATGCCGCTGCCGCCGACCGGACGACCGACCTGCAGCACGTGGCGCAGCGACAGTCCGAGGGCGCCGAGGCCGGTGCCCGGGGTCTCGGGGGAGACGCCCCACACCACCGGGCCGGCGGCGAGCACCGGAGCGAGGATCGACTCGCTGGTGAAGAACTGGCGCAGGACCGCGGCCGCGCTCATCCGGCTCCAGCGCAACATCGTCGTCACGCCCTTGCCGCGGCGGTCGAGGACACCTTTCACCAGGCGGGATCTCGTCGGCAGGTCAGACGCCGCGCCGGTGATCAGCCGGGCCACCGGTGCCGCAGCCGCGACGTAGCGGCGATACCCGTCGACCTGGTCGGGCAGGATCGTGGCCAAGCCCTCGAGCGTGCGATCGAGATCGTGGAACGTCGGCCACACCTTGCCCTCGTGCCACGTCAGGTTGACCGTGCCGGGGTCGATGTCGAGGTAGCGCAGCCCGTGCGATGCGAGGTCGAGCTCGTCCATCACCGGCGTGCTGCGAAAGGAGATGTGGTCGCAGTTGCAGATGTTCACCCGGGCCCCGAACACGTCCTCGCTGGACGCGCAGCCGCCGACGGTCTCGCGCGCCTCGTACAGCACCGTGCGCAGCCCGGCGCGGGCCAGATACGCAGCGCACACCAGCCCGTTGTGCCCCCCGCCGATGACGATCGCATCCATTGCTTCATTGTGCTCGCTGCGCTCGCCAAGCCTCCACGACCGGGCGGGACGCCGCACCAGTAGGGTTCTCGCATGCCGGTACAACGACTGATCGAGCTGCGCGGGCCGGAGGTGGGGGAGCGGTTGTCGAGCCGGTCGATCATCGTCCAGCCACTCGGCGCCGTCGAGCAGCACGGGCCGCACCTGCCGTTCAACACCGATCTGGTGATCGCGTCGGCGGCGGCCGACGCGGTGGCCGGACTGGCCGTCGCCGAGGGCCTCGACGTGTGGCTCCTGCCGCCGCTGGCGTACACGAAGAGCAACGAGCACGCGTGGTCCGCCGGCACCGTGTGGCTGAGCGCCCGGACGATGCTCGCCGTGCTCGACGACATCGGTCGCTGCGTCGCCGCCACGCCGTCGCGCAAGCTCGTGTTCCTGAACGGTCACGGCGGCAACAGCGCGCTCGTCAACGTCGCCAACCGCGAGCTTCGCCTCCACCACGGCCTCCAGACCTTCCTCGCCCATCCGAGCGTTCCACCCGACCAGGGCGGCGCCTCGACCGCCGACGAGCTGGGCATGGGCATCCACGGCGGCCTGCACGAGACGTCGATGATGTTGTACCTGCGCCCCGATCTCGTCGACCGCACGACGTTCGCCCGCAACGTGCCAGAACGGCTGAGCGAGAACCGTCACGTGCGCTTCGGTGGCTCGGTGTCGTTCGGGTGGCTGAGCGATGACTTCGGACCCGACGGCTCGATCGGCGACCCGACCGACGCGTCGGCCGAGCTGGGCAAGCAGCTGTTCGAGGCCAGCGTCACGTCGCTGCTCGAGGCGATGCACGAGATCGATGCCTTCGACTTCGGCCGCTGACCCGATCGACTACGGCGACGTCGAGGCGTTCAGCTTCGACTGCTACGGCACGCTGATCGACTGGGAGACGGGGATCCTCGAGGGCATCGCGCCGTGGATGGCACGCGCCGGCGTCGACAGTGGGGAAGCGGTGCTCGGCGCGTTCGCCGAGGTGGAGTCCGACAACGAGGCAGCCACGCCGTCTGCGCCGTACCCGGAGATCATCCGTCGCTGCCTCGTCGACCTCGGACGGTTGTTCGGCACGGCGCCCACGGAGGACGAGCTGCTCTCCTTCGCCTCGTCGGTGCCGCGGTGGCCGGCGTTCCCCGACAGCGCTGACGCGCTCGCCTCGCTCGGCACCGGCGCTCGGTTGATCGTCGTGTCCAACGTCGATGCCGGCTCGTTCGCGGCCAGCAGCGCGACGCTCGGCGACCCGTTCGACCACCGGATCCTGGCCAGCGACGTCGGCGCCTACAAGCCGTCCGACGCCCACTTCCACGCGCTGTTCGCGCTCCTCGACGAGATCGGCGTCGCGCGCGATCGGCTCGTGCACGTCGCCCAGAGCCTCTTCCACGACCATGTTCCCGCTGCACGCCACGGGCTGCGCAGCGTCTGGATCGACCGCCGACGCGACCGCCCGGGCACGGGCGCGACCGCGTCCGCCGCCGGCGAGGTCTGCCCAGCGGCGACCTACGTGTCGATGGCCGCGTTCGCTGCGGCCGTCGCCGCCAGCCGCGCCTCCTGAACGCGACAAGGGCCCGGCCTCGCGGCCGGGCCCTTCAGGTCGTTCAGCTCATCACTTGATCCCGATGGACTCGTCGAGGAACTGGTTGGTGACGATGTCGTCGGCGGTCAGCCCGTCCTTGGGCGGGTTGTCCTGCGCCGTGTACACGGGGATCGCCTTCTCGATCAGGTCGTTGACCCGATCGGTGTCGAACTTGCCCATCACGCCGTCGGGCCCGTTGGCGACGAGGCCATCCTCCTGCATCACCTTCACGCCGAAGTCGACGTTGCCCTGGGTGTAGGCCCAGCCGAAGTCGGTCCCGAACGTGTCGACCGCATCGAGGATGATCGCGTTCGCCCGTGCCGGGTCGGCCAGGTAGTCGACCGAGGCCTGCTGGATGATCGGGACCAGCTTCGTGAAGCAGTCCGAGTACTTCTCGATGTTCTCGGGCTTGGTCGCGATCGACTCGGCGTAGTTGTCCCAGCCGGCGTCGTTGATGTACTGGAACTCGACCGGCTTCTTCCAGCCGTCCAGCACCTGCTCGTAGTTGTACGGCTCGGCCGAGCCGAAGCCCTGCTGGGCGGCCTTGCCCTCGTCGGCGATGAACAGGCTCGAGTCGCCGGAGTAGGAACCGTCGACCTGCGAGGCCTGCAGGATGCCCTGGCTGGTGAAGTAGTCCATGTAGGCCGCGCCGCCGAAGTAGCGCACGGTCGCGCCGGTCTTGCCGAGGTCGGCGATCGACGTCACGTCGGGATAGGTGGCTGGATCCCACATGATCATCTGCGGGTTCTTCTCGAAGCCCGACTCGATGGCGACGGTCGGCTTGGTCGCCGAGTACTTGATGCCCTCGTCGGTGTACACGTAGCCGAGCAGGATGTCGTCGCTGCTCGTGTACATGATGTCGGTGACCGACTGGAAGTTCTGGGCGCCGCCGCCGGAGCGGATCTGGAACTTGACGCCGGTGTCGTTGCCGTCGGCGTCGACGAGCGGGCCGGTGACGTAGGCGTTGCCCTTGTCGACGTCGTAGCCCTCGCCGATCATCTGGTACAAGAAGCCGTGCTCGGCCTCGGGCATCCAGTCGGTCTGGATGATGACGGTCTCGGGGCAGATGTCGGCGAGCGCACCGCCCCCGGAGGACGCCTCGTCGCTCGAACTGTCGTCGCCACCACAGGCGGCGAGCGCGAGGGCGGCGACGACGGGCAGTGCCAGCATCGACTTCCTGCGTCGTGGATTCATGAATGCTCCTTGGTTGTTCACGCTGATGGACGGGAGATGGGTCAACGGGTCGACTCGTGCCAGTGGCCGACGACCACCCGGCTGAGCCACCCGAAGAAGAAGAACACGGCGATGCCGAGCGCACAGGCGACCATCAAGCCGCCGAACACTCGGGGGTACAGGCCGTTCTGGCGGTACTGCTCCATGATGATGCCGATGCCGGGCTTGGAGCCCTTGCGGAAGAACTGCTCCCCGACGACGGCGCCGATGACGCACAGACCGGCCGAGATGCGAAAGCCCGTGAACACGGCGGGCATCGCTGCGGGCAACTGCAGCTTGCGCAGACGGGTCACTTTCGAGGCGCCCTGGAGCGTGAACAGGTCGTGCTGGAGCGGATCGGCCGACAGCAGGCCGAACAGCGTGTTCGACACGATCGGGAAGATCGACAACATGACGCAGACGAAGAGCCGGGCGTTGAGCCCGCCGCCGTACACGGACAGGATCAGCGGCACGATCGCGAGCACCGGGATCGCCTGCAAGGCGACGAGGTACGGGTAGATCGAGCGCTCCACCCAACTGGCCTGGGCCATCAGCAGGGCGAGGGACATGCCGACCACGATCGAGATCGCGAGACCGAGCAGGGCGACCAACGCCGTCCACTTGAGGCCCAGCAACATGTTCGAGCGGGTCTTCGAGTTGAGGAAGGAGTCGTTGATGACGGTGACGGGTGACGGCACGAGGAACCCGGGCTTGTCGAACCACGTGCGCATGCCCCAGCGGTGCATGTACTCCCAGAACAGCAAGACGACGGCGAGGATGACCAGCGGCCCGACGATCTGCACCCAGCCGCCGGCGCGTCGGCTCGCCTTCGTCTGCGGCTCGAGGAACGTCGCCGAGGCGGTCGTGACGTCGGTGTTGGTCGTCAGGTCGGCGCTCAGTGGGGTGACGAGATGGTCGTTCACGCGTGCGCTCCGCGCAGGGCCTGGGACAGCTCGCCCGACAGCTCGGCGAACTCCGGCTCGAACCGCAGCTGTGGCGACCGGGGGAACCCGAAGGGCACCTTGAAGTCACCGACGATGCGCCCCGGTCGGGCCGACATCACGAGCACGCGCGTCGACAGGTACACCGCCTCGTAGATCGAGTGGGTGATGAACAGCGAGGCGAAGCGCTTCGTCACGAACAGCTGCAGCAGTTCGTCGTTGAGCCGCTCGCGGGTGATCTCGTCCAGCGCGCCGAACGGCTCGTCGAAGAGGAACACGCTCGGCTCCATCACCAGCGAGCGGGCCAACGACGCTCGCATCTTCATGCCGCCGCTCAGCTGCTTCGGGTACTTGGTCTCGAAGCCATCGAGGCCGACGAGCTGGATGGCGTCGCTGGCCCGGGCCGTCCGCTCGGCCTTGCCGACCCCTTGCAGCTCGGCGAGCAGCTCGACGTTGCGCTGCACGGTGCGCCACTGCAGCAGGGTCGCGTCCTGGAACACGTAGCCCAAGCTCTTGCGATCGACCGAGACGGTGCCGCCGGTCTGCTCGGTCAGCCCGGAGGCGATGCGCAACAGCGTGCTCTTGCCGCATCCCGACGGGCCGACGACCGTCACGAACTCGCCGGGGTACACGTCGAAGCTCGTCGTGTCGAGGGCGTGGGTGCCGTCGGGGAACACCATCGACACACCCTGGAAGCTGAGCGCAGGGTAGGTGGTCGCCCCTGACGCGGGGGCATCGGCCAGGTTCGTCATCGCATCATCATTCCACCGGTGACGTTGACAGCCTGGCCCGTGCAGTAGTCGGCGTCGGCGGATGCGAGGAACGCGGCCACCCCGGCCACGTCGTCGGGGTCGGCGCAACGTCCGAGCGGCGACATCGCCGACCAGCCGGCCACCATCTCCTCGGAGCGGGTCGCGGCACCCATCTCGGTCAGCACGTATCCCGGGCACAGGCAGTTGACGGTGATGCCGTGTGGACCGAGCTCCTGGGCGGCGACCTGGGTGAGGGAGATGACCGCTGCCTTGGATGCCGCATAGTGCGCCTGGTTCGCAGCGCCGAGCTTGCCGCCCATGCTCGCCATGTTGACGATCTTGCCGCGCACCCCCTGATCGATCATCGAGCGGGCCGCGAGCTGGATGCCGATGAGCATCGAGCGCGTGTTGACGGCGAACATCTCGTCCCACTCGGCCGCGCTGATCTCGAGCAGCGGCCGGAACCGGAGGATGCCGGCGTTGTTGACGAGCACGTCGACGCCGCCGAGTTGACCGATCGCCTCGGCGAACGCCGTCTCGGCGCCCACGGCGCTCGACAGATCGCCGACCACCGCCTTGGCCCCGAGCTCCGCGGCAGTGGTGGCCAGCTCGTCGGCGAGGAGGTCGACCAGGGCGAGGGTCGCTCCTTCGTCGGCGAAGCGGCGGGCGATGGAGGCACCGATGCCGCGCGCGGCGCCGGTGACCACGACGCGAACGTCGTCGAACCTGTCAGCGAGTGCCACGGGCGAAACTTTACGAACTGTCAGCGTGTGCGTGCAGCGAGCGCGGTTGACATTCTGTTTCGGGACTGTGAACGATGCCACCGCCGGCGGTCAGGCGCGGGCGTCGAACACCACGGCGCCGGCATGGACGACCAGCCTCCGTGGCGGTGCGACCGCGATCGCCTCGCGGACGGTGACGGCCGGCATGGCGACCAGGTCGGCACGTCCGCCCGGCTCGACCTCGACCGATGGGAGCGCCATCGCCAGGCGCCCGCCCGTCGTGACGGCGTGGAACGCCTCGCTCGTCAGCTGGTGCGCGGCGAGCACCAGCAGTGCCGCTGCCTCCAGCGGGTCGCCTCGTCCGAGCGGGTTGAACGGATCCTGCAGGTTGTCGCTGCCGGCTGCGACGTTGACGCCGCTGGACCGCAGCACGGACACGGCCGTCAGCCCTCGTGGTGTCGCCGCCGCGTGCTGACGGCCCTGCAGATAGAGGTTGGTGTCGGGATTGGTCACGACGCTGATGCCAGCCTCCGCCACGCGCCCGGCGACCCGTCGCTGCTCGTCGATGGCGAGCATCCCGAGGCTGACGC
The DNA here is from genome assembly GCA_964565705.1 of uncultured Ilumatobacteraceae bacterium. Lineage (GTDB taxonomy): Bacteria > Actinomycetota > Acidimicrobiia > Acidimicrobiales > Ilumatobacteraceae > CAZMGD01. Next base: position 15,182 of record CAZMGD010000018.1, on the reverse strand, counting down.
AGTGGCTGGCCGTCACCGGGAACGGGAAGCCGGAACCGATCACCTGGTCGGCCAGGTCGAGCAGGCCGAGCTTGCGGGCGTCGAGCGTCTCGTCGGTGTGGAGGTCGAGGCCGATGCCGAACTCCGCGCCGAGCTCGAGGAACAACTCGGTCGCGCCGGCGACGTCGTCCTCGAGGTGCGGGCACCCGCCGACCAGGTCGACGCCGGCGGCGAGCGCTTCGCGCAGGAGCGCCCGCTGCTCGGCTCCGGCGGCACCGGTGACCGGGAAGCCGGGAAGGGCGACGATCTGGATGTCGGCGAGGTGAGCGAGCCGGTCGCGCACCGTGAGCAGCGCCTCGGCGGACATCAGGCCGTTGCCGGTCGTGACGTCCACGTGCGTGCGGATCGCCGTCGTGCCGTTGCGCACCAGCAGCTCCACGGCCCGCCCGGCGCGCTCGATCGTGTCGTCGAGCGTGATCAGGTGGCGGTTGGCGTGGAGCGCCTCGATCGCGCCGATCAGGTCGCCGGTCGGGTTGTCGATCCGCTCGGCGAGGAACGCCTTGTCGAGGTGGGCGTGGGGCTCGACCAGCGCCGGCAGCAGGAGCGCGCCGTCGAGGTCGTGCACCTCCTCGCCGGGCTCGGCCGCGAGCTCGATCGCGATCTCCTGGATCGACGCTGCGCCGACACGGACATCGGCGTGCACGCCGTCGGGCAGGAGAGCTCGGCGCAGGAGCATGGCGGCGGACGATACCTCCCGCCCGCCGCCCGCGACCGGGCTGCCTCTACGCTCGTCACGGTGCGCCGATTCGTCCTGCCCGCAGCGATCACCGCGGGCGCTGCGATCACGATCGTCGGCACCTTCCTCCCGTGGTTGCGCTCGGGCGACAACGACCGCAACAGCTTCCAGCTGCTGTCGCTGCTCGACTTCCTCGGCTTCGCCCCTGACGGACCGATGGGCTGGGCAGTGCGCGCCTGGCCGACGATCGTGCTGATCTGCGTCGTGTCGGCGGTGGCCGTGTGGCGAGGGATGTGGCCGATCGCTGCGCTGTGCGGCATCACCGGCGGCGCCTACGCCGCGGGCCTGGCCTGGGCGGTGCGCGACGCGGCCACCACGTCCCTGCTGTCCGCGCGTTGGGGCACATCCGTGACGATCGTGGGCGGTGTCGTGCTCGTGGTCGCGTCCCTCGCCCACGCCGGCGCAGGGATGCGCGCCTACCTCGACACCGCCCAGCAGTCCGAGGATCCTCCCTGGCGCAGCGAGTGACCCCAGCGACGCTCGACGCGCTTCGCGCTGCCGTCGGGGCGGAGCACGTGCTCGTGGATGCCGACCTCCGAGCGGGGTACGAGGTCGACTGGACGCGGCGGTTCGAGGGCACGTGCGACGCGGTGGTGCGGCCGTCCTCGACCGAGGAGGTGTCGGCCGTGTTGCGCTGCTGCACGGCGGGCGGGGTCGCGGTCGTGCCCCAGGGCGGCAACACCGGCCTCGTCGGTGGGGGAGTGCCGGCACCCGAGCACGACCGTCCGGTCGTCGTGCTGTCGACGCGACGCCTCGCCGGGATCGGGCCGCTCGACGAGCTCGGCGGGCAGATCACGGTGGGCGCTGGCGTGACGCTCGCCGCCCTGGAGGACGCCGTCGGTGCATCCAGGTGGCGGGTAGGGGTCGATCTCGGCGCCCGGCAGTCGGCGACGATCGGCGGCATGGTCGCCACGAACGCGGGCGGCACCATGGTCGTGCGCCACGGGATGATGCGTCACAACGTCGCCGGCGTCGAGGCGGTGCTCGCCGACGGATCGGTCCTGTCGCACCTGCGCGGCCTGGTCAAGGACAACACCGGCTACGACCTCGCCGCCGTGCTCTGCGGCAGCGAGGGCACGTTGGCGGTGATCACGGCGGTGCGGATGCAGCTCGTGCCGGCGAGCGACGACCGGATGGTCGCCTGGATCGGGTGCGAGTCCTGGACCGATGCCGTTGCATGTGCAACCACGTGTCGACAGCGACTGCGCTCGCTCGAAGGGCTCGAGGCGGTGGATGCAGCCTCGCAGGCCGTGGTGTCGGCAGCGCTGGGGCTCCTGCCGCCGCTGCCGTCGGCGATCGGGCTGCTCGTGGCGGTCACCGACGGGGCTGATCTGGAACCGCTGGCGGAGGTGGCGGGAGTGCGATCGGCCGCGGTCGCGTCGGATCGGTCGGGGGCGGATGCGCTGTGGGCCCGACGCGACCGGGTCACGGAGGCGATCGCCACCGTCGGCGTGCCCCACAAGCTCGATGTGTCGGTTCCGCTCGCGGCCATCCCGGCGTTCGCCGACGAGCTGCCCGGCGTGGTCGGCGCCAGCGATGTCTACGTGTTCGGACACCTCGGCGACGCCAACCTCCACGTCAACGTCATCGGGCCCGCGCCCGACGACGAGCGGGTCGACGACGCGGTGCTGCGCCTCGTGGCCGGCCACGGCGGCAGCATCAGCGCCGAGCACGGCATCGGCCGTGCCAAGCGTCGCTGGCTCGCGCTCGACCGGACCCCCGCCGAGCTCGCCGTGTTCGCCGCGATCAAGCACGCGCTCGACCCCACGAACACCCTCAACCCCGGCTGCGGGCCCACCCCCTGACCCCGCGTGGCAGGGTGGGGTGGTGAGTGGGGTGCGGGTGGCGACATTGGCGGATCTCGGACGGATCGCGAGGACGGCGACGCGGGCGTTCGCCGATGATCCGCTGTTCCGGTGGTTCTTTCCGGATGCCGAGGCGTACGACACGGCGGCGCCGAACCTGTTCGGCTACCTGGCGAAGAAGTCGGTCTCGTTCGGTGCCACCTACGTCACGCCGGATGCGGCGGCGATCGGGATCTACCAGCTGCCGGGCCGGCCCGAGCCCGAACCATCCGGTGAGTCGGAGGATGCGCCCGCCCCGCCGCCCGAGCTCGTGGAGAAGTTCACGGCGCTCGGTGAGCTGATGGCGGCGAACACCCCGCCCGAACTGCACTGGTACCTCAACGTGCTCGCCACCCACCCGGACTGGCAGCGTCAGGGGCTTGGCACGGCGATCATCGGCCCAGTCGCCGAACGCTGCGCTGACGAGGGCCTGCCCTTGTACCTCGAGACCCAGACGGCGTCGAACGTCGCGTACTACGGCCACCTCGGGTTCACGGTGCGCTCCGAGTGGGATGTCCCGTTCGGCGGGCCACACATGTGGGGGATGATCCGCGAGCCGGATCAGCTCCACTGACCGCGTTCGACGAGCACGTCTTTCAACACGCTGCAGCGGTCGGTCATCAGCCCGTCGACGCCGAGGTCGAGCAGCCGCACCATCTCGGCCCGGTCGTCGACCGTCCACACGTGCACCGGCACGTTCTTGCGATGCGCCGCTCGCAGGTGGCGCGGCGTCACGACGGTGATCGGACCCTGCTTCACCGGGATCTGCGCGCACGCTGGCGCCGACATCACCCAACCCGCGAGCCATGCGGTGACCTCGACGGGCGACATCGACGTGCACAGCGCACCATCGAACGCGTTGCGGATCCGCGACAGGCGCCGGTGGCCGAAGCTGCCGACGCAGACCCGGTCGACCGCGCCCGCCGAGCGCAGCACCGAGATCAGCGGTTGCACCGCCGGGTCAGCCTTGCAGTCGATGTTGATCCGCGCGTCCGGGAACGCGTCGAACAGGTCGATCAGCCGGGGGATCGGCTCCTTGCCGTCGACGCGAGCGGTCGACACCTCGCTCCACGGCAGCTTCGAGATCAGCCCGGGGCGGCCGCACGTGCGCGACAGGTCGTCGTCGTGGAACGCGACGACGACGCCGTCGGCTGTCGCGTGCACGTCCGTCTCCAGGTAGCGGTAGCCGAGGGAGACGGCGTTGGCGAACGCCGGCATGGTGTTCTCCGGGAAGTCGCCGGCACCGCCCCGGTGGGCGAACGCGATCGGCCCGCCGTGGTCGAGGAACGCGTGGCGCGCCATCCGCATGCTCAGCTCTTGGCCCCGGCGAGGTACTCGTCGCGTAACAAACGCTTGTAGAGCTTGCCGGTCGCGTGCCGGGGCAGCTCGGTGCGGAAGTCGATGGTCTTGGGGCACTTCAGACCCGCGAGCTGCGTGCGGCAGTAGGTGATCAGCTCAGCGGCGAGGGCCGCGGACTCGAACTCGGTGGCGGGCATCTCGATCGGCTGGACCACGGCCTTCACCTGCTCGCCGAACTCCTCGTCGGGGATGCCGAACACGGCGGCGTCGATCACCTTGGGGTGGGTGACGAGGACGTTCTCCGCCTCCTGCGGGTAGATGTTCACGCCGCCGCTGATGATCATGTACGCCTTGCGGTCGGTGAGGTAGACGAAGCCGTCGGCGTCGACGTAGCCGATGTCTCCGAGCGTGCTCCACCCCTCCGGGTGGCGCGACGAGCGGGTCTTCTCCGGGTCGTTGTGGTACTCGAACGTGCCGCCGCCCTCGAAGTAGACCGTGCCGATCTCCCCGGTCGACAGCTCGTCGCCGTCGTCACCGACGATGTGTACCGTGCAGCCGAGGGGTTTGCCGACCGTGCCGGGGTGGGCCAGCCATTGCTCGCTGTCGGTGTAGCAGAAGCCGTTGCCCTCGGTGCCCGCGTAGTACTCGTGCACGACCGGGCCGAACCACTCGATGATCGCGTGCTTGACCGGAATCGGGCAGGGGGCCGCGGCGTGGATGATCGCTCGGACCGAGGACACGTCGTAGCGCTCGTGGCCTTCCAGCTTGAGGAGCCGCACGAACATCGTCGGGACGACCTGCACGTGCGTCACACGGTGCTGCTCGATCGCCTGGAGGAAGCCGTCGGGGCTGAAGTACTCCATCACGACCGCGGTGCCGCCGGAGGCGTGCACCGCCATCGTGAACTTCAGGGGAGCGGCGTGGTACAGCGGAGCCGGGCACAGGTACACGTCGCCGGCGGCGAAGCCGAACAGCATCTGCATCAGGCCGTGGATCGATCCGCCCGTGGTCTCCAATGGCTGCGGCGTGTAGTCCGACACGACACCCTTGGGATGGCCGGTCGTGCCCGAGGAGTAGAGCATGTCGGTGCCCGCCATCCGGTCGGGCAGGGGGGTGGCGGGCTGGGCCGCGAGCGCATCCTCGTAGCGGTCGTGTCCGGGTAGGTCGCCGTCGAGGACGAGGCGCAGCTCCACGCCTGGTGTCGACTCGACGATGCCTGCCGCCTGCTCCCCGACGGCGGCCGAGGCGATGAACACCCGGGCGCCGCAGTCGTTGACGATGTACGCGAGCTCTGCCGCCGTGAGCCGTGACGAGCAGGCGGTGTAGATCACCCCCGCGTACCGGCAGCCCCAGAGCGCCTCGAGGTAGTGGGGGTTGTTCTCCATGCAGAGCGTCACGTGGTCGCCCGGCCGCAGCCCTGCGTCGTGCAGGACGCGGCTCAGCCGGTTGGCGGCCGCATCGAGCTCGGCGTATGTCTGGACCCAACCGCTGCCCGCCATGACCACCGCGGGACGGTCGGGCGCTTCCCCCACGAAGGCACCCGGATACACGCCCGGCACTGTACTGGTGGCTCGCTTCGCTCGCTGTCTGCGCCTGGGCCCGCCACCCGGTCGGCAGTACGCTCGGCGGCATGTCGACCGTGGAGTCCCAGGCCACCACTGACGAGGCGCGGGTGAACGCGCTCGTCGACGATCTGTTGGTTCAGCACCCGCCGGTCAGCACATCGCCGGCGACGTTCCTCGGCGCCCAGTTCGACGCCGGCCTCGCCTGGATCCACTTCGAGATCGGTCACGGCGGGCTCGATCTGCCCGCCAAGCTGCAAGGGATCGTCAACGCCCGCCTCCAGGCGGCGAAGGCTCCGAGCCCGGTGACCCGCAACCCGATCGGCCACGGCATGTGCGGGCCGACGGTGCACGTCTGGGGCTCGGAGGACCAGAAGAGCCGCTACCTGCGCCCGCTGTTCACGGGCGAGGAGATCTGGTGCCAGCTGTTCAGCGAGCCGAGCGCCGGCTCGGACTTCGCCGGCCTGTCGGCGAAGGGTGTGCGCGACGGCGACGAGTGGGTGGTCAACGGGCAGAAGGTGTGGACCACGCTGGCCCACCTCGCGCGCTGGGGGCTGCTCGTGGTGCGCACCGATCCCGAGGCGGTCAAGCACGCCGGCCTGACCGCGTTCGTGGTCGACATGCAGGCGCCGGGCGTCGAGGTGCGGCCGCTCTACCAGATCACCGGCGAGGCGGAGTTCAACGAGGTGTTCTTCACCGACGTGCGCATCCCCGACGATGAGCGACTCGGCAACCCCGGCGACGGGTGGCGGGTGTCGCTGACCACCCTCATGAACGAGCGGGTCTCGATCGGCGGGGCCATCCCGCCGAAGGGCTCTGGGCCGATCGCCGACCTCGTCGGCGTGTGGAAGGACATGCCCGACGACGACCGCAAGAACGCCGCGGTGCGCGACAGGGTGACGAAGCTGTGGATCCGCGCCGAGCTGCTGCGCCTCACCAACATCCGTGCCAGCCAGAACCGGCGCAAGGGCGATCCGGGCCCCGAGGGCTCGATCGGCAAAGCGGCGATGGCCGAGCTGAACAAGGACATCTACGCGACCGCCCTCGACCTGCTCGGCCCCGAGGGCACGCTGTTCGGCCCGTACCAGATGGTGCGTCCGGAGCAAGCGATGAAGCTCGACTCGATCCAGAAGTCGTTCCTGCGGATGCGGGCCAACTCGATCGAGGGCGGTACCACCGAGGTGATGAAGAACATCCTCGGCGAGCGGGTGCTCGGCCTGCCTGGTGACGTGCGCGTCGATCGCGACGTGCCGTGGAGCCAGGTGCCGCGGAACTGATCAGCGCCGTGCGGCGGTGGCCGATCGCGCTCGCTGCACTGCTGGCGGCAGCGGCGTGCTCCGACCCCGCCCCGAGCAGCGACACGCTCGTGGTGACCGCTGCACCCACCGCGCCGGCCGACACCGCGGCGCCGACGCCCACCGTGCCGCGGGTGTTCGCCGTCGGTGACTCCACGCTGCTGGCCGCTGAGTACTACGACACGATGGCCGGCTTCACCGGCATGGATCTCGTCTACGACGCCAAGTCGTGCCGCACCGTGGGCGTTCCCTCGTGCGGGCCGCGTCCGATCCCGGCGAACACCGTCAACGCGATCGAGGATGCCGAGGGGCCGTTCGACGTTGTGGTCGTGATGGCCGGGTACGACGAGTGGTGGACGACGTTCCCGGACAGCTTCGACGATGCGGTCGACGCGGCGAGGGCTTCCGGGGCAACGCACGTCGTGTGGCTGACCTACACCGAGGGCGTCGCCTACCTCGGGCCGACCGGGGAGGCGGCGAACGAGACGTTCGTCCGCAACAACGAGACCCTTCGCGGCAAGGTCGCGTCGGGCGAGTTCCCGGACGTGGTCCTGGCGGACTGGGACGCATACAGCTCGACGGCGGGCGACGAGTGGTTCTACGAGGACGGCATCCACCTCAACATCCCTGGCGCGTACGGCCTCGCCGACTACATCTCGCGCAAGGTGGCGTTCGTCGTCGGCCGGCCCTGCCCGGTGCCGTTCGGTGCCGGGCAACCGATCGAAGACCCCTGCCCCGACCCGGACCTCGGCCCACCGCTCCTCGACGCCCGGGCGCTCTACGAGTGACCCCACGTTCTCGGTCGGCTTCTGGCACCCAGAGCGACCAAATACCGACCGAGAACTCAGTGGGCGAGGGCGCCGAGCACTTGGGAGGCGTCGAGTGAGCGGTCCTCGAGCACGGCCCGCTCGGCGATCGAACCGCCGGCCATGACGGTCGTGGCCACGTCGATCGCCGCCTGGAGCTCGCGGATGTTGCGCGGCGGCGGGAAGTACTCGTCCTCGTCGGTGACGTTGACGAGCTCCACGCCGCGAGCTGGCCCGAGTCGCGCGATCACCGCGTCGACGAGCTCCTCCGGGGCCGATGCGCCGGCGGTGACACCGATGACGCCGGCCAGATCGGTCGGCAGTTCCGATGCCTCGTTGACCCGGTACACGCGCTGGCACCCGGCCTCGACGGCCAGCTTCTCCAGGGCCCGAGTGTTGCTGGAGTTCGCCGAGCCGATGACGACGATCGCGTCGCATCGCGCTGCCATCGCCGTGAGCGCCGACTGTCGGTTGGTCGTGGCGAAGCACAGATCGCTGCGGCCCGGCGACCAGACGTCCGGGAAGCGGGTGCGCACGGCGTCGGCGACGCCCGCCCAGTCGCGGTGCGACAGCGTGGTCTGGGCCAGGAGCGCGGTCGGCTCCGAGAACGCGGGGAGGGCCTCGACCTCGGCCACCGACTCCACGCGGCTGATCGCGTCGGGCGCGACCGCCATCGTGCCCATCGCCTCTTCGTGACCCTCGTGCCCGACGTACACGATCTGGTAGCCCTTGCCGGCGCGCACCTTCACCTCGTGGTGCACCTTGGTGACCAGCGGGCACACCGAATCGACGACGTAGGAGCCACGGGCATGCGCGGCGGCGACGACCTCCGGTGCGCTGCCGTGGGCCGACAGCATGATCGGGCGGCCCTCGGGCACCTCGGCGATCTCGTTGACGAACACGACGCCTTGCGCCTCGAAGCGCTCCACGACGAGCTTGTTGTGGACGATCTCGTGGTAGCAGTACACGGGGGGATCGAAGCTGCGGACCATCCACGCCAGCGCCTTGATCGCCATCTCCACGCCGGCGCAGAACCCGCGGGGCGACGCGAGCAGCACCAGGTCGACCTGCGTGTCGGTCGCGGGGGCGTCGGATGTGACGGCCATCCACGTGGAGGCTACCGGCGGGTCACCACCGGTAGCCTGGGCCGACGTGCCAGCCAGGAGCCACCCATGACCATGACCCTGGCCGAGCGCGGCGTCCAGCGAGCCGGTGAGCTGCCGCTCGTCGTCGCCGTCGCCCCGGATTCGGTGGCAGCGCGCGTCGGGTTGGTGCCGGGCGACGAGATCCTCCGCGTCAACGGGAGGATGCCGCGCGACATCATCGAGTGGCAACTCCTCGTCGACGAGGCCGAGCTGTCGCTCGAGGTGCAACGCGGTGGGTTCGAGGTGGACGTCGAGGTCGTCAAGCGCCACGGCGAACCGCTCGGGGCCGAGATCGCCAGCGCCGTGTTCGACCGCGTGCGGACCTGCGACAACCACTGCGAGTTCTGCTTCATCTACCAGCTCCCCAAGGGCATGCGACGCAGCTTGTACTTGAAAGACGACGACTACCGGCTGAGCTTCCTGTACGGGAACTTCACGACGCTGACGCGCTTCACCGAGTCGGATCTGGAACGGGTGATCACTCAGCGCCTGTCGCCGCTGCACGTGAGCATCCACGCGACGGATCCCCGCATGCGCGAGCGGATGCTGCGCAACGAGCGCGGTGGCATGAGCCTGCGCTGGTTGCGGGCGCTGCTCGATCACGGGATCGTCGTACACGGCCAGGTCGTCGTCTGCCCTGGCCTCAACGACGGCGACGTGCTCGAGGACACGATGGCCGGGGTGCTCGACCGGTTCCCAGATCTGGCGAGCGTGGCGGTCGTTCCGTTGGGTGTCAGTCGCTACAACCGCGAGGCCGCGATGCGCCCGCACACCACGGACGAGGCCGACGCGGTCGTGGGCACGGTCGAGCGATGGCAGACGACCTTCCTCGACGTGCTGGGTCACCGGATGGTGCACCTCGCCGACGAGTACTACCTGCTCGCCGGCAGGGCGTTCCCGGGTGCGGACGGCTACGGCGAGTTCCCGATGCACGAGGACGGCATCGGCATGGCTCGCGCGTTCGAACTCGAGTTCCACGGGCAGTCCTCCACACCGATCGGCCCCCAGAGCGGGTTCTTCGCCGCGGTCGACGGTGCGCCCGCTGCGGGGTACCGCGCGGCGCGCACCGACGGCACGATCCTCGTCCGGGCGCGCCGGGGCGCGCCGGTCGGTGTCCTCACCGCGCCCTTTGGCGCCGCCGTGCTGGAGCCGCTGATCGCCGGCCTCGGACGTGACGACGTGCGGATCGTTCCGGTGGCCAACGAGTTCTTCGGTGGCAACACCGCGGTGACCGGCTTGATGGTCGGCGCCGACGTGTCGCGCGTCCTCGCCGCCGAGCCGGCCGGGCATCGCTACCTGCTGCCGGACGTGTGCCTGTCGGGGAACGTGTTCCTCGACGGCGTGCACCTCGAGGAGCTCCCCCGTGCGGTCGAGGTGGTCCCGACCAACGGCATCGCACTCAGGGCCGCGCTGGAGGCATCGCGATGACCGTCCCTGATCCGTCCACCCTTGACGTGCAGTTGCCGACCGTCGTCATCGTCGGGCGACCCAACGTCGGCAAGAGCACGCTGTTCAACCGGATCGTCGGCGAGCAGAACGCCATCGTCGAAGACCGTCCCGGCGTGACCCGCGACCGCAAGGAGCTGGAGGCGGAGTGGCTCGGCGTGCACTTCCGCCTCGTCGACACGGGCGGCTGGCAGCCAGGTGGATCGGACCTCGACGTCAAGGTCAGCCGGCAGGTCGAGGCCGCGGTGCGCAACGCTGATCTCGTGCTGTTCGTGGTCGACGCCGCGGTCGGCATCACCGACGACGACACGGCGATCGCGACGTGGATCCGCAAGACCGGGCGTCCCACGCTGCTGGTCACCAACAAGGCGGACAACGATCGGCGGGAGAGCGACCGCTGGGAGTTCCTGGCGCTCGGCATCGGCGAGCCCTATCCCGTCAGCGCCCTGCACGGCCGGCGTGCCGGCGACCTGCTCGACGAGGTGATCGCACTCATCCCCGACGTCCTGGCAGGCCAGACACCGGAGGAGGAACTGGAGGACGGCATCGTCGCCGTGGGCGACCAGGCACCACCGCGCGTCGCCCTCGTCGGTCGGCCCAACGTGGGTAAGAGCACGCTGTTCAACCGGCTCGTCGGCGAGGACCGCTCGGTCGTCCACGACATGCCGGGTACGACGCGCGACGCGATCGACACCCTGGTCGAGACCGAGGACGGCCCGGTCGTGTTCGTCGACACCGCGGGCATGCGCCGTCGCAGCCGCATCGACGACTCGGCGGAGTACTTCTCCCTCGTGCGCGCACTGCGGGCCATCGACGACGCGGACATCGCGCTCCTCGTCATCGACGCGACCGAGGGTGTCACCGCGCAGGATCAGCGCCTCGCCGAGCGGGTCGACGCCGCCGGCTGCCCGATCGTCGTGCTGCTGAACAAGTGGGAGCTGATCGACGACGCCGAGCGGCGCGCCGACACCTTGGTCGACGTCAAGCGAAAGCTGTACTTCCTCGGCGACGCGCCGACCCTGAAGATCTCGGCGCTGACCGGAAAGGGTGTGCACAAGCTGCGGCCGGTCCTGCAGGAGGCGATCCTCCAGTACCACCGGCGGGTGCCGACCCGTGACGTGAACCGCGTGATCTCCGACGCTCAGCAACGCCAGCCCGCGCCCCACGGCATCCGAGTGCTGTACGCCGTGCAGGGCGCCACCGACCCGCCGACGTTCACGCTGTTCGCCAACCGCGAGGTACCGCCCACCTACCTGCGGTACCTGGAGCGCCGGATCCGCGAAGAGTTCCAGTTCGGCTCGACGCCACTGAAGCTGCGGGTGCGGAAGCGGTCGGAGTAGCGATGCCGTGGTGTGACGACTGCGCCAAGTACTGGGCGCCATCGGCGATGCGACCAGATGGCACCTGCCCGACGTGCGGCCGCAACCTGGAGGCGCCGGGCCGAGTCGTGACGGCGGACAACCTCGACCTGAAGAAGCTCGCCGCCGGCGACGACGGGGACGAGGAGAAGGCGCCCTGGCACTTCAAGCTGCTCGTCGTACTGCTGGTGATCTACCTCACGTGGCGGTTCATCCAGCTGCTCACGTAGTGCCAGGTGCGCGACGATGTCCACATGAGCCTGCCGCCGCCTTCGCCGCCGCCCGGAGGGCGCGGTGGCCAGCCACCGCCGCCCGGGTACTCGACACCACCTCCGGTGTACGACGCACCGACCTACGCTGCGTCCACGACGCACTACGACGCCGGTCGCGTCGACGCGTCGAACAAGGTCGCCGCTGGCATCTGCGGCATCCTCCTCGGCGCGCTCGGGATCCACAAGTTCATCCTCGGCTACAAGAACGAGGGTCTGATCATGCTGCTGACCACGATCTTCACCTGTGGGATCGCCGCAGTCGTGTGGAGCGTGATCGGCCTCGTCGAGGGCATCATCTACCTCACCAAGAGCGACGAGGAGTTCTACCGGACCTACGTCGTCGGTCACAAAGGCTGGTTCTGACCTCGCAGATTCCCGTCGGCTGCCGGATAGGCTCGCCGCCGCACACATCAGTACGGGCTGTGGCGCAGCTTGGTTAGCGCGCTTGTCTGGGGGACAAGAGGTCGTGGGTTCGAATCCCGCCAGCCCGACCACGAAACCGCAGGTCAGCGCGTGCGAGATACGACCGGTGAAGGTTGCTCGCGTCTGGCGAGGAACTTCACCCGGGCGGCGCGGGCATCCCAGGCGTACACGACCGCACTCCCGGCGATGAGGTCGTGCAGGGCCCGACGATCTGCGCGCAGCACGATCAGCAGGAAGCCCACCCCGAGCATCAAGAAGCTCAGCGGGAGCGTCAGCACTCGCACGACAGCCCGCCGGGCGCCGAGCACATCGCCGTCCGCGCGCACGGCGCGCAAGCCGACGACCGCCATGCCGAAGGTGCGCCCGGAGACGCTCGTCGGATAGGCGAAGTACGCCAGCAGCCACGCAACGAGAGCGACCTTCGGAGCGATCCGTGCGTCGCTCAGGGCGAACGAGTGGTGCAGCAAGACGCCGAGCACGTACTCCGCGACGCGACCACCGACCGCGAAGAGAACGGTGGCGGTGACGATGTCGATGGCGAACGCGGTGAAGCGGGTGACGATCCCCGCGTAGTGGCCCTCGAGCGTTGCGTCCGGACGCGTGTCATCGACGATCATCGAGGCACTGCCTCCGTCGCCGGCCGCGACACGAGTCGGGGTGGTCCGGCCGGTCGCTGCGAGGGATCCCTGCGCATCAGCCGATCCCCCCAACGGTGAACGAACGAATCGAGCGTGACGCCTTGGCTGCGAGACACGTCCACGATGTGTGCCATCACGGCCGACCCCGAGCGGGCGACGATCGCGCCCAGCTCGGTCTGCTCCAGCAACGCATCGATATCCACTCGGGCGAGCACGGCGTTGACGTCCACCTTGGCGATCACCTGATCGACGTCGAGCCGATCGACGAGCGACTGCAGATCCACGCGGGCGATCACCGCGTCGAGGTCGGCTCGGGCGAGGAGCCCGTCGATGTTGACCCGCGCCAGCAATCGGTTGACGTCCAGGTGATCGATGAGCGGGTCGAGGTCGATGGTGTCGAGCACAGCGTTGAGGTCGACTCGCGCCAGCAGCGCTTGGATCTCGACCTTGTCGACGAGCGCTTGGATGTCGATCTTGTCGACGATCGACTGCAGGTCGACCCTGTCGACGACCCCGTCGATGTCGACGCGTTCGACCACCGTCTCGACGTCGATCTGGTTGACGATCGCCTGGACGTCGACACGTCGGGCGACCCTGTCGATGTCGATCGCGTCGACGACCCCGGGGGCGACCTCGACAGCGACGGACTGGACGATCTCGGTCGCCCCGTCGATCATCGAGTCGAGCAGTCGCACCCTCCGGCTTCGGCCGCGCCGGCCCCGAGCCACGGTTCCTCAGCTCGATCGCTCACCGGCCGCCGCGGCATAGTCGGCGAACGCCTCGGCGACGCATTCGACGAGCACATCCGGGTCGACGAAGGCGGACGGGTCCAGCGCCAGACCGATGTCGAGCCGCCCATCGTTGCCGAACGCGGTGATGTTCAGCGGACAACCCAGGCGGGGACCGAGCGGGAAGCTCTCCTCGATGACGGCACCGCAGATCCGGCGCTCACCGCGCAGGCCGGGCAGAGCCGTGGCCGCGAAGTCGACGGAATCGGCCTGCGCCCGTAGCGCCGGGAGGAGAACCTTGGTCGGCAACCGTGCGAGTGCCCCAGCGAGCTGCGAGGCCACGCGCAACGCGGGTTCGCTGTGTGCCTGCGCGAGCCGTTCGGCGACGATGCCGAACTGCGGGCCGGGCCGCCCTGCGGCGGTGGGCACCTCGAGGCGAGCGGGTGCGAACCAGTTGCCACCGAGCTCGCTGGAGTGAGCCTGCCCCATCGGTGTCGCCACGCGCAGCTGCGCCGTCGAGCTACCGAGTCGGTCGTGATACCGTCCGAGTCCGGCGGCGGTGGCGGCCACGAGCAGGTCGTTGCGACTTCCCCCGAGGGCCAGCGCCGCTGCACGCGCCCCGGGTACCGAGAGCAACTCGAAGCGGCTGAGCAGCGCCCGACCGTCGGGCCAATCGGCCAGTGGACCGCCCGTCACCATCAACTGGCGCGACACCGAGTTGGCCAGCCCGAGCGCCCGCTGCGCCCCCTGGACCGCTGTCTCCACCGGGGTGATCTCGCGGCGCAACCCGTTGACACCATCGATCATTCGGCGAACCGCCCTCGGCACATCGATCGTGATCGTGAACGTGCCCAACGGCCGGTCATCATCGGCCGCCCGGGCTGTCAGACGGCTCGCCGCCGGCGGCGGCGGCTCCGATGGTTCGAGGCGCGGCCACGCCGGCTCATCGAGCAGCAGTCCCAGCAGGCGCAGCGCAGCGACGCCGTCGGTGAGGACGTGGTGGGCTCGCACGTAGAGGGCGGCACGCCCGCCTTCGAGTCCCTCGATCAGTGTCATGTCCCACGGCGAGTGCTCGGGATCGAACGGGATGGCCTCGAGCAGACCGACCAGGTCGAGCACCTGACGGCGGGAGCCCGGCTCGGCCACCGACAGGCAGCGCAGATGCACGTCCGGCGAAGGATGGACATCGTCGATCCACACCGGACGTCCACGCGGCGCATCAGGATCGCCCGGAAGCTGGGCCAGCCGTGGAGCCAGTTCGACGGCCGCGGACAACCGCTCCGCGAGGGCGTTCGGGGCTGGCGATCGATCGACGAACAGCAGCGCGCCCACGGTCATGCGCAGGGTGGGGTCGTGGCCCACCCTCCACATCACGGATTCCATCGGACTGAGCTTGTTCGCCACACTGTGAGTCTCCCATGAATCGTCGGCCGTCGTTGGCAGGGAGTCGGCCGGTGCTGACGTCACGGCCTCACGAGATCACGCGGTGTGAGCTGGCTGCCACCGACCGCGTCCGACCACGCGAGACTCCGAAGCCGTCTCGACGGTGACGATGCTCTTCGGTGAGATCGGAGCGGGCAACACCACCTAG
>CAZMGD010000017.1:0-52004 GCA_964565705.1 uncultured Ilumatobacteraceae bacterium | reverse complement strand
AGAGCTCCTCTTCGATGATCTCGTTGCAGAGGTCGATGCACTCGTCGCAGATGTACACGCCGGGACCGGCGATCAGCTTCTTCACCTGCTTCTGCGATTTCCCGCAGAAGCTGCACTTCAGCAACTCGCCCGTATCACCGAACTTGGCCACGACGTCCCCCTACCAGTCGCCTCAGCGGATCGGCCCGGACCGGTCGACGGATGCACGCGACGTGAACACGTCGTCGATGATGCCATATTCCAGAGCCTCGTTCGCTTCCAAGACGAAGTCACGGTCGGTGTCGGCGTGGATCTTCTCCACCGGCTGACCCGTGTGCTCGGCGAGGATCTCGTTGAGGAGGTCGCGCATCCGCAAGATCTCCTTGGCCGCGATCTCGAGATCGGTGACCTGCCCATAGCCGACCTGACCCCACGGCTGGTGCAGCAGCACCCGGCTGTGGGCCAGCGCCGCCCGCTTGCCCTTGGTGCCCGCAGCGAGCAGCACCGCCGCGGCCGAGGCCGCCTGACCGAGGCAGATCGTGGCGACGTCGTTGCGGATGAACTGCAACGTGTCGTAGATCGCGAACAGCGCCGTGATGTCACCACCCGGGCTGTTGATGTAGATGTTGATGTCCTTGTCCGGGTTCTCGCTCTCCAGGTGGATGAGCTGCGCGCAGACGAGGTTGGCCACCGTGTCGTCGATCGGGGTGCCGATGAAGATGATGTTCTCCTTCAGCAGCCGGCTGTAGAGGTCGTAGGCGCGCTCGCCCCGGCTCGTCTGCTCGACAACGGTCGGCACCAGGTAGTTGCGCACCGGCTGCAGCAGGGGGCTCTGAGAATCCATCAGGCGTCGTCCTCGTCGTCGTGGTCGTGGTCGTGTACTTCGTGGTCGTGGTCGTCGTCGCCGAAGTGCACGTGGTCGCCGTGCACGAAGTGGTCGTCGCCGAGCAGTTGGGCCCGATCGATCGCCGCGCCGTCGGTGTCGACGATCTCGACGTGCTCGAGCAACCAGTCGAGGGCCTTGGACTTGCGCAGCTGCGCCTTCAGGTCGTCGACCGCGTCGTTCTTCTCGTACGCCTTGCGCACCTGGTTGACCTTCTGGTTCACCTGGAGCGCGATGCGCTGGAACTCGCGCTCGACGTCGTCCTCGGTGACCTCGAGCGCCTCCGCGGCGGCGACGGCGCGCAGCGCGAGATCGGTCTTGATCGCCCGGACGCTCTGGCCGCGCAACGTGTCGATGAACTGCTCGGAGGTCTGACCGGTGGCGGCGAGCAACTGGTCGATCGAGATGCCCTGCGACTGGAAGCGCTGCACGGTGTTCTGGATTCGGGCCCGCAGCTCGTTGTCGACCATCGCCTCGGGCGGATCGATCTCGGTCAGCTCGACGAGCGCGCCCGTCGTCCGCTCGACGAGCAGGTTGCGGGCCTGGTCGAGGCGCATGCCGTTCAGCCGCGTGCGGATGCTCTCGCGCCACTCCTCGACGGTCTCGAACTCCCCGACGTTCTCGTCCACCCAATCGTCGTCGAGCTCGGGCACCACGATCTCCTGGACGGACTTGACGCTGACGGTGAAGTCGGCGGGCTCGTCGGTGCCGGTCGGCGTCGCCGAGAACTCGAGGATCTCACCGGGGCTGGCGCCCACCAGCTGCTCGTCGAACACATCGGCCACCCACCCGCGGCCGACCTCGTACAGCCAGTCCTCGGTGTTGAGGCCGATCACCTCCTCGCCGTCGCGCGCCGCCGACAGGTCGAGCGTGACCTGGTCGCCACGTGCCACCGGGCGCTCGACCTCGCCGAGCGTGCCGGAGCGACGCAGCTCGCCCTGCACGACCTCCTCGACGTCGTCCTCTGACGCCTCGACCGGCGGCAGCTCGACGCGCAACCCGCCGTATCCGGGCACGGTGATCTCGGGGCGGACCTCGATCGTCGCGTCGAAGGCGACGGGACCGTCCTCCTCACCGCCGGTGATCTCGATCTCCGGGGTGGCGATGATGTCGACGTCGTTCTCCCGCACCGCCTTGGCCAGGTACTGCGGGATCGCGTCGCGCAGCGCCTGCTCCCGTGCCGGAGCGATGCCGATGCGGGCCTCCAGGATGCGGCGGGGCGCCTTGCCGGCCCGGAAGCCCGGCAGGCGGACCTCCCGGGCGATCTTCTTGAACGCGGCATCGATGTCGCGATCGAACTCGGCCTCATCGACCTCGACCGACAGCTTGACCTTGTTGCCTTCGAGGGGCTCGAGCGTCGTCTTCACAGATGGACGAGGCTATCTGGCCGTGTTGCTGGCGGGCGGCGCCGACCGCACTCGTTCCTGCGGGCCAGGAGCGCTGGACCGTCGCGACAGTCATTGCCCCCTCGTCGAGTGCGCGGATGCGGTGCACCACGGGTCCCACCCGGCAGAATGGCGCGCATGACGTTGTGGAAGCCGCATGCGCTCGCCAAGCCCCACGCCGACCAGCTCGAGCTGCGCATGGGCGACCGCGTCGTGACGACGACCGAGGTCGAGGGTGTGCCCGTCGGTTCCGAGGGGCGGGTGCTGCTCGCCAACGGGTTCAACTGGCAGCGCTACCGCATCCTGTTCGACAACGGCGCCGAGATCGGCGACCTCGACGGCCGGCAACTGGCCCCGATCGGCCGGGCCGCCAAGCGGCTCGAGAAGGCCGCACGCAAGGCCGCACGCTGAAGCACCGGTTCGTCGGCCTCGACGGCGGCTGGGCCCGCTTCGACGCACCCTCGGGCACGCAGATGGTCGACGTCGCAGCGATGGCGGTGACCGGCTGGATCCGCAGTGGGAACACCGCGGCCTCGGGCGGGCCGTTCGCCGCCGCCCAGGCGTGTTCCGACCTGCTCGACCACACCCGGGTGGCGGTGGGCGCGCTCCTCGGCGCCGAACCCGGCGGCATCTGCTTCGGTCCGAACAGCACGTCGAACATCTTCACGCTCAGCCGCGCCGTCGGCGAGACGTTGCGGCCCGGCGACCGGATCGTCGGCACCCGCCTCGACCACGATGCCAACGTGACCCCGTGGCGGATCGCGGCCGATCGGGCCGGCGCCAACCAGGTGCTGGCCGAGTTCGATCCGAGTGACGGACGGCTCGATCCGCAGACCGTGATCGACCTGATCGACGAGCGCACACGCTGGGTCACGCTGCCCGGCGCCTCGAACCTGCTCGGCACGATCCCCGACCTCGCCCCGATCGTTGCCGCCGCCCACGACGCGGGCGCTCGCGTGTTCGTCGACGCCGTCGCCCTCGTGCCTCACCGCGCCGTCGATCTCGCCGCGCTCGGCGCCGACGCGCTCGCCACGTCGCCCTACAAGTGGTACGGGCCGCACACCGGCGTGCTCTGGGTGCGCCCCGAGTTGCTCGACGCGCTGCCGATCGCCAAGGTCCGCCCCGCCGGCGACAGCGGACCTCGCCGGTTCGAGACCGGGATGCTGAACTTCGAGGGCATCGCCGGCGTCGAGGCGGCCGCCCGCTTCCTCACCGACGAGACGATGGCCCGCATCGAGCGTTACGAGACCGACCTGTGTGCCCGGGTCCTCGACGGCCTCGGATCGATCCCCGGGGTGCGGGTCTGGGGCCCGCCGACCATCGAAGGCCGCGTCCCCACGGTCGCGTTCACGGTCGAGGGCTGGGTGCCCGCCGACGTCGCCGTCGCGCTCGCCACCGACCGCATCGCCGTGTGGGACGGCCACAACTACGCGGTCGAGGTCGTCGACCAGCTCGGCCTCGCCGACTCCGGCGGCGTCGTGCGCGCCGGGATCGTCCGCTACATCGAACCCGCCGACGTCGACCGACTCGTCGCCGCGGTCGACCGCCTCACCACCCGTGCGTGACCCCGGAGGCCGTTCACGACGGCGGTGTCAGAAACCGTCCGTTCACCGCCCCTGGTGCGGGTGTCGCAGGTTCTGACACCTCGTCAGTGAGCTGACACGGATTCCCGCTGACCGGCCTGTGACAGCGGGCGGTCCTCGAAGTGGGAGCGCAGCGGCATGCCACTCGCGCCGCCCGGCTGCAGCTGCACGCCGAGGAGCTGGTGGATGCGGATCGACCCGCTCTCGAAGCCGAGCGCGGAACCGGCCATGTAGAGCCGCCAGATCCGGGCCCTCGCCGCGCCGACGTCGGCGACGGCTTCGTCCCAATGCGACTCGAGGTTCGACACCCACTGGCGCAACGTCAGCGCGTAGTGCTCGCGGAGCGACTCGTCGTGGCGCAGCTCGAAGCCCGCGGCCTGCAGTGTGGAGGTGACCTTGCCGACCTCGACGAGCTCGCCGTCGGGGAACACGTAGCGGTCGACGAACCCACCGCGATGGATCGCCACCTTCTCCCCTGGCGGACGGGCGATGCCATGGTTCAGCAACCGGCCGCCCGGACGCAGCAGCGTCGAGATCCGGTGGAAGTACTCGGCGAGGTGGCCGACGCCGACGTGCTCGAACATGCCGATCGAGCTGACCGCGTCGTACGGCCCGTCGTCGATCTCCCGGTAGTCCTGGAGGCGGATCGTGACCTGGCCCGACAGCCCGGCTTCCTCCACACGGTCGCACGCCAGCTTGTACTGCTGACGGGAGATCGTCACGCCGACCGCCTCGACGCCGTGGTGCTGGGCCGCGTGCAGCACCATCGACCCCCACCCGCAGCCGATGTCGAGCAAGCGCTGGCCGGCCTGGAGGTCGAGCTTGCGACAGATCAGCTCGTGCTTGTTCGACTGCGCCTGCTCGAGCGAGTCGTCGGCGGACTCGAAGACCGCGCACGAGTAGGTCAGCGACGGGCCGAGAACCAGCCGGTAGAACTCGTTCGACACGTCGTAATGGGCCGCGATCGCCTCGGCGTCACGCGACTTGGAGTGCCGCAAACCGTGCAGGCGCACCTCCTCCGGCGGTGGCGGTAGTGGCCGCAGCTTGCGGATCGGCAACCCCGCCCCGTCGTCGCCGAGCGCGGCCACCGCCTGGCGCAGCAGCGCCGTGTTCGGTCGGACGTGACCCATCCGTTCTCGCAGGGCGACGACCGCGTAGATGTCACCGATGATCTCGATCTCGCCGGCGACGTAGGCCCGGGCGAACGCCAGCTCACGCCCGAGCCCGGTGACCATCCGCCGGATCGCCGCCGGCGACCGGATCTCGACCGTGGCCGGCGCATCGGGCGGGCCGACCGCGGAACCGTCATAGGCGCTGACCCGCACAGGCAGGTCATCACCGAGCAGCGACTCGAGCAAACCTTGCACACTCACCGACCATCAACGGTACACCGCGTCGCGAGCGCGCCGGGCCGGTACCATGCGCGGCACCGGTCACCGGGGAGTAGCGCAGTTGGTAGCGCACCTGCTTTGGGAGCAGGAGGTCGTGAGTTCGAGTCTCATCTCCCCGACCACGAAAGCCCAGGTCAGAGCCCATGGATGAGGCTAACGAGCGTTAGGATAATTCGGGATTTGGGGGGGATTTGGGGGGAATTGTTCGCCGCCGAGTCCCATCCTCTGAATCACTGCCTCGTTGGTCGGCTCGAGCTGATCGGCGGGTGCGCACCACGATCACCGACGGCGCGGCGCGCGGATCGATCGCAATCCGGACCGAAGGGGTGTCGTCGGCGACGAGCCTCAGGACCCGACGAACGGGCGCTCGATTGTCAACGACGCGGCGGCGAACGCCAGCGCCGCCCGGACATCCTCACGCGCCAGCGACGGGTAGTGCCCGAGGAGATCGTCGATCGAGAGTCCGGCGCCCAGCTGCCCGAGCACCGCCGCGACCGTCACGCGCGTGCCCCGAATCCTCGGAGCGCCGGCCATCACCGCCGGGTCGGAGGCGATGTGCTTGGTGACCACGCTGATCAGCCTACGAGTCGGGCCGTTCCGCGGTCGCGGCCGCGACCCGGCCACGCTTCGCTGGGGGCGACACCGACCACGAGTAGCCTGTCGGGGATGAGCGCGCTCGAGCTGGACGTGAAGGAACCCACCCTCCGCCGTCTCGCGCGCCGCGCCGCGCGCGAGGGGGTTTCAGTGGACGCCTTGGCAGCGCGCCTGCTTGACGAGGCGGCGGACCAGGACCCTTACGAGTTCGTCGGCGCTGCCAGCGGCGGCCCGCTGTATGCCGAACGGGTCGATGAAGCTCTTACCGAAACGGGCTTCGGCAAGCCACGTTCGTGATCGTTGACACCGGCGTCTTCGTCGCAGCGTTGCTCCCCGACCCCTTGTAGCAGCGGCGGGCAGGACCTCCAGACCGACGAAGCCAAAGCCACCCCCACTTGTCGTAGCTGCAAACCTGTTCCGACATCGCTGGCCACGCACTGGCCAGCTGAGTTGCGGCACCGCGAGGCCGGCGTCCGACGCCGCCCGTGACGCGCCTCAAGCTGCTGGCAGGAGCCACATCGCAAACCCTTTCGATATCGAAAGGGTTTCCGATAGTCTGTGCGAGGTGAGGATCGACGTCGAGCACGCAGCAAACATCCTGGACGTGTCCGCTGTCCGCGTCCGCCAGCTCATCGCCGCCGGCGACCTCCGCGCCAGTCGTTTCGGCCGCTCCTGGCAGATCGACCTCGACTCCGTGCACCGCTACGACGACCTACGGCCCTCAGGAGGACGGCCCGCCAAGCCGCGACGCGCCTGGGACCTCATCCGCAACGCCGCGCCCGCATCCCTCGACGACGTCCACCGCCTCGCCGTCCAAGCCCGCCGCCGCGCCGACCGCAAACCCGCGCGCGTCGCCGCCGGCGAACTCCCCTACCTCCTCGACTCCCCCCACATCGTCCAATCAGGGGCCAGCTCCGCCGCCCACCACGGCGCGCCCGTGCAACCCAAGCCGCCACACGATCTCTACGTCCGCGCCTCCGGTCTTGCGCAGTTCGTCGAGGATCACTCACTGCGATTCGGCGTCGACGGTCCCAACCTCGTCATGCGGGTCGTCCCCGACGACGTCTGGCCGTTCGCAGACGACGACCGCTACGCGCCAGCCGTCGTCGCTGCGATCGACCTCGTCGACGAGCGCGACGACCGTTCCGCCCGCGAGGCGCTTGCCGTCCTATGAGCGATGATCGCTACCCCGACCATCAGACCGACGCGGCATCGCTCGGGACCGCGGCGATCGGGCCACTCGCCCCCGCCGGCCGCGCAACCTGGGAGGCGATCGCGGAGCTCGCCAGCGTGGTTCCCCCCGACCGGTGGGCGGTCGTCGGCGGACAGATGGTCGAGATCCACGCGGCACTCGCCGGCGTCGAGCCGCACCGCACCACTGACGACGGCGACATCGCCGTCGACGTGCGCGCCCACGGCCGCCAGGCAATGCGCCAGGTCGCCGCGGCGTTCATCTCCGCCGGGTTCGACACCACCTTCTCCCCGTCGGGGGTCACCCGATTCCAGCACGGCCTCGCCAAGATCGACCTGCTCGCGCCCGAAGGTGTCGGCGCGGACGTCGAGACGGTTCCGCCCGGCCACGCCGTCCAGGCCCCGGAGCGACACAGGCGTTGGAACGGAGCCTCCCCGTCGCCATCACGTGGGACGACCGTCTGGTCGAGGTGCGAGTGCCGTCGCTGCTCGGCGCGATCATCGCCAAGGCCGCTGGATCAGCCGAGATCGCCTCCCTCGCCCCAGACGAACGTGTGAAACATCAGCGCGACCTGACGTTCCTCCTGTCGCTCGCCGCACGTGGCGACATGCGAGCGATGGCATCCGAGATGAGCAAACGCGACCGCAAGCGCCTCACCGTCGCCGTCGCGCCCATGGTCGCTGATCGGGCCCACCGTGGTTGGCGCGGAGCATTGGTCGTCGACGACGCCAACGCGGCGATCCAACGTCTGGCTGCCGAGTAGCGCAGCGTCGGGCCACATGCTGACGCCGGTGTCCGTAAACGCTGCTCGTGGGCGGATCCTTCGAGTTGGTCGCCTGGCGTGGCGTACCGGGGAGCGGTGGTCAGCTGGACGTGTTTGGACCGGGCTCGGGCGCAGGTGGACAGTGCACTCCGGCGAGCTCCAGCAGCGACGTGAAGGCATTGCGTTCGATCCGCCAGGCACTGTGGAGGCACAAGACCCGCCCGTCGTACCGCGACAGGATCACCTGGCCGTCCGGGCTCACGACCTCGTATGCGACGGCGGCTTCGCTGGCGTTCAGAAACTTGATCGACGTCACCACCAAAGTTGCGTCGAATCGTTCACCGGCTTGGTCGAGGTAGGGGGCCAACCCGGTTCTTTCACCACTTGCGACACAGGCAAGTGCTGACGCAGACATCGTCGGTGAACTTGGGGCTCGGCAGGGACACTTTCGGCCGGGAACGTCTCAAATGAGGTTGCCTGGCTCGCCGGGTTGTACGGGAGCTGCCGGCGCCGCACGGCGAGGTCGAGCACCTGGGCGAGCGTCGAGCGCATGAGCTTCATGCGTGCGTCGCGTCGACGGCGGAGCGGAGCTCGACGGGCAGGTGGGTCGTTGTGGGTGTGGCCGGGCGGTGGACGGCGACGTCGGTGAGCCACGACCCGACGGTGTCGAGGTCAGCTTTGGTCATGTGCGCCCGCTTGTGCGCAATTGGGCTTGCGGTCATCGCTGCCGGGGTGTTTGAACCGCTTCGACGCCACCGCCTCGATCACGGTCTGCGCGATGACCACCGACCCCACCGAAGCACCGCTGTTCCGGCTGGCGATCGAGCCCGACGAAATCAACGGGCTGCGCGAGCCAAGCACACTCATGGTCGACAAGCTGACCACCGTGCCCCGACGCAAGATCGGTCAACAGATCGGCCGTCTCAGCGACGACGACGTCCTGCGACTCAACCGGGCCATGGTGGTGTTCCTCGGACTCGCAGGTAGCTGATCGATCAGCGCGCAGCGCCATCTCGTGTCTCGGAGCCGACGATCAGCCGCATCAGCTTCGCCGAGGCATCGGTCTTCGTGGTCGCCGTGACCCGTCGGCGCTTGCCGTCGAGCACCGCCTCGCCGATCCACACGCCGCGCTTGTCCTTGCACACCGAACCCGTGCCGCTGGCTCGTCTTCCCCCACGGCTTCAGACGTTCACACGCGGCGTGCTGACGTCGCCCGCCGCCGGGCCAGCAGCAGCGCGGCGAGACCGAGGGCGAGCGTCCACACAGCGACCGTGCCGGCAGCGCCGCCTCCACCGGTCGCTGGCAGGGCCCCGCCGGCGGGTGGGGCAACCGTGGTCGGCCCAGGCGGTGCGGGTGGCACGAGCGCGGGCGCGATGCCGTGCACGACCGTCGCCGAACCTCCGCTCGGCACCGTGACGGCGACCGTCGTCGCCGTCGTCGGCGAGAAGCCAGTCGGCAAGGTGGTGGTGTCGATCGTCACCGTGTAGCTGCCCGCTGGCAGGTTGCTGATCGACCACGTACCGTCGGGCCCGGTGACGGTGGTGATCGTCACCGGGCCGGCGGGTCCGTCCCAGATCACGGTGATCGTGATACCCGCAACGCCGCCTTCGCCGGCGCCCTGCAGGCCGTCGTGGTCCGAGTCGTGGAACACCGTCCCGTTGAGCGACGATCCACCGGCGTATCCGAAGTCCTGCGCGGTGTTGTGCTCCCCGGTTCCGATGGTGACCACCGACGTGTTGTCGAGCCCGCCGTCGGGATCGCCGCTCGGGTGGTACTCGGCGGCGACTCCGGTGACATCGAGGCGGTACGAGCCGGCGGCGAGGTGATCGAACAGGTAGTGGCCGCTGCCGTCGGTCGTCGTCGTGTACACGAGGTCGTCCGGCGTGGCGAACACTCCGTCCAGGCCGGCGAACGTGAGGGTGACCGTCACGCCACCGAGGCCCGGTTCACCCGGGTCCTGGACGCCATCGGCGTCGACGTCGAGCCACACGGTGTCGCCGATCGAACCGCTGCCGACGTAGCCGAAGTCCTGCCCGAGGTTGCTCTCGCCGGCGGACAGCGTGAGCGCGCTCACCCCATCGCCGCTGCCGGCAGGACTGTCGGCGTCCACACCGGCGGCCAGCGACGGCGGGACGCCGGCGGTGACGGCGACGGTGTAGTTGCCAGCGGGCAGGTGCTCGACCAGGTAGGTGCCGTCGGGCCCGGTCGTCGTCGTGAACGTCAAGTCGTCGGCGCTCGGCACGCCGTCGACCCCGAGCCAGGTGACGACGACGGTGATGCCCGGTAGACGCGGCTCGCTCGCCCCGTCGTCCACCCCGTCGGCGTCGACGTCGAACCAGATCGTGTCGCCGATCGAGCCGCTGCCCTGGTACCCGAAGTCCTGGTCGAGGTCGCTTGCGCCCTCCGCAATCGTGACCACCGACTGCGAAGGCGTCTCACCGTCGGGATCGGCGGTGTTGGATGCGGCGCCGGCGATGCCGCCGACGACCTCGACTCGGTAGTCGCCGTCGGGCAGGTGCTCGAACAGGTAGCTGCCGTCGGGGCCGGCGACCGTGGTGAGGCGAACCGTCCCGGTCGGACCGTGCCAGACGAGGTCGACCTGCTGGCCCGGCACGCCCGGCTCATCCGGACCCTGCACGCCGTCGCCATCGAGGTCGAGGTAGATCGTGTCGCCGATCGCCCCGGCGCCCGTGTAGCCGAAGTCGGCACTGAGGTGCGCCTCACCCGGCGCCAACGCGACGTCGGTCGTGGAGTCCAGCCCGCCGTCCTCGTCGAACGTCGGGCTCAGGCCCGGCGGCAGCGTCGACGTGTCGACCGTGACCGTGTACAGCCCGGCCGGCAGGCCAGTGAAGAGGTAGGTGCCGTCGGCGGCGGTCGTCGTCGTGAACGTCTCGTCGTCGGGCGTGCCCCACACGCCGTCGAGGCCGGCCCACTCGAGCACCACGGTGACCGCGCCGAGCGGTACGTCGCCGTCGGTGATCGAGCCGCTGTCGTCGCGGTCCCACACGATCGTGTCGCCGATCGACGACACGCCGCGGTAGCCGAAGTCGACGTCGTCGTTGCGGCCGCCGTCGGGGAGGTCGATCACGGTGGCGCCGTTCGGCGTGCCGTCGAGGTCGTAGGTCGCGACGAGGTCGGCGGGCAGTGTCGTCGGGTCGACGACGACGCTGTAGGTCCCTGCGGGCAGGCCGGGCACGGACCACCCCCCGTCGCCGTCGGTCGTGACGGTGACCGTGAGGTCGTCGCCCCCGCCGGGCTCGCCGTCGGGACCGAACCAGGTCACGATCACGTCAACGCCCGGCAGCCCGGGCTCGTCGGGATCGACCTCGCCGTCGCCGTCGCGGTCCAGCCACACGAGGTCGCCGATCGAGCCGGCGCCGGCGTAACCGAAGTCCTGGTCGAGATCGGCTGGCGTCTGTTCGCTCAGCGCCGTCTGCGACTCGTCCGGCGTGGCGACACCGTCGGCGTCGAAGGTCTGGGTCATGCCCGACGGCACGCCGCCGGTCACCTCGACGCGGTACGCGCCGAGCGGCAGGCCGGAGATGAGCCATGCCCCGTCGTCGCCCGTCGTCGTGTCGAAGGTGAGGTCGTCGGCGGTCCCCAACTCGCCGTCGGGACCGGCGTAGGTGACGGTGATCGCGACACCGGGGATGCCCGGTTCCCCCGGATCCTGCACGCCGTCGCGGTCGAGATCCCACCAGACGCGGTCGCCGAGCAGGGACGTGGCGTCGTAGCCGAAGTCGGCGGTCGTGTGGTGCACACCGACGTCGAGGGTCACGTCGGTCTGCGAGTCGCCGTCGCCGTCCTCGTCGTAGCTGTTGACCACGCCTGCGGGCAGGCTGCCGACGACCTCGACCTCGAACTTCCCGGCGGGCAGGTTGGCGAAGAGGTAGTTGCCGTCGGCATCGGTCGTGGTCGTCATCACGGCGTCGTCGGCGGTGCCGAGCAGACCGTCGGGCCCGAACCACGTGAGCTGCAACGTCACGTTCGGGATGCCCGGCTCGTCGGCATCGACCGCGCCGTCGCCGTCGCGGTCGAGCCAGACCAGGTCGCCGATCGAACCGCTGCCGGTGTAGCCGAAGTCGATCTCACGGATCGCGCCACCGGGCGGCAACGTCACCGCTGCGGCGTGATCGAGCGCGCCCTCGTGGTCGTACGTCTGGACGAAGCCGGGCGGCAACGTCGCCGGGTCGAGGGAGACCTCGTAGGGACCGGGCGGCAGGTGCTCGACCAGGTAGACGCCATCGGTGCCGGTGGTCGTCGGGTAGTCCACGTCGTCGGCGGTGCCGAGCAGACCGTCGGGCCCCGCCCAGGTGATCGTCAGGTCGACACCGGGAATGCCGACCTCGCCGGCGTCCTGCACGCCGTCGCCATCGGTGTCGAACCACACCCGGTCGCCGATCGAACCGGTGCCGCGGTAGCCGAAGTCGACGTCGGTCCGGACCTGGCTCTCCCCGAGCGTGGCCGCTGCGGTGTGGGCGGTGGCGGGCCCGTCGAGGTCGTAGGTCTGGGCGTAGCCGGCGGGCGGGCTCACCGTCACGGTGTAGGCGCCGCCGGGCAGCGTCTCGACCGTCCAGTTGCCGTTCGCGTCGGTCGTGGTCGTGTGCACCTCGTCGTCGCCGCCGCCGGGCTGGCCGTCGAGACCGAGGTAGGTCACCGTGACCGTCACGCCGGCGATGCCGGGCTCGCCCGGGTCCTGCACGCCGTCGCCGTCGATGTCGTTCCACACCCGGTCGCCGATCGACGCCAGGTCGAGCTCCACCTCGACGGTGTCGTCGTCGACGTCGTCGTAGGACTTGTGCTCACCGGCGACGAAGTCCGCGGCGGGCACGCCGAGGTAGGTCGCGTCCGCGGTGTTGGTCAGCTCCGCGCCGTCGATCACCTCGGGGATGCCGGCGGCGGGCACGGTCAGCGAGTAGCTGATCATGACGGAGGCACCGGCGGGGATCGACGTGACGTTCCACCCGAGCGTCCCGTCGCCAGGCATTCCGTCGGTCACGGTCACCCCGGCCGGCAGCGTGCCGACGATCGCGAACGAGGTGAGGCGCTCGTCAGGCGTGTCGGAGATGTCGACGTCGTGGGCGGTCGAGGTGCCGGCGTTGGCCACGGTGAGCGTGAAGGTCAGCACGTCGCCGGGCTTGGCCCGCCGCCAGTCGGTGTCAGCGGCCTGGCCCTGCACGTCCTTGTCGATCGTCACGTGCGGCTCGACGACGGTCAGCGCCGCCGTCGAGGGCACCGACTCGAAGTCGAAGCTGTCGGGGTCGGGCGGCGCGGGCGGCGTGCCGGGGAACTCATCGGTGTAGTTGGCGAGGATCGTGGCGCTGTTCGTCGGTGTGTTGCCAGCGGCGAGCGTCTGCGCGACGCGACCGCTGTACACGAGCCGGACGATGCGCGCGTCGTCGTCGGCCGGCGCCAGGTCGCCGAGGAAGAACGCGTAGGTCTGGCCCTGCTTGAGCACGTCGGCGTGGGTGATGTCGGGGTCGCAGGCGCCGCCACC
Source organism: uncultured Ilumatobacteraceae bacterium (assembly GCA_964565705.1). Taxonomy (GTDB): domain Bacteria; phylum Actinomycetota; class Acidimicrobiia; order Acidimicrobiales; family Ilumatobacteraceae; genus CAZMGD01. The sequence continues at coordinate 38,737 of CAZMGD010000017.1, read as the reverse complement.
AGCGACGGTGCAGGTGACAGGGGCGGTGAGGGCGACGTCGACGATGCCGGCCGGGATGATGTCGATCACCGTGGCGTCGTAGGCGATGACGCCGCCGGGCACACGCACGTCGACGGTGTAGATCACGTCCTCGCCGATCGTCTGGGTGGCGGGCGAGACGCTCTTGGTCAGCGACAGCCGCGGGGCGATCACGGCGTGCTCCGTGGTTGCCGCGAAGCCCTCCCCGGTCGTGCGCTCACCGGGAACGGTGCCCTCCATCGAGGTCGTCGCGGCCTCGACCGTGTTGACGATGAGCCCGCCGGTCAGCAGCGGGTCGGCGACCCGTACGTCGTACACCGCGGTCGCGGTCGCCCCTGGGACGATCTCGGCGATCGTGAACGTGATCGTCCGGGTGGCCGCGTCCCACACACCGGAGCCGCCGTCGATCGTGGCGCCGTCGGCAGCGGCAGCGCCGCCCGACAGCGGGATCAGGTCGGCTGGCAGCGTGTCGACCACGACGGTGTCGTAGGCGATCGAGGTGTTCGCCGCCGCGCTGTTGCTGGCCGAGATCGTGTACCGCACCACCTGGCCGGGCTCGACGATGCCGTCGGTGTCGTTCTCGTCCTTGGCGAGGGTGATCGCCGGGTTCACCACGGTGGTGGTGGCGGTGTCGCTGATCGACGTCGGGGTGCCGGCCGCGTTGTCGTAGGTCAGCGTCGCGGTGTTGGTCAGCGCGGTGCCGCGCTGGTTCGCGGCGACGTCGCGCACGACGGCTCGGTAGGTCAGCACGATCGTGTCCGCGCCGTCCGGGTTGGCGTACGGGTCGGCCAGGGCGAGCGTGATCGTGTTGCCCGCCACCGACGGTGCCGGCTGCGCCGCCCCGTTGATCGCAACGGCCGGCGTATCGGTGATCTCGAGGCCCGCGGGCACCGCGTCGGTCAGCGTCGCGCCGTTCAGCACGAGGCCCTCGGGCAGCGTGACCGTCACCGTGTACTCGACGGTCTCGCCGATCGTCGCCTGCGACGCGCTGTTGCCCGGAGCGTCGACGGGCGAGGTCGAGGTCTTGTCGATCGCCGGACTGATGATCGTGACCTGCGTCGTGTCGTCGGCGCGCTCCGAGTTCCACGTCGCTGCGGGATGGGTCACGGGGTCGATGTTCTCGGCCGGCACGTAGGTGAACGAACCGGGCTCGTTGGTGGCGCTCTCGAAGTCGCGCACGCCGGCGCGGTTCGTGTAGACGGTGCCGGGCACCTCGACATCGTCGAGTGCGACCTGATAGGTCAGCGTCGCCGTCTCGTTCGTGCCGAGCGGGCCGAGGGTCCAGTCGATGTACGACGACGGTGAGGCGTCCGTGCAGGAGTCGGTCAGAGGGGTGGCGCCGACGACCTGGATGCAGGTGATGCCCGCCGGCAGGAGGTCGCGCACCCGGCCGGTGGTCGTCGCCAGGTCGCCGGAGTTCGTCACCGTGACCTGGTAGCCGATCGTGTCGCCGCCGCTGGCGGTGACGCTCGACGCTGGCGGCGTGACGGCGGCGCCGTTCAGGGAGACGATCGCCTTGTCGAGGCTCAGCCGTGCCTCGACGTAGCTGACGTCGGCCGCGTCGCGGAGCTGGAACGGCTGCCCGGCCGTGTTCGTGTACCGCAGCTTGAGCAGGTTCTCGACGAGGTCGGGCGTGCCCGCCGCGTCGGGCAGCAGGTCGGGGTGGTCGATGATCGTCTCGACGACGACCTGGAACAGTTGCCCCTGGTCGACCTCGGTCAGGTCCCATGCCAGCAGGCCGTCGGAGCTCGAGAACGACACGTCGCCGGCCGGGACGCTGTTGGCCGGCGTGTACTGCGGGGTGCCGACGAGCCGGAAGCCGACGGGCAGCAGGTCGCGCAGCTGCGGGCTCCGGGTGTCGAGGTTGTTCGGGAAACGCACCGACAGGCGCCAGCACACCCGATCGCCGGGTCGGTAGTCACCGGCCTGGACGGGTGACCAGGTCGCGATCGTCGACCCGTCGCCGCAGTCCATCGGGGTCTGGAGCTCCGACACCTCCTTCGACAGCTCGATGCCCGTCGCCTGCTGGCTGGCTTCGGACCCATCGGGGATCGGCAGCTGCTCGGTCGTGCCGTCGTTGGCGGTGATGATGGTCGCGGTGGTCGACGACGTGACCGTGTTGCCCCATGTGTCGCTGGCGCTGACCGGGCCGCCGAGCGGCGGGCGGTACGACTCGAGGGTGGTCGTGGCGAGCCCGATCGTCGCGGTGCCGTTCTTCACCGCGAACGCGGGGAGCGTCCACGTCACGGTCTGCGTGCCGTCGTCGTTCGTCGTCGGGCCGACGGTGGTCGTGCCCGGGGGCACGGTGGACGACACGTACTCGAGGCCGTTGGGAACGATGTCGGTGACGACGATCGGGCCGGTCGCGGTCGCGTACTCGCTGGATTCGACGAGCAACGTCCACGTCGTGCCCTGACCCTGGACGATCTGGTCCGTCGACGCGGTCTTGTGGATCGACACGTCCTCGGCGATCACCTGCTCGGTGTCGTCGACGGTGAAGCTGATGCCGACGGTCGTGCCCGTCGCCGCGACGTGGTTGACGAGCTGTTGCTCGTCAGCGGTGAGGTCGCCCGTGTTGTTGTCGAGGTTGGCGGTCGGGTCACCGCCGAACAGGACGTTCTCGCGAAGTGGGATGGCCGCCGCGTACTGCATGCGGTACACCTCGCCGGCGGCGATCTCGGTGACGACGTTCGTCCACTCGACGCGGGTGTACACGTCCAGCAGCAGCGGGCCCGCACCGTCGGGGTCGGTCTCGACGGTGGCCGCGGAGGTCGGCGCGACGCAAGGTTCGCTGAAGGCCGGAGCGCCGGCGATGGGGCCGCTACCCGGGTGTTCCTCGGTCGCGGGCGTGGAGTTGTCGACGCCGCCGCAGCCGAGGAACTCGAGGCCCGCCGGCAGGTGATCGACGAGCGAGAGCCCGGTGGTCGGTACGACGAGGTTGTTCTCGATCTCGATCGTGTAGACGGTCTGGTGGTCGTGGACCCCGCGCAACAGCTCGCCCTCGACGCTGGGCTCGGACTTGTGGACCAGGAACGGCACCAGGGTCGTCTGCGAGGTGTCCGTGTCCGAGCCGGTGTACGAGCCGGCGACGGGTGATCCCGTCATCGGGTCGAACCGCGGCAGGAACCGGGGGTTGCTGTTGACGTAGGCGCCGGCGGTACCACCCAACGTCTGGCCGATCTGGTACGTGCCTCCCGGATCGGCGGTCGTGCCGTAGGCCACCTCATAGCTGATCGAGGTGCTCACCCCGGCCTGCAGGTCGGCGACGTTGTCCCAGATCAGCACGGTGGTGCCGTCCGGCTGGGGGAGTTGCTTCGACGGCGGGGGGCTCCCCGCCGCGAGTGTCGCCCCGGCTGGCAGCACGTCGCGCAACGACACGTTGTAGCCGTCGGTCGTCGTCGGGTTCGTGGCGGTGAGGGTCACCACGGCATTGCGGCCGTACAGCGTCTCGGCGCTCACCGACCGCTCGACGGCGATGTCCGGTGTGCCCGCCGCGGTCGCCCGCCTCGCCCCCGGTTCGACCACGAACGTGCCGAGAGCGAGCGCGGCGACGATCGCCAGTGCCGCCCTGTGGCGACGTCGCGGGAGGGTGTGCGGGCGCGTGGTGAACTTCGACTCGTCCATCGTGGGTCGTCCGATCCCGGTCCACCTGCTGGACATGAACATGCCCGATCCGCCGGGTCATGCAACGAGTGTGGGCCGCGCCACGAGGCTGGCGTCGGCACGGCCGCTCTCCGCCACCCATCACGGGTGGTTGCGAAGGCACCGACCATCACCCTGGCCATCACCCGCGCTGGGATTCCTCATCACCCTTCCGTGTCACCTAGCCTGTCGGGGCATGGCGGATGCAGACATCGAACCCGACGCGCGCGCTCATCGTGGCCGCGAAGCTCGCCGCACCGCGGCCACCCGACCGGCGCGTCGATCGCGACCCTTCGCTCACGGCGAGCGCGGCTGCTGCCACCGTGGTGACCATCGTCGGTCGCGCCGGGTGGGGCAAGTCGGTGTTCGCTGCGCAACTCGTCGACGCGGATCCGATCCCGACCGCGTGGCTCACCGTCGACGCCGACGACGACGCCTCGCGCTTCTGGGCCCATCTCTGCCGGAGCATCGAACGGTGCACCGGCCTGTCCCGGCTGCGCGTCCAGATGCAGCGCGGCGGCCACCGCGGCGTCGACGCGCTCGTCGTCGCGCTCGAGCAGGTCCCTGCCCTGCGCATCGTGCTCGACGACGTCCATCTCCTCACCGATCCGACCGTCCTCGGCGACGTGCGCCGTCTGGTCGATCTCGCGCCGCCGACGACGCGCTTCGTGCTCGCCGCGCGACCGCCATTGCGGATACCGCTGGCCCGCCACCTGGCTGACGGCTCGTTGCTCGCGCTCGACGAGGACGAGCTGCGCTTCACGTCGGCAGAGGTCGCGACGCTGGTGCGATGCCAGCGGTGGGCCGACGCGGACGTCGTCGCCCGCATCCATCACACGACCGACGGATGGCCGGTGGCCGTGCAGTTCGCCGCTCGCGCACTCCACGGAGGTGGCGGCGAGCGAGGGATCGACAGCCTGTTCGAGACCGACGACGCTCTCATGGACTACATGGTCGAGGAGGTGCTGTCGCAGCAGGATCCCGACATGCGGAGGTTCATGGTCGAGACCTCGATCCTCGAATCGCTCGATCCCGGGCTCGCTGCGGCGGTGACCGGATGCGGCGACGCAGGTTCGCGGCTGGCCCAGCTCGCCGCCGACCAGGTCCTGGTGACGGCCTTGACCGGGGATGCCGACGCCTACCGCTACCACGAACTGATCGCGATCGTGTTGCGACGCCACGCACAGGCACGCGGCACCGATCTCGGCGAGCTGCACACCCGGGCCGCCGCGTGGTGCGAGGAGCACGGGCGTGTGCCCGAGGCGATCGATCACTACACGGCGGCGCGCCGGTTCGACGATGCAGTCAGGATGGTGCTGCCCAACGTGCGGCGGTATATGCACGCCGGGCACGCCAAGACGCTCGCGACGTTGTGGCACCGGATCCCCGACGACGCGCTGCCGGCAGGCGACCTGGAGCTGGCGACGTTGTGGACGCTCGTGCTATCCCGTCAGGACGACCGGTTCCAGCGGCGCATCGACATGCTCAGCAGGGACGCGCGCGCCGGCGATCCACTGGATGCCGACATACAGGCCGGTGTGGACACGGTTCGTGCGTACCAGGCCTACCGGCTCGGACACTTCGAGGAGCTGACAGCGCTCGCCGAGACCACGGTGGTCCCGACCGACGGACGCGGCATCGGCGACATTCGCCACCTGGCAGCGCGGTTGCGCGCTCGGGCCGACATGCTGAACGGGGATCTGTACGCGGCGGAGCGAACGATCGCGTGTCTCGCCGAGTCGGTCGACGACGCGCTCCCCCGGGCCGGCTACGAGCTGTGCCGTGCGTGGCTCGCACTCGGTCGTCGGCAACACGACGCCGCGCTCACTCACGCGCTCGCCGCGCAGCGCGCGGCGGAACAGGCGAGCGAATATTGGACGCCTCGATCGGAGTCGCTGCTCGTGACCGGCATGGCGCATCGAGGTCTCGGCGATCTCGACGCAGCGCGCGAGATGATCGAGGAGGCCCAGTACCTCGCCGCGACCGTCGACGAGCCACTGGTGCGGGTCCTGAGCGCGATGGAACTCGCGAACATCGAGCTCGATCTGGGTCGCCAGGGTGGCGCGGCCGCCGCGTTGCGCGCGGCGCGTCGGCTCTGCGAGTCGCATCGCATGTCGCCGATCATCGTCGAAGGCATCGACGCGGTCGCGGCGCGGGCCGGGTCGCCAGGCCCGCCACTGCCCGGAGGGCTGACGCAGCGTGAGCTCGAGGTCTTGACGCTGCTCGACGGCCAGCGATCGAGGGCCGAGATCGCCGAGCGGCTCTACGTCTCGGTCAACACCGTCAAACACCACACCAAGTCGATCTACCGCAAGCTCGCGGTCAACGACCGACGCCACGCTGTCGCCGAGGCGGCGCGCCGGGGCCTGATCGTCTGACCTCCGTCGGGGTCGGGGTGAGCACACCACCGCCCGCGAGTTGCAGCGGCGACGCTCGCGGTTGCATATTGCAACCCGTGCCCCGCCCGTCCCCGCAGACCGACCGCGTCGTTGCACTGACCCGGCTGCTGGCCGCCCACCCCGACGAGGGGTTCTCGATGGCCGAGATCTCGCGCCGGCTGCGGTTGAACAAGGCCACCCTCTACCCGATGATGGCCACGCTCACCGACGCCGGGTGGCTGGTGCGCGACCCGGTGGCCAAGACCTTCCGCCTCGGCTCCGAGCTGATCGCGCTCGGCGAGGCGGCGGGACGACGGCTGCCCGCCACGCAGCTGGCCCATCCGGAGATGGTGGGACTGGCCACGGCTCTGGGCGTGACCTGCGCGGCGTTCACCGCCGCCGACGGCGTGGCGACGCTGACCGACCAGGTGTGGGACGTCCGCTCCACCGTGCAGCCGCTGCGGGCGGGGTTGTGGGCCCCTCTGAAGGCGCCCTTCGGTGCGGTGTTCGCGGCGTGGGCCGACGAGGCCACCGTCGGCGAGTGGCTGGACGGCACGGACCGCGACGAGCACGCGGCGGCACTGCACGCCATTCGCGACCGTGGCTACGTCGTCGAGTTGCGCACCCCCGCCGGCGAGCCGCACGGCGGCGGCAACCTGGTCGAGCTGATCGAGCACCGGGGCCTGCTGGCCCACGCGCTCGAGCCCGCCGCCGCCTACGCGGTCAGCACGATCGAGGCACCGGTGCTGGACGGCGAGGGGCGGGTCGAGCTCGCCCTCGTGCTCGTCGGCCTGCCGCGAACGATGACCGGCGCCGAGATCGAAGCGATGGCCCGCGAGCTCCTCGCCGCCACGCGCCGGCTGAGCAGCTCGCGCTGAGGGTCAGCGGGTGCCGCGGACCAGGCGTCCGGGCCGCTCGCCGGTGTCCTTGCCGAACCGGCGGGTGACGACGCCGCTGACGATCGTCACCTCGTAGCCGCTCGCGTCCTGCAGCAGGCGCCGGCCGCCGGCGGGCAGGTCGAACGCGACCCGAGGGTGGTGCAGGGTGAGGTGCTCGTGGTCGATCACGTTGATGTCGGCCTTCTTGCCCTCGGCGATCATGCCGCGGTCGCCGAGGCCGTAGAGCGCGGCCGTGTCGTGGCTCTGCATCTTGACGACGTGCTCGACCGGCAACTGCTCGCCGCGCGCTCGGTCGCGGGCCCAGTGGGTGAGCAGGAACGTCGGGTAGGACGCGTCGCAGATCATGCGGCAGTGGGCGCCGCCGTCGGACAGGCCCGACACACCGGCGGGGTGCAGCATCATCTCCCGGATCGCGTCATGGTTTTCGTGGAAGTAACCGAAGAACGGCGCCAGCAGGAAGGTCTGCCCGTCGCGCTCGAGCATCGTGTCGTAGGCGAGGGCCAGCGGGTCGACGCCGAGCGCCCCGGCGCGCGACGCCAACGTCTCGGTCGGCTCGTAGTCGGGCGTGTCGCCGAGGAAGTAGAGCATCGACGTCATCATCTGGAGCACGCCGACCAGCCCGTCGAACTGCTGCGTCGGGTCCGGCGGCAGGTCGGCCTCGGCGAGGATCGCGTCGCGCACCTCGGGCCGCTTCAGCTCGGCGATGAGCTGTTCGTACGGCAGCGAGTCGGCGAGGCGCTTGAACGTCGGGCGCTTGGCGAAAGGGTGGTTGCTGCCGAACCCGATCAGCATGCCGAACGGACGCACCGCGATCTGCGGCACGAGACGGGCGCCGCGCTCGTTGGCGGCGATCGACTCGTCCATCAGCTCGCGCCACAGGTCGGGCTCAGAACGGATCTCCAAGAGGGCGAAGCTGACCGGCAGGTCGAGCTCGGTGCTGAGCCGGGCCATCCAGTCGACCTCGGTGCGGCCGCGCACCAGATCCTGACCGTCGGCGCCGGCGGGGGCCAGCTCGAACACCGCGCCCCCTGCTGCCTTCACGGCACGACCGATGCCGAACAGCTCGTCCTCGGCGGCGAAGGTGCCGGGCACCGGCTCGCCGTTCATCGCCCGGTGGCCGAGCACCCGCGAGGTCGAGAAGCCGAGCGCGCCAGCCTCGATCGCCTCGCCGACGAGCTTGGCCATCAAGTCGATGTCCTCGGCCGACGCCGGCTCGTTGTTGGCGCCGCGCTCGCCCATCACGTAGGCGCGTACCGAACCGTGCGGCACCTGGGTGCCGATGTCGATTGACCACGACTTGGCGTCGAGCACGTCGAGGTAGTCGGGGAAGCTCTCCCAACCCCAGGTCATGCCCTCGTGCAGGGCCGTGCCGGGGATGTCCTCGACGCCCTCCATCAGCTCGATCAACCAGTTCTCGGTGCCGGGCCGCACAGGGGCGAAGCCGACGCCGCAGTTCCCGACGACGATCGTGGTGACGCCGTGCTGGCTGGACGGTTCGAGCAGTTCGTCCCACGTCGCCTGGCCGTCGTAGTGGGTGTGGATGTCGACGAAGCCCGGCGTGACGAGCTTGCCCGTCGCGTCGATCGTCTCCGCCGCCTCACCCTCGAGGCCGCCGCGCTGCACGGCGACGATCACCCCGTCCGTGATCCCGATGTCGCCCACGAAGCGCGCCGCGCCCGTGCCGTCGACGATCGTGCCCCCGATGATCTTCAGATCGAACATCGCACGAGTGTACGACGGTGCACTGTGAATCGACAACGGTTGCACAGTGCAACCGGTCAGCCCATGTACACACCGCCGTTGGGGCGCAGCACCTGGCCGGTGACGAACGACGACGCGTCGACGGCGAGGTACAGCAGCGCGTAGGCGATGTCGCTGGGCACACCGGTGCGGCCGAGCGGCGACTGGGCCTGCCGGGCGCCGACGACCGCTGCCCTGCGCTCCTCGTCGACCGTGCCGTCCTCCGCGGTCCAGTTGCGCTGCGTCATCGGCGTCTCGGTGAACCCGGGCGCGACCGAGTTGACGCGCACACCGGCCGGCCCCAGTTCCTCGGCGGCGATCCGGGTGAGGTGCATCACCGCCGCCTTCGTCAGCCCGTACCCGGACAGGGTCGGGGCAGGGAACTCGCCACCAGCGGACGCGACGTTGATGATCGAGCCCCGGCGGGCCGCCGACATCAAGCGGCCGGCGGCGGCGATGCCCCAGTACACCCCCTTCAGGTTGACGGCGATGATCCGGTCGAGCGCCTCCTCCGTCGCGTCGACGATCATGAAGTTGTCGATGATGCCAGCGACGTTCGCCCACACGTCGACGCGCCCCGTCGCCCGCACCCCAGCGCGGGCGAGATCCTCGACCGCCGACTTGTCCGACACGTCGGTGGGTACCACGATCGCCTTCGCGCCGACGCCCTCGACCGCGGCGCTGGTCTCGGCCAGTCCGTCCTCGGAGCGGTCGGCGAGCACGACGGTCGCGCCGGCCTTGGCGTAGGTCACCGCGGTCTCCCGACCGATGCCCTGGGCGGCGCCGGTCACCACCGCGGTGCGGCCGTCGAGCGAGAACGCGGCGACGAGGTCGTCGTGGAGGGGCTTGGGCGCAGCCGCAGCCGCGGTGGCCCGCAGGCCCGAGATCATGTCCATCAGGCACGCACCGTCGCGTCGATGCGGTGGCCACGGGCCTCCAGCTTGGGGATGACCTCCTTGGAGAGCAGCTCCAGGTTGCGCATCACCTTCTCGTGGGGCAGATCCCCGAACTGCACGTAGCAGAGCAGCTGGTCCACGCCGACCTCGTCGTAGCGGATGATCTTCTCCAAGCACTCCTCGGGGGTGCCGATGATGATCATGTCCTGGTCCTGGTAGTGCGACACCGGTACCTCGCCATTGATCACCGGCTGCAGGAGCGGGAACACCGCCTGCTGCTCCTCCGGCGTCAGCATCGGCAGCTCCCACTGCAGCGTGAACTCCGCCAGGTGCTTGTACCACCAGTTGACCGACTCCCACAGGCCGTACGCCTCGGCCTCGTCGGCGTCGTCGTAGGCGTGCACCAGCGTGTACACGCCGACGCGCTCGTTGCGCACCCTCGTCAGCATGTCCTGCGGCCGGGCCATGGCCTGCGCCGTGCGGTACGCACGGATGTGGTCGGCCATCTTCTCGACCGGCTGGAGCAACGCGAACGACAGCAATCCGAGGCCGAGCTCGCCGGCGCTGACCGCGCTCTTCTCGGTGGCCGCCGCCTGCCACACCGGCGGGTGGGGATCCTGGAACGGCTTCGGCGTCTGCATCCGCTCGGGGAACGTGAGGTTCTCGCTCTCCCACGAGAACGTCTCGTTCTCCCACATGCCGACGACGATCTCGATCGCCTCCTTCCAGTGGGCCCGCGATCGATCGTCGGTCGGCACACCGAACGCGCCCTGTTCCATCGGGGTCGACCGGCCGGTGCCCCACTCGACGCGGCCGTGGGACAGCACGTCGACGGTGGCCACCTTCTCGGCGACGCGGGCCGGGTGGATGAACCCGAAGGGCATCAGCGTCACACCGAAGCCGAGCTTGATCTGGTCGGTGCTGAGCGCGAGCCCTCCGAGGATCGCCTCGTTGCACGGCGACGCTGACCGGCCGTCACGGAAGTGGTGCTCCACCACCCACACGGTGTTGAAGCCGAGCTTGTCGGCGTACTGGATCTCGGCGATCGCCTCGTCGTAGGTGCGCTGCTCGGCCTCGCGCTGCCCGTACGGGTGTGGCTTCGACCACGGCTTGATCTTCGGCTGGAACTCGTACAGGAGGTCGAGCTTCACGGCGTCCCCTTTTTGCAATGTTGAAGTTCGCTTCGTATTACCAGGGAACCGTAGGTGCTCGCCAGCCCCGAGCGCCACCCCGGCCTCGTTTGTCCTGATCCACGCCAGGGACCGCGCTCACCCCAGCATCGATGGGCCTGCCCGGTGTCGCTCGCAGGTTGACCGTTTGTCGCACCGCCCCCGCGGGTACCGATGCCCTGTCGCCACTCCGGCGGACACCCCCAGGAGGAAGTCACATGGGTGCAGAGATGGACGAGGCCAAGGGTCGGATCAAGGAAGCCGCCGGCGACCTCACCGACGACAAGGACCTCCAGCGCGAGGGAAAGGCGGATCAGGCGGGGGCGAAGGTGAAAGCTGTCATCAAGGACGTCAAGGATGGCGCTGATTCCGTCGTCGACAAGGTCAAGGACGCGCTCAGCTCCGACAAGTAGTTCACCCAGACCTGCATCGCCCCCGCGGTGGCCGGTTCGCCCGACCGAGGTTCGGCGGCCGGCCACCGCCGCGTTCGGTCAGCCTTCGATCGTGAAGACCTGGTCGATGCCGGTCAGTTCGATCAGCCGCCGCGTGGCCGAGGTGCCGCCGGTCAGCACGACCGGTACGCCGACGTCATCGGTGACGAGTTGGTTGACGGCCAGCAGGGCGCGGACACCGCTCGAGTCGATGAACTCGACGTCGGTGAGATCGATGACGACGGTCCGCCCGAATGGCGTGAGACCGGCCAGCGCGGTCTCCAGCGATGGAGCCGACGCCAGATCGAGGTCGCCGGCCACCGACACCACGAGGCGGTCGGCCACGATGTCGTGGGTGATGGTCAACTCGGGGGGTGTGGTCGACACGGGCTCTCCTCGTGCGGGGATGGATGTTCGTCGATCAATCGGTGGTCGTGATGCGCAGCTCGAACCAGACCTCATGGCATCCGTCGACGCGACGGGCGCCCCACTGGTCGGCCAGCGTATCCATGAGCGCCAGCCCGTGCCCGCCCGCGGCGTCCATGCGGGGGGCGGATCGCTCGGCCAACCCGTCGCCTTCGTCCTGGACGCTGACGCGCACCATGTCCGTGCCGCGCTCGATGCTCAGCCGGCTGGCGGTCCCGGCGTGGAGCACGGCGTTGGTGACCACCTCGCTGGTGAGCAGCGACGCCGAGTCGACCAGATCCGCGAGCTGCCAGTCGCGCAGCACGTGTCCGACGAACTGCCGGCCTACGCGCGGCGCAACGGCGGATGCTGGCAGATCCAGGACGTGGCGGGACTCCGCGCTGGTCATCGGGCCCACCGTTCCCGCTCCTGCCCCCTTGCAACCCGAGCCCCCTACTCCCCCGTGTCGTCCTCCGCCGCCTGACCCGATTCGATCGTGCGGCGCAACGTGTCGAGCGCGGCGCGCAGGAGCCTGGAGACGTGCATCTGGCTGATGCCGACGATCCGCGCGATCTCGTCCTGGGTCAACCCCTCGTCGAAACGCAGCTCGACGATCCGTCGCTCGCGTTCGGGCAGGCGGCCCAGCAGCTCGCGGACGGCGACGCGGTCCTCGAACGGTGACTCCCCCGACGCCAGGCGATCACTGGCCCAACGCTGGTCGGCGGAGCCGGGCGCGTCGAGCGACGAGGCTCGATTGGCGGCGGCCGCGTCCATGGCCGCGAGCACGGCGTCGGGCGACACGGCGAGCCGTTCGGAGAGCTCGGCGACGGTCGGCGCCCGACCGAGCTCGTGGGTGGCAGCCTCGGTCTCGCGCGCCAGCCGGGACTGCAGATCCTTGGCTGCCCGAGGCGCGTAGACCCGCCAGGTCGCGTCGCGGAAGTGACGTCGGAGCTCACCGAGTGCGGTCGCCATGCCATACGCGGGGAATCCGGCGCCGGCGTTGGGATCGAAGCGCCCGAGCGCCTTGATCAGCCCGACTCGGGCGACTTGGAGGAGGTCATCGCTCGGCTCGCCCCGATCGCGGAAGCGGCGAGCTGCGGTGATCGCGACCCAGTCGTAGGTCGCGAGCAGCGCGTCGCGCTCACGAGGATCCCGGCTCTCCACGTATGCAGCGAGACGCTGCAGCTCTTCGTCGGGGGTGACGCCGCGCGGCTCGTCAGCCATGCGGCCGTGCGGCCTCACCCGGTGCCGCGAGCGTCGAACGCTTGGCGAACGCGGCGATGCTGCGCCCGTCTTCCACCGCTGTGGAGTACTGGTCGGTGACCGCGCCGAGCACGGCGGCGCGCATCTCGTCGACCTGCACCGACGCCGGGGTCGAGCTCTCGGCGTCGATCTGGACGTCGAGACGATGGGCCTCGAGCCGGAACCGCACGCGCATCGAGGACGTCGGCGAGGCCTCGATGACGGCTGCGCACAGTTCGTCGACGGCCATCCGAACGTCGTCGACCTCGTCGATGTCGAAGCCGTCGTCGGCGACGATCGTGGCCGCGACCATGCGCACGACGCGCAGCGAAGCAGGGCTCGACGGAACCTGCAACACCACGTCCGACGTTCTGACGTCCTCCAGATCGTTCATGGACGCCAGTCTGGCAGCCGCACCGCCGGCAGGACCGCCGACGGTGCGGGATCAGTGATCAGAGCGGCCGGACGTTCTGCGCCTCGTCACCCTTGCGGCCGGGGCCGACGTCGAACTCCACCTTCTGGCCTTCGACCAGGGTGCGGAAGCCCTTCGTCTGGATGCTCGAGTAATGGACGAACACGTCTGCGCCGTCGTCTTGGCTGATGAATCCGTAGCCCTTCTCCTTGTTGAAGAACTTCACGGTGCCAGTGGCCACAGCTTCTCTTTTCTCACTGAATCGCCCGCCTGGTTGCGGGTTCCGTCAACGTAGCAGTCGGGTTCTTCGGTGTCGGAACGGATCAGTCGTGGATCCACACGGCGGATCGCAGCGGCAACAGGTTCTGTCCCCAGATGAGATCCATCACCGGGTTGATCACCCGGATGCAGCCGTGCGAGGCGGGATAGTTGGGCACGTTCTGGGCGCCGTGCACCGCCACGCCGCCGACCACGAACTTGGGTCGGTACAGGCTGCCGAGGTCGCCCTCGTACCTGGCGACGTCGTGTTCGCGGTACGTCTTGTACTCGCCGAGCGGGGTGGTCGCCACGCCGATGACACGCTGGCCGGCGTTCTTCTGGTCTTCCTCGTCGTAGCTCTTGCCGTTGCCGGTCGAGACGTTGAAGACCCACAGCACCTTGCCGCCGCGGACCACCATGGCGATCTGCTTCGTGCGGTTGACCTCGAAGAAGTCACCCCCGGTGCGACCCGCGGTCGGCCGGCACAGCGTGTTGTTCAACGCGTTGGCCGTGGCCGCGTCGACGTTGCCGCTCTTCGACGGCAGACCAGCCCACTTCTGGAACGCCATCACGGCCTGCGAGGTGATCCGGCCGTAGCCGCCGTCCACGCCCTGCACCCAGAACCCGAGGTCGATGAGTCGCTGCTGGACCCGCCCGACCGACATCCCGGAGCTGCCGGTGACGATCGCGTCCACCGGCTGACCGGAGAAGCCGACGCATCCCGCGGGCGTGGGATCGGTGTTGGTCTGAACGGGCTGCGCCCCCGCCGCCGGCGTGCCGAGGTAGTAGCCGCTCACATCGGCGATCACCTGGCCGCCGTTCTCGCTGAACACCTCGAAGCCGCGCGCCGAGACCGGCACGATGGCGTGGTTGGCGAGCGTCTGGGCCGGGTGCGTGGCGTTGAGGGTGGAGGTGCCGCGCGTCGGACCGGGTGCGCTGATGCCGGCGGTCGTCACCGAGAAGTAACCAGCGTTCAGGGTCTCATTGATCGTCACGTTCATGTCGAGCGCGGCGATGTCGGCGCGGTTGATCGCCGGGTTCGTCAGGGCCGGCACCTCGACCGCCCACTTCGGCAGCAGGCGCTTGCCGGCGCCGAGCGGGTTGATCGCGGTGCGGGTGTCGAGGAAGCGGGTGGGCGTGGCCAGCGGCACGAACAAGCCGTCGGTGCCGTCGGGCGCGGCGGTGCTCGTGTAGGTACCGATGACGTCGACGATGAGATCGCCGCCGGCCGTGCTGAAGACGTCGACGTTGCCGGCCGAGTCGACCGGCACGATCACCTGGTTGGCAGCGACGTGGCCGGCCTTGACGGAGTTGAGGTTCGAGGTGGCGGGCACGGGCGCGCCGTGCTGGAACACCTGCCAGTAGCCGCCCTGCCACGCGACCGTGGTGATGTTGAGGGCGACCGCGCCGGCGCCGGCGGCGTCGGGGATGTTGACGGTGCGCTGCTCGCCCGGCGCGAGCCCGCTCTTGTCCGGGCGGGTGTCGAGCCGGCGCACCGGCGTGGGCAGCGGCTGGAACCGACCGGCCGTCGCCGACGCGGTCGGGGTGTAGTAGCCGAGCAGGTCGACGATCAGCTGGCCGCCCTTGTCAGAGTAGATCGAGATCGAGCCGTCGGCGCCGACGGGGATCGTCACCAGGTTCGGCAGCGCGAGCGCGGGCCCCTGCAGCGACGCGGCCTCGTCCACGTTGAGGATGGATGCGTCCGGCCGCCCGGTGCCCGACGGCCACGCCGTCCAGAAGCCGGGAGCGGCGTCGCCGACCACGGTGAGGTTGAGCACCGCGGCGACCGCGGTGCCCGCGACCGGCAGCGGCGCCTCGCCGGTGATCGCGACCGTGCGCGTCTCGCCGGCACCGAACGGCAGCTGGCCGAACTGGCGCGTGTCGAGCAGGCGCTGGGCGTCGGGCAGCGTCTGGAGGGCCGACGCGGTCGACGGCGCCACCTGCGGTACCGTCGACGGCGAGGCCGTAGGAAGCGATGGGGCGGTCGGTGCGGACGCACCGGCGATGGCAGGGGTGGCTGCGACCGCCAGTGCGAGCATCGCCGCGCACCCGGCGAGGTTTCGTACACGCATAGCGGCGACGAGGCTACTGCCGGAGTCAAGTCACCGAGCGGTCATCCGGTCTGAGCGGGCGGCTGCGGCGGGACGAGTCCTTCCATGTGCAACGTCTGGAGCGCCATCAGATCGCGCATCTGCTTCTCCATGCCCTCCGGCGATCCATCCAGGAACAGCACGTTGCCGCGGCCGTTCTCGGCCACGTGACGGATCGACTCGGTCCACATCGAGAAGAGGATCAAGGTGGTGTCCATCTGGTTCTGCTCCATCTCCCGAGCCGCCTGGGCAAGGCCGCGGGCGACCTCCTCGCGGAACAGCGCGACGCCCTGCCCGCGCAGCTGCGCTGCGGTGCGCTCGGCCTCGGCCTCGATCCGCACGGCGGTGCCGGCGGCCTCGGCCTCCTTCGTGCGCCGGATCAGCAGCGCATCGCCCTCGTTGGTCGCCGCCGCCTTGAGGTTGTTCGACGCCACGACCTGCGCCATCGACTGGGTGATGACCTGGTCGAAGGTGATGTCGTTGAGCTGCACGTCGATCAGGTGGTAGCCCCACCCCTCGAGCACGGTGTCGAGCTGCTCCTTGACCTCCTCGGTGATCTCGCGGCGCAGCCCGAGGATCTCCGCCTGGCGCTTCGTCGCCACGAACCCTCGCGTCTGGCCCTCGACCGAACGGACCAGCGCAGTCAGGACATCCTTCTCGGAGATGAACTTGAACGCGACGTTCTTGATCGTGTCCTCACGGTCGTCGAACGTCGTGTAGAGCAGCATCGCCGAGAAGTAGACGTTCGCCTGGTCCTGGGTGATCGCCTGGAACTGGAGCTCGATCGAGCGGTTCTGGATGCTGATGCGCCGGAAGATCCGCTCGACGAACGGGATCAGGAAGTTGAGACCGGGCCGCAGGGTGCGCCGGTACTTGCCGAAGATGGTCGTGACCGCGACCGTGCCCTGGGCAACGGCGCGCAACGAGAACGCGAGGAACACGGCGACCACGAGAAGGAGGACGACGAGGATCGGGATCAGCATGTTCGGCGCACACTACGCCCCTAGCCTGCCGGTCCCATGGCCAATCCCTTGATCCGCGCGCTGTGGCTGGGGTTGGGCTTCTTGTCGGTGGGCGTCGGCGTGCTCGGCATCATCATCCCCGGACTCCCGACGACCGTCTTCTTCGTCGTCGCCGCAGCGTGCTTCTCCCGTTCCAACCCACGGTTCGAGCAGTGGGTGCTGAACCTCCCGACGATCGGCCCGATGGTGCGCGACTACCGCGCCGGCCTCGGCATGCCCAAGCGGGCGAAGGTGGCGGCGATCGGCTCGATCGTCGTGGCCTGCAGCCTGAGCGCGTTCCTCGCCGTCGACCGCGTGCTCGTCAAGGTCGCGATCCTCGCCGCCGGCGCTGTCGGCATCGCCTGGATCCTCTGGCGGATCCCGACCCGGACGACGCCGACGCCGGCCGAGCGGGCCTACGCCACCCCCCGCCCGCTCAGCACCGCCGGCCGCGCGTTCCGCGTCGCGGCGATCGCCGAGGCGATCAGCTGGGCCGGCCTGTTGATCGGCATGTTCCAGAAGTACGTGCTCGACGCCGGCGAGACCGGCGTCGCCGTGTTCGGCCGGATCCACGGCGTCGTCGTGCTCGTCTACGTCGCCGTCGCGCTGTGGGCGGGCTGGCACCAGCGCTGGTCCGGGCGCACGCTCGCGTTGGCGCTGCTCGCCTCGGTCCCCCCGCTGTTCACGATCCTGTTCGAACGCTGGGCCTACGCCACCGGACGCCTCGACCGCCGGTAACCTCGCCCCGCCCTCGCGGGTGTAGCTCAATGGCTAGAGCTCCAGCCTTCCAAGCTGGCTATGCGGGTTCGATTCCCGTCACCCGCTCCACGTCAGCGACGTGACCAGCGATCGGCCGCTTCGACGGCGACTCGGATCGCACGGTCCACCGCCGACTCCTTGAGGTCGAGCATCGGCTCCTCCGCCTCGTCGCGCTGGGCGATGATCGCGCAGACGCAGCCGGCGGCGAACCCGTACACGGCGCCCATCTTGAACAGCGTGCCGGCCTCCATCTCGAAGTTGAGCACGCCGAGGTCGTGGTACTCGTCGATCATCCCCCGCAGGCGGCGCAGCAGGTGCGGGTTGGCCGACGACGCCGAGCGCTCCTGCCCCTCGAAGAACGTGTCGACCGACGCCATGATCCCGACGTGGCTCGGCACGCCGAGCCCGAGCGCAGACTCTGCGAGCGTCACGGTCAGGAACGGGTCGGCGACAGCGGGGAACTCCGGCGGTGCGATGTCCGCGGCCGCGCCCTGGTTGGTCAGCGCTCCCGACGCGATCACGACCTCGCCGGCGTGCACCCGATCCTGGATGGATCCGGCCGTGCCGATGCGGATCACGGTGGTGATCCCGATCGAGGCGAGCTCGTTGACGACGATGCTCATCGACGGCGCACCCATGCCGCTCGTCGCGCAGACCACCGGCGCGCCACCCGGCAGCACGGCGACGAAGCTGTCCAGACCGCGGTTGCGGCCGAGCTCACTGCCACCGGTGAGGTACGTCCGGGCGACCAGCTCGGAGCGCCCAGGGTCGCCGCTCAGCAGCGCGATCGACGCGCCGTCCGGCAGGTCTGATCGCCCGAAGCCGATGTGGTACTTGGCGTCGTCCGCTGGCACGGATCGCGAATGTACCGGTCCCGTCAGGAGGCCGAGGCCCGATGGGTCGATCCGCCAGGGCCGCCGGGAGCCGGTGCGAAACGTGTCACACGAGGCAGCACGTACTACCCACCGGTAACTTGGGGTCGTGCCCGGTCGGTCCAGGACCGCCCGCCTGTCGACCGGCCGGGCCCGCATCTCACGTCAGCCATTCCTCACCAGAGCTCGTCGACGTACCGATCCGTGCCGACGACCGTGGCGACGAACGGCGAGGCGAACGCCACCGTGCCGGTGCCCGAGCCGGCGAGCGCGTCGGCGAGCTCGCGCTGACGGTCCCAGCTGTCCAGCGGGTCGCCCTCCACGAACTGGACGAGCAGCGAGCGCCGCTGCCCGGCGGCGTCGACCGGCACGAAGTCGGCCTTGTCCTCCCGCAGCGGCACGTTGACCCAGTGCACCATCGAAGCCACCGGTGAGTCCGCCAGCCACCCCGGCAAGAAGCCGTCGAACCACTCGTCCATCGCGGCCTGCTCGACACCGTCGGCGAGATCGAGGAACATCGCCACCATGCCCTGATAGCGGTGATCCAGGGCCAGCTCGATCGGGACCGGGTCCGGATCGCGATAGGCGCGCCAGTTGTGGCCGAACGTCGCCGTGTTGTGGTGCGTCCGCTCGGCGAACCCGCGGTCGTCGGCGTAGAGGTGGTGCACCTGTGGCGTGGCCCAGTCGAGCGCGTCATCGTGGTGGCCACCGAGGTACCAGTAGAGGCACGCGTAGGTGCCGGCGTCGAGGGCGAACGGCATCGGGCTGTCGGTCGGGAACCGCGCGTCGCGATGGCGCCGCGTCGCCACCCACCGGCTCCCGGCGAAGTGGTACGGCCCGATCATGCAACCGCCGTAGTAGTGGTCGCGCTCGTACCAGCGGTTGTAGGCGAACTCGTGGCCACGGTGCGGGTCGGTGAAGACCCAGAGCATCGACCCGACCTGGATCGGCTCGTCGTGACGGCGGATGATCCGCCCCGGCTCGAGGGCGAGGGGACGGGCGTAGCGTTCGGACGCAGGCATGGTCGGATCGTGCCGAACGGCGCGGCCGCCGGACGAGGCGGACAACGGAGGTGCCCGGCCGATGCGACTGCGGGCGGACAGGATCAGCCGGGCACCCGCACCCGGGTACCCACCCCGATCCGGCGACAAACCCGAATGCTCCTGCGTCGAGGGTGCCGTTTCGACCGGGGGTCGACCGGGAAGGATGAAGGCATGCGCCTGACTCCGAAGTGGCTCAGCACGAAGACACTGCTCAACCCGATCACCCGCGCGGCCATCACTGCCTTCGTCTGGCGTCACCGGCACGAGATCCTGCGATGGGGCCGCACCATGTACGACCAGGTGATCGGCCGATCCCAGGTGTCGCCGGCTCGAGCCCTGCGCACCGGCATGGTGCTGTACGCGATCGCGTCCGATCACCGCCTCCGCGACGCCAAGCAGTTGAAGAAGGTCACGATGGTCGGCGGCGAGGTCGACCTGGTCGTCGACGACCGCTGGTCCGAGCTGCCCCGGCTCGTCGAGCGGGTCCGCGGGGTCAAAGGCGTCGACACGATCACCGTCAACGGTGCACGCGTCGGCGTGGTCCGCCTCGCGTCCTGAACCCGTCGGATCGGAGCCGTTAGCCTCGGGCACCGATGCTGTCCCCCACGCTCACGACCTGGCGCCTCGTGCTCCACATCTTCGCGGCGACGATCTGGGTCGGCGGCCAGTTCGCGCTGGCCGGGGTGGTGCCGAGCCTGCGTCGCGTCAGCCCCGAGGCGACCAAGGCCGCCGCCCGCGCGTTCAGCCGGATCGCCTGGCCCGCCTTCGCCGTGCTCCTCGTCACCGGCATCTGGAACCTGATGGAGGTCGACGTCACCACCGCGCCGACCTCGTACCAGGTCACGGTGCTCGTCAAGATCACGCTCGCCGTCGTCAGCGGAGCCGCGGCCGCGGTCCACCAGGTCGGGCAGTCCAAGCTCGCCCTAGCCACCGGCGGGGCGATCGGGGCGCTCGCCGCCGTCGGCGCGCTGTTCCTCGGGGTGTTGCTGCGCACCGGTTCGTGACGCCGCTCCCGTCGTGCGACCGGGCAGGAACTGAACTACGGTTTCAGCGCTGGGCCAGCTCAACACAAGGGGTACCGACGTGGTAATCGAGGGCATCGACCTCCTGGATCTCGACCGCTTCCAGCGGCTCGAGCACCACGAGATGTTCAAGCGTCTCCGTCAGGAGGCCCCGGTCTACTGGCACGACCATCCCGACGGTGGCGGCTTCTGGAACATCGTCCAGCACGCCGACCTGATCTCGGTGAACCGCGACGTCGCGACGTTCTCCTCGGAGGCCGGCGGCGTCAGCATCCCCGATCCCGACGAGCAGAGCAGCGGCGGCATGGATCCGCGGGGCCTGATGATGCTCTACATGGATCCGCCCAAGCACACCCGCTACCGCCTACTGGTGCAGAAGGGCTTCACCCCGCGGATGATCGCGCTGCTCGAGCAGTACCTGACCCACCGGGCGATCCTGATCGTGGACAACATCATCGAGCGCGGGTCGTGCGACTTCGTGACCGATCTCGCGTCGGAGCTGCCGCTGCAGGCGATCGCCGAGATCATGGGCGTGCCGCAGGAGGAGCGGCGGCTGCTGTTCGACTGGTCGAACCGGATGATCGGACTCGACGACCCCGAGTACGCGGGCGACAAGAACGACGGCGCCACGGCGTCGGCCGAGCTCTACATGTACGTGAACCAGCTCGCCAAGCAGCGTGAGATCGACCCGCGCGACGACATCGTGACCCGGCTGATCAACGCCGAGCTCGACGGCGACAAGCTGTCCGAGGTCGAGTTCGACATGTTCATGCTGCTCCTGACCGTCGCCGGGAACGAGACCACCCGGAACACGACCTCGTGGGGCATGTGGGCGCTGATGGAGAACCCCGAGCAGTACAAGGTGCTCGTCAACGAGCCCGAGAAGCTCGATCGGGCGATCGAGGAGATCCTGCGCTGGGCGACACCCGTGTACCACTTCCGCCGCACCGCGCTCGCCGACACCGAGGTGCACGGCCAGGAGATCAAAGCGGGTGACCGCGTGGTGATGTGGCACACGTCGGCCGACCGGGACGAGCAAGCGTTCGACGACCCGTTCACGTTCGACATCGAACGCTGGCCGAACAAGCACATCGCGTTCGGCGGCGGCGGGGCCCACTACTGCCTCGGCGCCAACCTCGCCCGGATGGAGCTGCGCCTCATCTTCCGCGAGATCCTCGAGCGCATCCCCGACATGCAACTCGCCGGCCCGGTCGACATGCTCCGCTCCAACTTCATCGGCGGCGTCAAGCACATGCCGGTGTCGTTCACGCCCGGCGCCAAGAAGAACCCCGGCCCGGTCGTCCTCGAGGGCACGCTGCACTACGACGACTGAATGTCAAGGGTGCAACTCGGATCGCACGACCTTGCCGATGGCGTTCCTGGGGAGCTCGTCGACCTGGTGGACGAGTCGCGGGCGCTTGTACGGGGCGAGATCGGCGGCGGCGAAGGCCATCAGCGCGTCACTGGCGCACGGTTCGGCGAGCACGACGTAGGCGGTGACGACCTCACCCCACTCCACCGAGGGCGTGCCGGCGACGGCGACCTCGGCGACCGCTGGGTGGCGCAGCAGCACCTCCTCGACCTCGCGCGGGTACACGTTGTACCCGCCGCTGATGATCAGCTCCTTGGTGCGCCCGACGATGCTGACGTAACCGTCGCCGTCGATCGAACCGACGTCGCCGGTGCGGAACCAACCGTCGGCGGTGAACGCCTCACGAGTGCCCTCCGGCCGCTCCCAGTAGCCGGCGAACACGTTCGGCCCACGCAGCTCGATCTCGTCACCGGCACCCAGGCGCATCTCCACCCTCGGCAGCGGGAAGCCGACCGTACCCGGGCGACGCTCGCCCTCGTAGGGGTTCGACAGGTTCATCAGCGTCTCGCTCATGCCGTAGCGCTCGAGCACCCGCTGGCCACTGACCCGCTCCATCGCGTCGAACAGCTCGACCGGCAGCGCAGCCGACCCGGACACGCACAGGCGCAGCCGGCCCAGTGCTCGGGCGCCAGCTGCGGCGGCAAGGCGGGCATACATCGTCGGCACCCCGAAGAACAGCGTCGAGGGCGGTGATGCGGCCAGGTCGGTGACGTCACCGGCGTCGAACGACGGGCGGATGATCGCCGACGCACCGGCGAGGAGGGTGCCATGGAGGCCGACGCCGAGCCCGTGCATGTGGAACAGCGGCAGGGCGAGGATCAGCCGGTCGTCAGCCGACCACCGCCAGGCGATCCGCACCGCCTCCGCCCCGGCGAGCACGTTGGAGTGCGACAGCACCGCGCCCTTGGGTGCGCCGGTGGTACCGCTCGTGTAGACGAGCAGCGCGGCGTCGCCGGGTGCCGACCGGTCCAGGTCGACGTCGGCCCCGGGCCCGGCGATGTCCGGGGTCACGACCGCGATCGGGCCGGCGCTCGCCGCCTCGACCCACCGTGCGCGATCGGCGTCGTCGACGATGGCGCCACGTGGGCGCGCGTCGCGCACGATGTGGGCCACCTCGCGCTCGCGGTACGCGGTGTTCATCGGCACGACCGCGCACCCCAGCCGCAGCGCGGCCACGTGAGCGATCGCCATCGCCACCGACGGTCGGGCACTGACGAGCACTCGATCGCCCGGCGCGATCCCGGCGGCCGCCAGCCGCCCGGCGACGAGCGCCGAACGCTCGTCCAGCTCAGAGTTGCTGACGAACGCTCGGCCGTCGTCGGACAGCGCCGGCGCCGCGGGATCGGCGCGCCATCCGGCTGCCCACGTCGCGAGGAGGGTCTCGTTCATGAGCCGACAGCCTCGCGGCAGCGAGGCGGATCGGCGAACGCGAGGTCGAGGATCTCGCTCGCGTCTCAGGCGCGACCGGCCGCCCGCAGGATGTGGAGCGCCCGGACCGTGAGGATGCCGCGCCATTCGAGCTGCGATGCCGGCGACTGGGTGGCGTACACGACTGGCCACCCACCGTCGGCCTGCTGCCCTGCGGTCAGCTCCTCCAGCGCGGCGTCGATCACTGCCGGGTCGAACAGCGCTCGCACCGGGCGATCCGCAAGAGGCGCCATGTCGAGCGGGGCGATGAACTCGTCGGCGGTGCCCCCGGCCACGTGGATCCGGCCATCGGCCGGGACGTGCTCGCCGATGCGCGCCAGCAGCGCCGGGGCCTCGGGATGCGAATCGTGCACGGCGTCGAGCACGTCGAGCACGAACTTGACCACGATCGCGTGCGGCTGCTCGTCGAGTGCGGCGATCTCCCGCATGCAGTAGTCCACAGCAGCCGTGTACCAGGCGTGGCCGGCGATCGCCGGATCGTGACGTGCCGTGAGCGCCGCCGTGGAGACCGTCGCCGCGGTGATCTGCAGCGACGACTGCGAACCGTCGGCGTCGAGCCACCACGGGGCCGAGCCGGCAGTGTCGGCGACCGGCAGCGCGAACGGCACACCGCCATCGGGCAGCGACACCGACGCCAGCCAGTCGCAGAGCTCGACCGCTCGCACCGTGGCAACACCCGCCTCGGCGAACGCCTCGAACGCGTGCAGGGCCGCGCCGGGCTGACTCTCCGGCGTGCGCAGGTCGGGCTCGAGTCCCCAGCCGTAGCCACCGTCCGCGTTCCGGTGGGCCTCGAGCGCGCCGAGCACCCCCGCCGCGTCGCCGTCGCCGAGCAGGAGCGCCAGCCGGCGGCGGTCGAGGACTCGCGCGTTCATCGTGACGAAGTCGCGGGCGGCAGCGATGTCGATGCTCACGTGACCCATGCTGCCCGGGATCAGACGCCGGCGGCGTCGAGTTGGGACGACGCCCGCTCGAACACACCGAGCAGGCGCCGTAACAGTGCGTCGTGGTCGACGCGGCCCTTGGCCTGGAGGCCGCCGCCAGCCCCCCGGCGCGAGCGCATCAGAGATCCGGACAGCAAGCAGGCCATCTTCCAGCTGGTGAACGCGTCGAAGTAGGGCAGCGCGCTGACGTCGTAGCCGGTGGCCCGGCGGTAGGTCTCGACGACGTCGGCACGGGTGGGGAACCCCGGGGCGATGCTCGGCGGCGACTGCAGGAACGGCTCCTGCTCGCCCGGTTCGGCCCAGAACAGGAGCGCCCACGAGAGATCGGCGATCGGGTGGCCGAGCGTGGCCAGCTCCCAGTCGAACACCGCGATCACCCGCAGGTCGTCGTCGAACACGGCGTTGTCGATGTGGAAGTCGCCGTGCACGAGGTGGGCGGTACCGGAGAACACGTCCGCCGGTATGGCTCTCGCCAACCGGTCGTGCACCTCGGTCTCGAGGGGCGACGCCTCGTCGCCCGCGGTCTGGGCGTACTGCTGGTGCCAGCGCCGGAGCTGGCGCTCGACGTAGCCGTCGGGCCGGCTCAACGTGTCGAGGCCGGCCGCGGCGACGTCGGTGGTGTGGATCGTGGCCAGTGCCTCGAAGAACGTAGTCCCCGCGGTGCGGGCCGCATCGGAACCGAGCTCCTGACCGTGCTCGGTCGTGCGGATGATGCGCCCCTCGACGTAGCGCATCACGAAGAACGAGCCGCCGGTCACGTCCGTGTCCGAGCAGACGCCGACGACGTCGGGAACGGGCACGTCGGTCGGCCCGAGCCCCGAGAGGATCCGCGCTTCGCGGGCCACGTCGTGGGCCGAGGCCAGCAGCTCGCCGACCGGCGGGCGGCGCAGCACCCACTGGTCGCCCGCGGCGTCGGTGAGCTTGTAGGTGAGGTTGGACCCGCCGGCGGCGATCAGCCCGAACTCCACCGGCGGCACCACCGGCGTGTGCTCCGCCAGCCATGCGCTGACGCGCAACGGGTCGAGACCCGGCAGCTCGCCCGACTCGAACTCGACGACCTCGTCCTGTGCCATGGAACCGCACGCTACGCGCCCGATCGACCCCCGATCGGAATCGGAGTCCGATTTCCAGCTACGTTGCAGTGCCATGTGGGACTTCGAGACCGAGCCCGAGTACCAGGCGAAGCTGGACTGGGCCGACGCCTTCGTCCGCGAGGAGGTCGAGCCGCTCGACTTCCTGATCGACCACCCCTCGGACATCCGCAACCCGATCTGGAAGGAGCTCGTGCCACCGCTCCAATCGCAGGTCAAGGCGCAGGGCCTGTGGGCGATGCACCTCGGACCCGAGCTCGGCGGGCCCGGCGCCGGCCAGGTGCACCTCGCCCTGCTGAACGAGATCCTCGGGCGCAGCAGGATGGGCCCGCAGGTGTTCGGCTGTGCGGCTCCCGACACCGGCAACGCCGAGATCCTCGCCCACTACGGCACGCCCGAGCAGAAGCGGCAGTGGCTGGAGCCGCTGCTCGCCAACCAGGTCACCTCCGCCTACTCGATGACCGAGCCCCACGCCGGTGCCGACCCGAAGGTGCTGCGCACCTCGGCGTACCTCGACGGCGACGAGTGGGTGATCAACGGCGAGAAGTGGTTCACATCCAACGCCAAGTGGTCGGACTTCATGATCATGTTCGTGGTCACCGAGCCCGACAACCCGCCCTACCAGCGGGCGTCGATGCTGATCGTGCCGACCGCCACGCCCGGCGTCGAGTTCGTCCGCAACGTCGGCCTGGCCTTCGACCGCGCCGACGAGGGCAGCGAGGGCTACCTGCGGATGACCGATGCCCGCGTGCCGAAGGAGAACCTGCTCGGCGAGCGCGGCCAAGCGTTCGTCGTCGCCCAGACGCGCCTCGGCGGCGGGCGCATCCACCACGCGATGCGCACCGTCGGCATGGTGCAGCGGGCCTTCGACATGATGTGCGAGCGGGCGATCTCGCGCGAGACCCAGGGGGAGGTGCTGGCCAGGAAGCAGCTCGTCCAGGAGATGATCGCCGACTCGTGGATCGAGCTGGAGCAGTTCCGGCTGTTCGTGATGCGCACGGCGTGGCGCATCGACAAGTACCAGGACTACAAGCGGGTCCGCGCCGACATCTCGGCGGTGAAGGCGGCGATGCCCAAGGTGCTCAACAACGTCGCGTCGCGCGCCCTCCAGGTGCACGGCTCGCTCGGCGTCACCAACGAGATGCCGTTCATGAGCATGATCCAGAACGCAATGATCATGGGCCTCGGCGACGGTCCGACGGAGGTGCACAAGGTCACCGTCGCGCGCCAGCTCACGTCGCAGTACACGCCGGCGCCGGACCTGTTCCCGTCGCGGCACATCCCCCGCGAACGAGAGGCGGCGTTCGTCAAGTACGCAGATGTGCTGGCCCGTCACCCACTGCACTGAACGGGCGTCAGGGCTTCGATGGCGTGAGGCGCAGCAAGCGGATGACCCGGTCCATCGTGTCGTACACGCCGTCGATCGTCGTCGCCCCGGCCAGCCAGTTCCCGAGCGACACGTTCAACGTGCTGCCGATGACGGTCACCACCGCCTGGCGATCCTCGGCGTCGAGCCCGAGCAGCGGCTCGGCGAAGATGCGCTGGCTGTCCAACGTCGTCAACCGCGAGATCGCCCGCACGTGCGAGTCGGTGGAGCGCGACATCATCACCATCACGGGGTAGAAGTTCGGGTGCAGCTCGAATGAGCGCACCGCGAGGTGGGCGATGTGGGTCAGCCACGCTGCGGCCTCGAGGTCGTCGCCGCTCTCGATCGGAGCGCTCGAGCGCATCGACGACTGCCAGGCGAGGAACACCGCGGCAAAGAGGTGTTCCTTGGAGGCGAAGTACCGGTACACGGTGGAGACCGCGACATCGGCGCGCTCGGCGACGTCACGCACCTGGATGTCCTCGAACCCGCGCTGCAGCAGCAACGACAGGCCGGCTTGGATGATCCGCTCGCGCCGCGCGTACTGGCGGACCGACAGCGATTGCGGATCGAGCGGCGTCTTGTCGACCACGGACATCGACCGAAATGCTACTCGGATTCCGATTCTGCCAATGGTCCTCGGATACGGTGACCGGCCGTGACCACCGAATTGGACGAGATCCGCCAGATCGTCGACCGCTGGGCCGAGGTGACGGCCGAGCTGACCGCACCCGGACAGCCGTTCGAGATCGTGACGACCACGATCCGGGGCGAGGAGATGGCGGTGTTCCGCAACCGGCCGTCGTCGCTGCGCGAGATCCTCGCCGACAGCGTCGCGTTCGGCGACAAGGACTGCGTCATCTTCGACGACGGTACGAAGCTGACCTTCGCCGAGTTCGTCCAGCAGACGGCTTCGGTCGCCGCGGCCCTCGCCGCCCGCGGCATCGGCAAGGGCGACCGCGTCGCTGTCTCCGCCTCCAACTGCGCGGGGTGGCTGCTCTCGTTCTGGGCCACGCTGTCGCTCGGCGCGGTCAACGTGGCGATGAACGGGTGGTGGACCGGGCCGGAGATGGTGAACGCCCTCCAGCTCACCGGGCCGAAGCTGCTGCTCGGCGACACCAAGCGCTTGTCCCGCCTGGAGGGCACGCCGATCGACGTGCCGATCATCGACTTCGACGTCGACTTCGAGCCACTGCGCACGTTCGCTCCGGACGCGTCGCTGCCCGACGTCGCGCTCGACGAGGACGACGACGCGATGCTGCTGTTCACGAGCGGTACGACCGGCCGGCCCAAGGCAGCCGTGCTGACGCACCGCAACATCCTCGCCTACATGAAGATGATGGACTTCATCGCCGCCCGGGGGATGAAGGCGGCAGGGCGCGAGCACGGCGGTCCCCCGCCGACCCGCCTCGCCGTGTTCCCGCTGTTCCACGTGTCCGGGCTCGGTGCCACCGTCGGCGGAATCGCGGCCGGCGCCACGACCGTGTGGCCACTCGGCCGCTTCGATCCGGCCCATGTCATCGAGCTGACCAAACGGCACGGCATCAACGGCTGGGGTGGCACGTTCACCCACATCATGCGGCTGCTCGACGAGCCATCGATCGCAACGCTCAACCCGTTGCAGATGCAGCAGGTCGGAATCGGGGGCTCGGCATCGAGCCCGGAGCTGATCCGCCGCACGGAGGAGCGGTTCCCACATCTGAAGGGCACGTTCTCGACCGGGTACGGCTCCACGGAGAGCGGCGCGCTGATCAGCTTCGCATCGAACGTGATGATCTCGGCGGCACCGGAGTGCGTCGGGCCACCGCTGCCCACGGTGGGGGTGCGGATCCTCGACGACGACGGCACCGAGCTTCGCGAGGGTGAGGTCGGCAACATCTGTGTCCGCAGCCCACTCGTCATGCGCGAGTACTGGGGCAACCCGGAGGCGACTGCCGAGACCCTCCTGCCGGGGTGCTGGCTGAAGACCGGGGACTTCGGCCGCCTGGAGGGCGGTGTGCTGTTCCTCGCGTCGCGCCGACGCGATCTCATCCTGCGCGGCGGCGAGAACGTCTACCCGTTCGAGATCGAGAACCGGATCGACGAGCTGGCCGACGTCACCGAGGTCGCGGTCGTCGGCGTCGACCACCCGATGCTCGGCCAGGAGATCAAGGCGATCGTCGTCATCGCCGAGGGCTCCACACTGACCCCGGAGGGCATCATCGAGTGGTGCCGCGCCGCCCTCGCGTCCTACAAGGTGCCCGCCCACGTCGAGGTGCGCACCGCGCCGCTGCCGCGCAACGCCTCGGGCAAGGTGATGAAGCACCTGCTCGACGAGGACGGCGAGAACATCTTCGAAGCCGAGTGATCTCGCTCAGCTGATGATCGACCGGAATCGCCGTAGGCGGAGGCTGTTGGTCACCACGAACACGCTGGAGGCGGCCATCGCCGCGCCGGCGAGCATCGGGTTGAGCAGTCCAGCCGCGGCGAGCGGGATCGCGGCCACGTTGTAGGCGAACGCCCAGAACAGGTTGCCCTTGATGACGGCGAGGGTCCGGCGCGACAGGCGGATCGCGTCGACCGCGGCGCGGAGGTCACCACGCACGAGGGTCAGGTCGCTGGCCTCGATCGCCACGTCGGTGCCGGTGCCCATGGCCAGCCCGAGGTCGGCCTGAGCGAGCGCCGCGGCATCGTTGACGCCGTCGCCGACCATGGCGACGACGTGGCCCTGCGCCTGCAACCGGCGGATCTCCGCTGCCTTGTCCGCCGGCAGCACCCCGGCTACGACCTCGCTGATCCCGACCTGGGAGGCCACGGCCAGCGCAGCGGGCTCGTTGTCACCGGTCAGCAGCACCGGGTGGAGGCCCAGCTCACGGAAGCGGCGCACCGCCTCGGCGGACGTGTCCTTCACGGTGTCGGACACGACCAACATGCCGCGCACCTCCCCGTCCCAGCCCACGAACACGGGCGTGCGACCACCCGCCTCGGCGACGTCTCGCCGTGCGGCGAGCTCGGCGTCGAGGTGCAGCGACCACTCGGCGAGGAACCGCTCCCGACCGGCGACGACGGCGTGACCGTCGACGATGCCCGAGACGCCGAGTCCTTCGTGGTTCCGGAACGAGTCCACGCCGACGAGCTCGATGCCCACCTGCTCGGCGCCAGCGGCGATCGCCGCAGCGACCGGGTGCTCGGACGCGCGCTCCAACGACCCGGCGAGGTGCAGCAGCTCGCGCTCGTCGCCACCGGCGACCGCGACGACCTCGACGAGGCTCATCCGCCCCGCCGTGACCGTGCCGGTCTTGTCGAGCACGATCGTGTCGACGTGGCGGGTCTGCTCCAGCACCTCCGGACCCTTGATCAGGATCCCGAGCTGGGCCCCGCGACCCGTGCCGACCATCAGCGCGGTCGGCGTCGCGAGTCCGAGCGCGCACGGGCAGGCGATGATCAGCACGGCGACCGCCGCAGTGAACGCGTACGTCGCGCTGTCGGTGGCCGCCGCGGTCGACCAGAACCCGAGGGCGGCGACGGCGATGGCGATGACGACCGGGACGAAGACACCCGCCACGCGGTCGGCGAGGCGCTGCACCTCGGCCTTGCCGTGCTGGGCGTCCTCCACCATCCGGGCGATCTGGGCCAGCGACGTGTCGGCGCCGATCCGGGTGGCGCGCACGAGCAGGCGACCACCGGCGTTGACCGTTGCACCGGTGACCGCGTCCCCGGGCCCGACCTCGACCGGCACCGCTTCGCCGGTCAGCAGGGAGGTGTCGATCGCCGACGTACCCTCCTCGACGACCCCGTCGGTGGCGACCTTCTCTCCCGGGCGGACGACGAAGCGGTCGTCGACGGCGAGCTCCTCGATCGGCACCCGCACCTCCCGGCCATCGCGCACGACGGCGACGTCCTTGGCGCCGAGCTCGAGCAACGCCCGCAGGGCGGCGCCCGACCGACGCTTGGCGCGGGCCTCCAGATAGCGCCCGGCAAGGACGAACACGATCACCCCGGCAGCCACCTCGAGGTAGATCTGGCTCGCGCCCATGCCGCGCTGAGGCGCCAACGAGAACCCGTGGCGCATCGACGGGTCGCCGGCGTCACCCAGGAACAGCGCGTACAACGACCATCCGAACGCGGCGAGAGTGCCCATCGAGATGAGCGTGTCCATCGTCGCCGCGCCATGGCGCAGGTTGAGCCAGGCGGCGCGGTGGAACGGCCAGCCGCCCCAGGCCACCACCGGCGCGGCCAGTGTCAGCGAGAGCCACTGCCAGGAGTCGAACTGCAGCGCCGGCACCATGGCCAGCAGCACGACCGGCGTGGCGAGCAGCGCCGAGATCAGCAGCCGCTGTCGCAGGTCGGAGAGCTCGCCGTGGTCGTGCTCGGCATGTCCGTGATGCTCGGTGTGTTCGGCGCGGCCGGGCGCGTGGGCGGGCGCAGGCACCGATGCTCGATAGCCGGACGCGGCGACGGCGGCGATGACGTCGTCGACACCGAGGCCGTCGACCGGGAGCTGTACGCGGGCCTTCTCGGTCGCGTAGTTCACCGTGGCGGTCACACCGTCGAGCCGGTTGAGCGTGTTCTCGATCCGCGCCGCGCACGACGCGCAGGTCATCCCCTCGATGTCGAGCTGCACCTCGGCAGGCGTGTCGGTGTGCGCGCTCACGGGGTGTGCTCGCCGTGCTCGGTCGGCATGCTCGACGGCACCGTGGTCTCGACGTGGTCGGGCCCGACGTCGAGTGGGCCAACAGCAGCACCGATCGCTGCCGACACCCCGAACACCGCCGCCAGCGCCACACCGAACGCCGCCAGCTTCACGGGCACCTTCATCGCGACCAGCACCTCCGTTCAATACCCAAGGGGGGTATCTGCCGGGAGGCACCGTACCTACCCCGAGGGGGTACCGCAACCTGCACCCGAGGGTGGATCAGCTGGCGATCGCCAGGACCTGCTGGGCCAGCGCCGCCGTCGTGGTCGCGCTCGCACAGGTCTGGTACGCACCCCCGTACCCGGACAGGTACGGGCCGATGCCCTTGGACGCGAACATCGCCTGGGCGAGGGCCTCGGCGAGGCACTCCTCGCCGCCAGGGCTCAGCCCGGCCAACAGCGCAGCCCGCTGGTCCTGCTCGGCGGCGGACCGTGGTGCGTATCGCCACCTGGCGATCAGCACGTGTCCGGCTTCGTGCGCTCCCGCGCTCGCCGGCCGCAACGTTGCCGAGCACGTCGACGCGAGGCCGGCGGCAAGGGCGATCCGCTGGGTCGTCACCGACCACACGCCGGTGCCGACCACCGAGTGCATGCTCGTCGTGGTCAGGCCCACCTGCCCGCTGCACGTGCTGTTGGCGCCGACGCTACCGTCAGGGAGGAACTTCATCTCCACGTCGCCCAGGGTCGCTTGCACCTCGGGCGTGACACCGCTGGCGACGATCGCCGCCACCGCCGGATCCTGGACCGCTGTCGCGGCCGGAGCGGCGCCCGCCGGAGCGGCCGTACCGGTGAAGTATCCGGTCACGTCGACAAGGAGGTGCGCCGGCGCCGACGCGAAGAACGCGACACCTCGCGTCGAGACGGCGCTGATCGTCAGGTTCGCCACCGTCTCCCCCGGTCCCCAGTTCAACGAGGACGTCGGCGGCAGCGGGGCGCCGGAGGCGAACGACGTGACGTAGCCGCCGGCTCCCGACTGCGTCGCGGTCACGTTGACGACCAGCGCGCCCGCGGCTGGCGCGATCTGTGCCCACGCGCTCGCTGCGACCGCGCTGTCCGTGTAGAGGCGCGTCGACGTGCCCGACGCGAGCGGCGCCAACGCCTGACGCGTGTCGAACAGCCGCGTCGGCGCCACCGGGACGAACAGACCGCTCGACGAGGCACCGGCGCTGGGCCCGGTGAACCAGCCGACGACGTCGACCAGGACATGGGTCGGTGACGACGCGTACACGTCCATGCCTGCCGCAGAGATCGGGACGATCGCGGTCGCCGCCCGGTTCTGGCCTGGCCCGTCGGTGTTCACCGTCGAGGTCGACGGCACGGTCGCGCCCGCCGCGTACGCAGTCAGGTAGCCGAAGCCGGTCGAGTCCGTCGCGGTCACGTTCACCGCGATCGCCGTCGCGTCAGCGGGAACCCCGGCTGGCAGGCCGATGCGCACCACCTGGCCAGCGCCCACCCGCTGCCCGGACCGCGTGTCGAGCGCACGCACCGGACCGAGCGCGCGGAACTGTCCGGCACCGTCGATGCCGCTGGGCGTGAAGGCCCCCGACACGTCGATGATCACCTGCGCGGCATCGAGCGACCCATCGACGTACACGTCGACGGCACCGCCGGCGCCGAGCTGCACGATCGATCCGTTGGCCCGGGTCTGACCACCGTCCCAGTTCAAGGTGGACGTCTCCTGCCGGGGGCTGCCCGTCGGCCACACGGTGGCGTACCCGGTGGCGGCGGCCCCGGTGACGGTCACCGTCAGGGCCGCGGCCACCGCGTCAGCGGGCACGCCTCCCCGGCCGGCCACTTGGACACGGACCGTGTGGGGGTCCACACGGGTGCAGGTGCAGTCGGCCTGTCGGGTGTCGGCGAGACGGGTCGGGGCGACCGCCTGGAAGCGGGCTGCGCCGACGGCGGCGGCGGGTCGGGCGTCGGGTGCGAGCCCCAACACAGCGACTGCCGACACGAGTGCGATCGCGGCCGAGACGCGCATCGTTCGATACCGCAGTGCGCGCCAGACCACGCGACGGACGGTAGCCGCCGCCGCGCGCAGCGTGCGATCGCCCACCCACTGGACTTTCCTAACCCGGATGGGTTAGATTGCTGCTCGTGACCGACCGGGGGGCCAACGAACGAGGCGAAGCCGCGCGCCGCGTCCTGGTCGAGGTCGCCGAGCGGATGTACGCGGAGCGGGGCATCGACGGCGTGTCGCTCCGCGAGATCGGCACCGCTGCAGGCCAGCTCAACACCGGCGCAGCCCGTTACCACTTCGGGTCGAAGGTCGGCCTCGTCAACGCCGTGTTCGAGCACCGGATGGTGACGATCAACGTGCATCGTGTCCGGCTGCTCGACGAAGCGGTGGCCGACGACGCCGGGGACGATGTCCGTCGCCTCGTCGAGGCGTACGTGACGCCACTTGCCACCGCGCTCGGCGATCCCGGCCGCCCGTCCTGGTACCTGCGGTTCGCCGTCCAGGCCGGTCTGCTCGAGGGTGCCGCGCCGCAGCACCTCGCCGGCCAGCCGTGGACCAGCGGCATCGAGCGCCTGACGGCGATGGTGTTCGACGTCATCTCGTCCGTGCCCGAACCCCTGCGCTCCCCGCGCTGGTCGATGTGCCAATCGCACATCGCTCGCGCGCTCGCCGAGCGCGAGCGTCAGCTCGATCGGCCACCGCCCGACTGGCTGCCGAGAGAGCTGTTCCTGGCGACCGTCGTCGACACGGCGGTGGCCCTCCTCACTGCACCCGTCTCTCCCACCACCAACCGTCTCCTCCAGCAAGCAACGACAGGAACCACATCATGAGCACCACCGCAGCGCCCGCCGCCACCCTCCTCGACGTCCGGCCGACCGCTGGCTACATCGGCGCCGAGATCCACGGTGTCGACCTGTCCCAACCGCTCGACCCGGCTGTCGTCGCCGAGATCCGAGCGGTGCTGCTGCAGTGGAAGGTCGTGTTCTTCCGCGACCAGGAGCTGGATCAGGCGCAGCACCTCGCGTTCGTCAAGCAGTTCGGCACCCCCACGCCTGCCCACCCGACCTTGCCGGCGATCTTCCCTGACTTCCCCGAGATCCTGCTGCTCGACAACCAGCGGATGGCCGGCGGCGAGGCGAAGAAGTCGGGACCGCTCATCGAGAGTCGCTGGCACACCGACGTCACGTTCGTCGTCAACCCGCCGATGGGATCGATCCTGCGCGGCGTCGTCGTGCCCCCGTATGGCGGCGACACGCAGTGGATCAACCTCGCCGTCGCTTACGAGCAGCTCTCCCAGCCGATCCGATCGATGATCGACGGCCTCCACGCCGTGCACCACAACCAACTGCCCGTCAAGCGCGGGGATCTGCCCTCGGCACTCGCCAAGCAGTTCCTCGGTTCGGGCATCCGCGCGGTGCACCCCGTCGTGCGAGTCCATCCCGAGACCGGCGAGAAGGTGTTGTTCGTCAATCCGAACTTCACCAGCCACATCGTGGAGGTGTCCCGCCAGGAGAGCGGCCACCTGCTGGCGATGCTCTACGAACACATGGCGAACGCCGAGTTCAGCACCCGCTTCCGGTGGCAGCCGGGCAGCATCGCGTTCTGGGACAACCGGGCGACGGCTCACCTCGTGCCGACCGACATCCCCGCGGGCATGCACCGCTCGATGCAGCGCATCACCCTCGCCGGCGACGTACCGGTCGGCCCCGACGGCAGCCCCAGCTACGTGCTCGAGGGCGACGACGCATTCGGCTGAGCGCCGCGATCATCCAGGTCCGTTGACGGGCGTCTTATCGTGAGCACCGGGCACCGGTGCTGACGTGGAGGGACGGCCGTGCAGGACCACGACACACGCGAGCTGCGTCTCGCCCTGGTGATGACCGGAGGCGTGAGCCTCGCGGTCTGGATGGGCGGTGTCGCCGGCGAGATCTTTCGTTGCATCCGCAAAGACGGCATCTACGGCGACCTCTGTGACCTGACCGCCACGGAGGTCGTCGTCGACGTCCTGAGCGGAGCGAGCGCTGGCGGGATGAACGGGGCGTTCCTCGGTACGGCCATCGCCTACGACCTCACCATCGACGAGTTCGACGAGCTGCGCGACCTCTGGCTGTCGCTCGGGTCGTTCTCGAAGCTGCTGCGCGATCCCATGGCGAAGGATCCACCGTCGCTGCTGCAGGGCGACGAGTTCTTCGGGCCGCAGGTGCACGACGTCCTCTCGTCGTGGGTGGAGCGCAAGGACCGCTGCGTGCTGTCGCCACCCACGAACGAGCTGACCGTGATCCTGACGGCGTCGCTCCTGTCGGCCCAGCTCGAGCCGTACACCGACGACTTCGACACCGCGATCCTCGAACCTCGCCACCGCGCGCTGTTCACGTTCGAGACCGAGCACTTCCGCGACAGCGCCACGCTGCCCGCCAAGCTGGCCCTCGCCGCCCGCACAACAGCGTCGTTCCCGGGCGCGTTCGAAGCCTCGTACATCCCGATCGGCGAGGCCGGAACCCCGGTCGCGGATCCGAACCGGCCGGACATGGACGGAATCGCCAGCTTCGATCGCTCGCACTGGGCGGTGGACGGCGGGGTGCTCGCCAACAAACCGGTGGGCCCAGCGCTCGACGCGATCATGCGCCGGTCGAGTGGGCGTGAGATCCGCCGCGTGATCGCCTACGTGAACCCCGACCCGGGATCCCCACGCCAGTCGATCGACGTGCGCGCTGCTCCCCCGACCATCGGCGACGTCGTGCTCAAGTCGATCGTGACGCTGCCGCGCGCGGAGTCGATCGCCGACCACCTGGACGAGTTGCGTTCGATCAACCAGCGGTTCAGCGACACCCGGGAGCTGCGCGACTCCCTGCTGCGGGGCGTCCGCGTCGAGTCGCAGGTGTCTGCCGACGGCGACCAGCCCACCGGCCGCCAGCCGATCCCGGTGCTCGAGATCGCCAGCGGCATCTACCCGTACTGGATCAAGCAGCGCTCCGTGAGGGCGGTGGACGATCGCCTCGAGGCCCACTTCGTACGCACGCGGATCGATGCCTCGGCCACGGTCGCGGGCGCGCTCGCCGCCGACGCCGTGACGTTCCGCGAGCTGCGCCTCGCGCTGCAGCGCGAGCGGGGACGTCGAGCTTGGCTCGCGCCGAGCCTGCCCAGCGCGAGCGCCGACGTCGACGCGGAGGGTGACGGCGTGTCGATCGCCGGCGACGATGCACAGTGGCGTTGGGGCTTCCAGCCGCTGGAGTACATCGCCGACCTGGCGCTCGACCTCGTCCGCCGCACCTACACGGTCCTGCCGATCGGCGACGACGGTGCGGTGAGTGAGCTGCGGCGCCAGCTGGGTGAACGCCGGCAGCAGGCCCACGATCTGCGGCTGCAGATCCAGGCGCTGCGGTGGATCGACGACGACTTCTGGGCCGACCACCTGGCCAACGTCGCTGCCGACTTCCCGTCGCTCGTGGACTGCGCGCCCGACCTCGCAACGGCGCTCTACGACCGGTGGCCGCAGCCGCCGGCGTCGGTGGTGACGCTGGACGCCATGGCGCACGCGCGGCGCCTGTTCGGCCTCGCCGTCGCCGATCGCGATCGTGTGGTGGGCTGGCGGCGCTTCGTCGCCGCCGTGACCCGCGACGATCCAACGCTCTTGATCGCACCGGCCGAGGCGCTCGACGGAGTGTCGGTGCAATCCGCCACCGACATGGCAGGAGAGATCGTCGATCGGCTGCGCCGGATCGAGCTGACGATCGCGCTGCACCTCGCCGGCGCCATCTGGGAGCTCCGGCCCTTGATCGCCGACGCGCTCGTGTTCGCAGCCGCACGCGAGCAGGCCCGGGTCCGCGAGGTCGAGCCCGACGCGTGCGCAGTGATCGGCAGCGATCCGGCCGCCGTCTTGCGTGAGGTCGCCCAGGGCCTCGGCCTGCTGGACGTGGACCGGCAGGCCATCCACCCGGACGACGAAGCCGACGCCGTGCGCCGGATCCTGGTCGCGCTGACCGCGCTGCACGTCGTGCAGTCCACGACCGACGACCCTGCCGAAACGACCTACCGACTCGACCTCATCCAGGTGTCCGCGTTCGGCGCCAACCGCGTGGCGCCCGAGCGGCGGCTGCCCGACCAGAAGGTCGCGGGGCTCCAGGTCGGGCACTTCGGCGCGTTCCTCAAGCGATCGTGGCGGGCGAACGACTGGATGTGGGGCGCGATGGACGGCGCCGACCGGATGGTCTCCGTACTCGTGGAGCCTGCACGGCTCCGGCAGCGCTTCGTCTCGGCGGACGAGGCGTTGACCGAGCTGGAGCGGATCTTCACCGGTCAGGGGCGGTTGGGGCAGCAGCTGGCGCTCAGCGAGCGCGACTTCCTCGGCGCGCGCTGGCGCGCCGCCCGCCCGGGCATCGAGGCCGAGCTCGGCTTCTTGTCCCAGGCATCGGGCGTCGTGCTGCCGCGGCGGCTCCCAAAGCTGTGCGCACTCGCCGCGGAGACGGCGCAGCTGGTGATCGGACGGAACCTGCTGCCCGTCGTCGCCCAGGCCGTGCAGGGCAGCGTCGCCGACGGCAGCGGTGAGCAGGTCGAGGCCGTCGAGTTCGTGGAAGCCGTCAAGGACCGCCTGCGCCCGGTGGCCGCATCGGCGACCGTCGCCGCGGGCAACGCCAAGCGACTCACGATCGAGGACGTCCCCGGACTGCTCCGCAAGTGCCGCGTCGGCACGGAGACCGCCTCCCACGAGCTCTCGAGCGATCTCGGCGCGGCCACGGCGGCCAAGGCCGCCGCGGTCGCCGGCTCGGCCGCGTCCGGCTCCCGATCGGGGCTCGGCGCACTCAGTGTCCCGGTGAAGTCGCTGCGGTGGGGGTTGATGGGCGTCTACTTCACGAGCGCAGCAGCACTGCGCAAGACGAAGATCGGGATCGCCGTCACGTTCCTGCTGCTCGCGATCGCCGGCGGGGCGATCGCGGCACGGCTACTCGGTGCCGACGTGCCGAGCCCGGTCATGGTGGTGTCGGTGCTCTTGCTCGCCGTCTGGCTGCTGTACACGGGAGCGTCGGCGAAGGCCTGGTGGCCGAGCATCATCGGCGCGCTGGCGCTCGGTGTCGTCGCGCTGTCGTTCATCGAACCCGAGCAGGCCTGTGCGGTGTTCGCCGATCAGGGCTGCCCGACGCCGCAACCCGGCTGGAAAGGCACCGCCCCGTGGATCCTCACGGGCGTCTTCGCGTTCGTCGCGCTCGCCTGCGTGGTGACCGCGGTGCGCTACCGGCTCGACCACTCCATCGAGCAGGCCGAGGCGGCCCTCGGGGCGGAGCCGGTCGACGCCGGCGTGCGCCCGGACGGCCGCAGCGTGACGGTGATGGTGGTCGCGGCGATCGTGTTCGCGGTGCTCGCCGCGCTCTGGGTGCCGGTGATCCACCCGTTCCTGTTCGAGGGCGACGGTACGAGCGGCTTGCGCAGCACCGTCATCGGATGGGTCGAGGCCCTCGGCAACAACCGGGCGATCGTCACGCTCGTCGGCATCCCCGCTGTGTTCCTCGGCCTCGAGTACCTCCGACTGCAGCTCAGCGCGCTGCGGTCGAAGCTCGCCCACCGCCGGGCACTCCGCCAGCTCGCCGCGCGCTGAACCCAGGGGTGACGGCCGCCGGTCAGTTGCCGGGCCAG
>CAZMGD010000016.1:43914-53314 GCA_964565705.1 uncultured Ilumatobacteraceae bacterium | reverse complement strand
CTCGACCTCCTGCTGCTCGACGAGCCGACCAACCACCTCGACGCCGAGAGCGTGGACTGGCTGGAGCGCTTCCTGCAGGAGTACCCGGGCACGGTCGTCGCGATCACCCACGACCGCTACTTCCTCGACAACGTGGCGAAGTGGATCCTCGAGCTCGATCGCGGCCGCGGCTTCCCGTTCGAGGGCAACTACACGAGCTGGCTGGAGCAGAAGCAGGAGCGCCTCGCCAAGGAGGAGAAGGGCAACGAGAACCGTCGCCGCACGCTCGCCCGCGAGCTCGACTGGGTGCGGATGGCACCGAAGGCCCGCCAGGCCAAGGGCAAGGCCCGCCTCGCCGCGTACGAGCGCCTGCAGCAGGAGGCCGAGGCCGCCGAGCGTGGCCCGGAGAAGCTGGAGATCATGATCCCCGCCGGGCCGAGGCTCGGCGATCAGGTCATCGAGGTGCAGAACCTGCGCAAGGGCTTCGGTGATCGGCTCCTGATCGAGGATCTCTCGTTCTCACTGCCGCCAGCCGGCATCGTCGGCATCATCGGACCCAACGGTGCCGGCAAGACGACGCTGTTCAAGATGCTGACCGGCCAGGAGGCGCCCGACGCCGGCACGATCACGATCGGCGACACGGTGCAGCTCAGCTACGTCGATCAGAGCCGCGACACACTCGATGCAGATGCAACGGTCTACGAGGAGATCACCGGCGGCGTCGAGCACCTGAAGGTCGGCCAGCGCGAGATCCACGGCCGGGCGTACGTCGCCAGCTTCAACTTCAAGGGCACCGACCAACAGAAGCGCGTCGGCGACCTGTCGGGCGGCGAGCGCAACCGCGTGCACCTCGCCAAGCTGCTGCGCCGCTCCGGGAACGTGCTGCTGCTCGACGAGCCGACCAACGACCTCGACGTCGACACGCTGCGCGCCCTCGAGGACTCACTGGAGGCCTTCCCCGGGTGCGCGGTCGTGATCAGCCACGACCGCTGGTTCCTCGATCGCATCGCCACGCATGTGCTCGCGTTCGAGGGCGACAGCCAGGTGCGCTGGTTCGAGGGCAACTTCAGCGAGTACGAGGCGTGGCGCCACAAGGAGCTCGGCGCCGCCGCCGACCAACCCCATCGGATCAAGTACAAGCCGCTCGCTCGGTGAGCGAATCCGACTCAGAGCTGGCCGCACGCGTTGCGGTGCAGGCCGGTGAGTTGTTGGTGGCGTTGCGGCAGTCGATGTTCGGGTCGGGTCGTCGGGACTGGCAGGTGATGGACGCCGGCGATGCGGAGGCGCATCGGTTCATCGTCGCCGAGCTCGCCGCAGCGCGCCCCGGTGACGCCGTACTGTCCGAGGAGGGGCGCGACGATCCGGTGCGGCTCACCAGCGAACGGGTCTGGATCGTCGACCCGCTCGACGGCACCAACGAGTTCGGCGAGTACGGCCGCAGCGACTGGGCGGTGCACATCGCCTTGTGGGAGCGCGGCGTCCTGAGCGCGGGCGCCGTCGCGCTGCCGGCCCAGGGACTCGTGTTCGCCACCGATCCACCGGCAGACGTCCCTGCGTCGGGGCGCCCCGCCCCGCGCCTGGTGACGTCCCGGTTCCGGTCTCCGCCGGCTGCGGTGATCGTCGCCCGGGCGCTCGAGGCGGACGCGCTGCGCATGGGTTCTGCCGGGGCCAAGGCGATGGCGGTGGTGGCCGGCCACGCCGACATCTACCTGCACGACGGCGGCATGTACGAGTGGGACTCCGCGGCGCCCGTGGCGGTGGCCGCCGCGGCGGGGCTGTACGTGAGCCGCATCGACGGCTCGCCGTTGCGGTACAACCGCGCCGATCCGTGGCTCCCGGACCTGATCATCTGCCGGCCGCAACTGGCCGAGCCCGTGCTCGACGCGCTGTGGGGCAACCGCCGCCCCTACCGCGACGCATCCACGGCCTGACCGCCGCTCACGTTCCAGACCGCCTGCTCACGGCGCGACCGACCACGTAGACTGCCCCGGTTCGGTCCGGGGGTGGATCGCGAAAGGATGCGGCCGCGAGATGGAAGCGACCAAGGCGGAACCAGGACGGCCGATCGGGCTCGGCGTGGCAGCCGCAGCGTCGATCGGAGCTGGCCTCATCCACGCCGCAGCGATCGGTGTGCACGCCGAGAACGTCGGCCTGTCGCGCCTGTTCATCGCCGCCGCCGTCTTCCAGATCGGATGGGGTGCAGTCGCACTTGTCCACCCTCGTCGTTGGGTCGGACTGGTCGGGGCGATCGGCAGCCTGGTCGTCGTCGGCGGCTGGTTCGTGACCCGCATCGCCGACATCTCCTGGATCGCCGGGCTCGAGGTGCACGAGGCGCCGGCGTTCGCCGACACCGTCTGCGCCGCCCTCGGCACGGTCGCCGCCGGCGGCGGGCTGGTGGCCTGGCTCACGGGTGATCGCCCGATCCGGGCGCCGCGCATGGCGCTCAGCGCGCTCGCCATCTCGGCCCTCACCATCCCGGCCGTGTTCGCGGCGACCAGCCACAGCCACAGCGAAGCTGGCCATACCCACGGCTCCGAGACCGCCGATGGGGCGGTCATCGCGGTCGCCACCGGGGACGGGCACGACCACACCCACGCCGCGGATGCCGACGCCAACGCGACGGCGGTGGCGGTCGAGGAGAGCCTCGACGACACGACCGCCGACGCCGCCACCGTGGCGGTCGCCGCCGCGGGCACCACCGACACGACCGCTGCCGCGCAGGAGCGCGCCGCGGCCGTCGCTCCGGTTCCCTACGACCCGACCAAGCCGATCGACCTCGGCGGCGTCGCGGGTGTCACGCTCGAACAGCAGGCTCGCGCCGAGAACCTGGTCGCGATCACGTTGATCGAGCTTCCGCAGTTCGCCGATCCGGCCTACGCCGAGTCGGTCGGGTTCCGTTCGATCGGCGACGGCCTGACCGGCCACGAGCACTACATCAACTGGAGCTACGTCAACGACGAGCACGTGCTCGACCCCGACCATCCGGAGAGCCTCGTCTACGCGGTGGACCGTGCGGCGGGCACCAAGACGCTCGTGTCGGCGATGTTCATGCTGCCCGACAGCTACACCCTCGACACCGCCCCCGACATCGGCGGCGCGCTGACGCAGTGGCACATCCACGACAACCTGTGCTTTGCCCCCGACGCCAACGATCCCAGCCAGATCCGGGTCGTGGGCATCACGTTCGGGGATCCGC
Organism: uncultured Ilumatobacteraceae bacterium; assembly: GCA_964565705.1. Taxonomy (GTDB): domain Bacteria; phylum Actinomycetota; class Acidimicrobiia; order Acidimicrobiales; family Ilumatobacteraceae; genus CAZMGD01. The sequence goes on along the minus strand of CAZMGD010000016.1, from coordinate 50,139 downwards.
CGACCTGCACCGCCGGCACGAAGTCACAGAACCCGAACCCGATGATCCACGTCTGGATCACGTCCCACCCGTGCGGCCCGTTCGCCGCGCTGGAGGGCGTGGCTGCCGGGCAGGTGAAGGCCGGCGAGACCCATCTCTGCGACGAGGCGCACGGCGCCCACTGACGCGGGGCACCGATCGCCCGGCAGACTCTCCGTCGTGGACCAGCCCCCCGACGACACGGTGACCGCCACGCCGGCGGATCTGGCGTGGGGTGCGTTCAGCGACGACCCACCGTGGGTGCTCGATCGTGAGGCGATCGCGTGGTGGCCGCTCGCCCACCACCTCCGCGACGACGCTGCCCGGGAGGTCCCTCGCCTGATCGCGCCGTCGCGGCTGCCGCCGATCCCCCGGATGGGCCGCGTCGTCGGCAGGCTGGGCTGGGCGCTCGGACCCTGGGCATGGCGCAAGCGGCGCGGCCGGTACGCCGACACGAGCGCGAGCCGGGCCGACATCTCCAAGCGGATGCGCAAGGCCGCCGAGGCGCTCGGGCCCACCTACATCAAGCTCGGGCAGATCATCTCGAGCGGCGAGGGATTGTTCCCCGCCGAGCTCGTCGCCGAGTTCAAGCTGTGCCGAGACCGGGTGCGACCGGAGCCGTTCGCAACGGTCAAGCGCACGGTGGAGGGCGACCTCGGCTCGCCGATCGACGCCGTGTTCGAGCGCTTCGACACCCAACCGTTGGCAGCAGCGTCGATCGCCCAGGTCCACGCCGCCCGCCTGCGCACGGGGGAGGACGTGGTCGTCAAGGTGCAGCGGCCCCAGGTCTCGCGGCTCGTGCACCGCGACCTGCGGGTGATGGCGTGGCTGGCCCCGCACCTGGTCGGGCGGATCCCGGTCACCGCGCTCGCCAACCCACCGGCGCTGGTGGAGGTGTTCGCGGAGACGATCATCGAGGAGCTCGACTTCCGCATCGAGGCCGCGAACATGCTCGACGTCGCCCAGATGCTGCGCAAGATCGACCAGCACAGCTATCTCGTCCCCCGCCCCCACCCGACGCTGGTGACCCAACGGGTGCTCGTGATGGAACGCCTGGACGGGTTCAACTTCGACGACGTCGCCGGCATGCACGGGGCGGGGATCGACACCGAGGAGGTCGTGCGTGTCGGCATGGCGGCGTTCATGGAGGGCGCGCTGATCCACGGCATCTTCCACGGCGATCTCCACGGCGGGAACCTGTTCGTGCTGCCCGACGGTCGCACGGCGCTCCTGGACTTCGGCATCATCGGTCGGCTCAGCGAACCCCGCCGCGTCGCGTTCCTGCGCCTGATGCTCGGCGCGACGACCAACGATCCCAAGACGCAGATCACCGCTCTGCGCGACCTCGGCGCACTCCCCCACGACGTCGACATCGACGAGGTGATGCGCGAGCTGCGCCTCGACCAGCCGACGGTCGACCCGACGACGCTGACCGGCGAGCAGCTCGTCCACGAGGTGCAGCGGGTCGTGAAGGCGCTGCTCGACTACGGCGCCCGGATGCCCAAGGAGCTGATGCTGTACGTGAAGAACCTCGTGTTCCTCGACGGCGCGATCTCCCGGCTGGCACCCGACCTCGACATCATCGGTGAGATCGCCCAGATCTCTGTGCGCTTCACGCAGCGCCACGGTGCTCAGATCAACCGCGACCTCGGGCTCGACCCCTCGACGCTCCAGGTCAGCGCCGAGGGCATCAAAGCCACGTTCGGCGTCGACCAGTCGATCGACCGCCTGACCTACAGCGACCTCAAGAAGCGTCGCGCGCTGATCGAGAAGCGCATGCGCGAACACGCCGGCCACTGAGCGCGCTCACGGGTTCTTGCGGTCGGAACGCGCCCGATTCGGGACGGATCCGACCGCAAGAAGCGGGGCGGGGCGCCGGCCGCGGCCGCGGTAGGTTGGACCGGTCATGCGGTTGGTGATTGCTCGGTGCTCGGTCGACTACCAGGGTCGTCTGGCGGCGCACCTCCCGGAGGCGGTCCGGCTGATCATGGTCAAGGCCGATGGCTGCCTCGCGATCCACGCCGACGGCGGCGCCTACAAGCCACTGAACTGGATGAACGCTCCGAACAAGCTGGTCACCGACGAGGGCGTGTGGACGGTCACCAACCCCAAGGGCGAGACCCTGACGATCACGCTCCACGAGGTGCTCGCCGACTCCGATCACGTCCTGGGCGACGACCCGGGCCTGCGCAAGGACGGCGTCGAGGCCCACCTGCAGGAGCTGCTTGCAGCATCACCGCACGCGATCGAGGACGGCCTCTCGCTGGTGCGCCGCGAGTACCCGACGGCGATCGGGCCGATCGACCTGGTGTGCCGGGACAGCGAGGGCCGGCTCGTCGCGATCGAGGTCAAGCGACGCGGCGAGATCGACGGCGTCGAGCAGCTCGCCCGGTACATGGAGCGCCTGCGCCTCGACTCGTCGCTCGGTGACATCCGCGGCGTGTTCGTGGCCCAGCGGATCAAGCCACAGGCCAAGGTCGTCGCGCTGTCGAGAGGGCTGTCGTGCGTCGAGGTCGACTACGACGAGCTGCGCGGCATGAAGCCCGACGACCTCACCCTGTTTTGATGGCTCGCTGCGCTCGCCGTCTGCGCCTGAGCTCGCCGGCGGGGCTCGCTGCGCTCGCCAAGCCTCGATGGGATCCTTGGACTCGCCGTCAGCAGCTCGGTCATCGTTCGTGATGGCTGCTGATCTGTTGATCTCGGGCGGGGACGTCGTCACGATGAACCCGGCGCGCGACGTGCTGGTCGGCGGCACGGTGGCCGTCGCCGGCAACCGCATCGTCGGCGTCGGGCCCACGTCGGAGCTGCGCGCGCTCCATCCCGAGGCCGCGGTGCTCGACGCCAGCGGCTGCGTGGTGACCCCGGGCATGGTCAACGCCCACCAGCATCACACCGGCGATCCGCTCGTGAAGAGCTGCATCCCGGACATGATCCAGTCAGGCGACGCGATCTTCTCCTGGGCGGTGCCGATCCACGGTGCGCACTCGGCGGACGACGACGCGCTGAGCGCCACGATCAGCGCGGTCGCTGCGCTGCGCCTCGGGGTCACCACCGTCGTCGAGGCCGGCACGGTCGCGTTCCCCGACCGCGTCGGCGAGGCGCTGACGGCCGTCGGGGTGCGCGGCACGATCGGACGGTGGGGGTGGGACGTCGATGACGTGCCGTACACCGCGCCGGCCGACGAATCGATCGAGCGCCAGCGCGAGGTGCTGCAGCGCTGGCCGGTTGGCGGACGCATCGAGGGCTGGGTCACGCTGGTCGGCCACAGCCTCGCCTCCGACGAGCTGTTCGCGGCCGCTGCCGAGCTGGCCCGTTCCACCGGGCGGCAGATGACGATGCACATGTCGCCGACCAGCTCGGATCCCACCGAGTTCCTGGCGCGCACCGGCAAGCGACCGTTGCGCCACCTGGCGGACCTCGACGTGCTCGGCGATCACCTGCTGCTGGCCCACGGCGTGTGGCTGGACGACGAAGAGGTCGAGCTCGTGCTCGACACTCGCACCGCGATCGCGTACTGCCCGTGGGCCTACCTGCGCATGGGGCAAGGCGCCACGCGCCAGAGCCGCCACGCAGACATCGTCGAGCGCGGCGGCCGCGTCGCCCTCGGATGCGACGCCGAGAACGCCGGCGACATCGGCGACATCCTCCGCGCCGCGGCGGCCGCCGCCGGCATCGCTCGCGACTCGCGGATCGACCCCATGCGGTTCGGCGCAGACACCGCGTTCGAGCTGGCCACGGTCCGCGGCGCAGAGGCAATCGGGATGGCCGACCGGATCGGGTCGCTGGAGGTCGGCAAGCTGGCCGACGTCGTCGTCCACGACGCGACGGCGTTCAACTGGCTGCCCCGTGGCGACGTGACGCTGCAGCTGGTCTGGGGCACCGACGGGCGCACCGTGCGCGACGTCGTCGTCGATGGCCAGGTCGTCGTCCGCGACGGGGCCTGCACCACGGTCGACCTCGACACCCTGCGCACCGAGCTGCAAGCCGCGCACCGCTCGCTGCTGCAGCGGGCCGGGATCGAGGTGCCCCACCGCTGGCCCCACCACGACGCCACCTGATCGGATCGCGGCGTCGGTGTATCGATCCGACGGTCTCGGACGTGGAAGGAATCGATGTCGGCCGCCGAACGAGCACTGCGCGTGCAACCAGCACCTTCGACGTTCGCCGAGTTCTATCGCGGCGAGGTCGACGGGCAGGTGCGGCGCGCCGCCTTGCTGGTCGGATCGGCCGAAGCGGCGAACGACCTCGTCCATGACGCGTTCGTCGAGGTCTACCGCCGCTGGGACGAGATCGATCGGCCCGGCCCGTACCTGAACCGGGCGGTGCTGAACCGGTGCCGCGACACGGGTCGGCGCAAGCGGCGCCACGAACGCCTGCTGCCACGACTCGTCGCTGTCGATGGCCAACCCTGGCAGCCCGACTCGATCGCCGATGTCCTCGATGTGCTGCCGTTCAACCAGCGGGCGGCGATCGTGCTGCGGTTCTACGTGGGCATGAGCAACGTCGAGATCGCCCGTGCCCTGCACTGTCCACCCGGATCGGTCGGCCCCTGGATCGACCGAGCCCTCAAGCACCTCCGGAAGGAACTGTCGTGATCGACGAACTGACCGATTACCTGCAGCGCGAAGCGGATCGCGTGCGCGTGCACGACACGCTGCGCGACATCCTCGACGGTGTCGCGCGAGTGCCCGTCGTGCCCGACCGGCGGGTGAGCCGCTGGCTGGCACCCGCGTTCGTCGGCGCTGCCGCCGCGGCGATCGTGCTGTTCGGGTTGGCGGCGACGAGCGGCCCGGCGCAGCAGCAAGCGACCGTGCCCGGCACCGTCGGCGGCACACCGGCGCCGATCGAAGAGTCCAACGGCGAGCCGGTGCCGGCCGGTGAACCGGTGCCCGTCGATGAGGCCGCCGAGCCCGTCGCCACGACGCCGCAGCCGGTGCGGATCCCGTTGCCCGACGGTGCGACGATGCAGGGCCTCACGCCGTCGTGCACCACCAACGACGGCATCGAGTTCGACTGCGCTGTGCAGGAGGACTACCGCAACGCCAGCGGCTGGTACGACGGCGGCTTCGATCACACAGGCGAGACGCAGGCGATCATCACCGCCGACGCGGTCGTCAGCGGCGGCTGCCGCAGCACCTCCGCCGACGGCTCCACCTGGCACTGCGCGCTCGGCCAGCGCGCCGTCGAACTGGACATGATCGGTCCCAACTTCCTCGGCGAGTCGTCCCCGCCCGGCTTCGCCCACGGCTGAATCGCGGAACGCTCGGCGCCGCCGACACCGTCCGGCTGAGAGCGTCCACGAGTGAAGGAAAGGCCCGCTCTGAAAGAAAATGCGGTGCCGCCATCGGGATCACAGCGTCCGGCATCTTTCAGAACGACACCTTCGTTCAGAGCGCGACCAAGCCGCTCACAGGCTGCGCTCGTAGTAGAACGCGCGCTCGCCGGTTTCGGGGCCGAGGCCAGTGAAGCCGTGGCGCTCGTAGAAGCGCTGGGCGTCGACGTCGGCCTCGTCGACGTTGATCTCGATCAGCCCGACGCCACGAGCGCGGCACTCCGCGACCAGCAGATCCACGATCCGCGAGCCGATGCCCTGCCCGCGCAGCGATGGCACGACGTACAGCTCGTCGAGCAACGCCACCGGACCGTCGTACCAGACGTTGGGCCGCAACGTCACGACGGCCACGGCAGCCGACGGTTCACCAGCGAGGATCGCGAACGTCGAGCCGTCACCGAGCAGGTGCACCAGCCGGTGGGCCAGCACATCGACACCAGGCGTGGGCGTCTCGAACTCGACGTTGAAGTCGTGCAGCAGGCGCGCCACCGCGTCGGCGTCGGCGTCGGCAGCGGTGGCGAGACGTACGTTCACGACTCGAGCGCCTGCAGGATCAGCCACCACGACGCCAGACCGTGCTCACACCAACCGTCGGGGGCGACGATGCACTCGTCCGGACAGCGGCACACGCCGTCGGCCACCCACTCGGCGAGGTGGTCGACGTCGGGCGGTGCCCACCCGCTGTTGACCTCGAACCACTCATGGGCATTGCGGACCGCCGCGGCGGCATCCGTGTGCATCCGCTCACCTTGCCAGAACCGCCGCTGGGTAGTCTCCCGTCGCCGAGGCTTCCGGCGAGGACGAGCCGCCACTCCCCCGCGCGGACGCGACCACGAACCGGCGCCGCAGCCGCTCACGCGAGCGCAGCGAGCCCC
>CAZMGD010000016.1:0-43814 GCA_964565705.1 uncultured Ilumatobacteraceae bacterium | reverse complement strand
GCCCCGCCGGCGCGCCCAGGCGCCGACCGCGAGCGCAGCGAGCCATCAACACGGCAGCGAGCAACCCGAACACAGCGGACGCGACCACGAACCGGCGCCGCAGCCGCTCACGCGAGCGCAGCGAGCCCCGCCGGCGCGCCCAGGCGCCGACCGCGAGCGCAGCGAGCCATCAAAAACAGTTCGGGTCGGCCTGCACCGCCGGCGGCACCGGGTGGCGGTAGACCCTGGATGCGTTCTCCCACGTCATCTTGCGGATGTCGTCGGCCGGCAGACCGCCGATCTCGTGGTGGATCACCGACTGCGTGCGCGGCCACGTGCTGTCGCAGTGGGGGTAGTCCTGCTCGAGGAAGATGTGATCGACGCCGATCACATCGCGGATCGCGAACGTCGAGGGGTCCTCCACTGCGCAGAAGTAGAAGTTCCGCAGGAACACCTCGGCCGGCGTCATGTCGATGCCCGCCCACGTGCCGTACATCGAGTGGTACGACAGCATGTGGTTGAGACGGTCGACGAGGGCAGGCACCCATCCGATCCCACCCTCGGAGAGGGCGATCTTGATGTCGGGGAAGCGCACCGGGATCTTCGAGTACAGCCAGTCGACGCCGGCGAACATCGCGTAGCCGAAGAACAGCACGCCCGTCACGTCCGGCGGCGCATCGTCGGACGTCGACGGCGACGTGCTCGACGAGCCGATGTGGAGGTTGACCACCGTGCCGGTCTCCTCGCAGGCCCGCATGATCGGGTCCCAGTGGCCGGTGTGCATCGACGGCAGGCCGAGCATGTGCGGCGCCTCGGAGAACGTGACTGCCTTGAAGCCGCGCTCGGCGTTCTTGTAGATCTCCTCCGCGCCGATCTCGGGATCGAGCATGTAGGGCAGCTGGCAGGGGATCATCCGGTCCGGGTAGGCGCCCGACCAGGCCTCGATGTTCCAGTCGTTCCAGGCACGGGTGGACGCCAGCGCGAGTTCGGGATCCTTCGTGCTGAGCTGGATCCGCTGGCCGGCGAAGCCCGGCAGGAACGACGGGAAGCACACCGACGCGTACACGCCCGAGAGGTCCATGTCGGCGACGCGAGCGTGGATGTCCCACGCCCCACGACGCATGTCCTCGAAGCGGCTGGGCTCGAAGCTGTACTCGTCGACGGGGCGGCCGACGACCGCGTTGAACCCGACGTTGGGGAACTCCTGCCCGTCGTAGGTCCACACGTCGGCGCCGTCGATGCGCTGCAGCTGGGGCCCACGCTCGACCAGGTTGGCCGGCATCCGGCCGACGAACGCGTCCGGCGGCTCGACGATGTGGTCGTCGACGGAGATGACCGTGTAGTGCCGTTCCTGCCGCGGCGGGTCGGGCAGGAACGTGACCTTGCCCTTCTCGGCGATCGTGAAGCTCGTGTTCTTCAGCAGTTCGTCTACGGATGCCATGTCGAAATCCCCCTCGGGCTCAATCCATCACGTCGGGGCTGTTGCGCAGCAGGGAGCGCACCTCGCCGGCCCAGAACACGTCGGCCGCCCTCTCGAGCAGCGACTTCTTCATGCCGACCACGAAGCGGTGGGCGATCTCGAACGGCTGGCGGCCGAGCACGGTCACGTCGTAGGTCAGCCGGCACATGCGATCGATGGTCGCCGCCTTGTAGGTCGCTTCTTGGATCGTGGGCGCGGTGATGATGATGCCGTGGCTGGCGAGGAACACCGTCGACGCGTCCCCGATCCGCACGGCCAGGTCGGCCCCGAGCACGGGGTCGTCGACCTCGCCGTCGTAGTCGTGCACGAACGCGAGGTCGCCGTCGAACAACGCGCCGGTCTGGTGCAGCAGCTCGGGCAGCATGCCCACAGCGGCCAGCACGGTCACGTAGTACGGGTGGTTGTGCACCACGACCTTGGCGTCGGGGCGCACCCGGTGCAACTCGGTGTGGATGTGGATCGCCGGGGTGACGTCCCACTTGCCCTCGAGCACGTTGGCGTCGCGGTCGACCACGCAGACGTCGGACGCCTTCACCTCGTCCCACCACAGCCCCCAGGGGTTGACGTACATCGCCCCGCTGTCGTCGCGCAGCATCGTGATGTGCCCGGCGATGTTCTCGCTGAACCCCGACGTGGCGAGGATCCGGAACGCGCACGCCAGCTGCTGCTCCGGTGTCAGATCGGCGCCGATCGGCGGTGTGATGCGCGGCGCCCAGGTCGCCAGACCTCCGTCACGGACCGGCTCATCGGTCACGGTCATTGCTGCACCCCCTGTGTTCTTTCTAGATAGTAGGGAGATCGCAGCCCACCGACAAGCACAGGTACTGTCGCCGCCATGGGTGATGGGGGATTTCAGCGGCTCGCCGAGACCGTGGCCGAGCACATGCGCAGCCAGATCCTCGACGGCACCCTGCCGGACGGATCGCTCCTCCCCAAGGAGGACGAGCTGCGTGAGCTGTTCCCCGTCAGCAAGCCGACGTTCCGTGAGGCGATGCGGATCCTCGAGTCCGAAGGGCTCGTGACGGTGCGGCGGGGCAACGTGGGCGGTGCCGTCGTGCACCGGCCGACGCCACGTCACGTCGCGTACACGCTGGGCATGGTGTTCGCGTCCTCGGGCGTGACCATCGACCAGGTGGCCGCCGCGCTGCGTGAGATCGAGCCGGCATGCGCGGCCCTGTGCGCCCAGCGCCGTGACCGCAAGCGCGAGGTCGTGCCCGAGCTGCGGCACCTGCACGAGGGCTACCTGGACTCGATCGACCACCTGGTCGAGGTGGTGGGCTGGTCGCGCACGTTCCACGAATCCCTCGTGTCGCTGTGCGGCAACGCACCGCTCATCGTGACCGCGGGGGCGCTGGAGAGCATGTGGTCGGCGCACGAGAAGGGATGGGCGTCGCGCATCGCCGAGGACGACCCGGTCCACATGCGCGAGCGCCTCGCCGCTGCAGCGGTGCACGAGCAGATCATCGATCTGATCGCGATGGGCGATGCCGACGGTGTCCGCCGACTCGCCGCCGAGCACCTGGCCCACGCCCAGCGCAACCCCACCCCGGCGCACGGCGCGATCAAGATCGACCCGTCGCTCGTCCGCAAGATCTGATGATGGCGGGCGGCGCCGGAAGGGCCGTACGTGTGGGGACCCGGGGGCGCCGCCCCGGGGGCCGACGAGTGGCTCGCTGCGCTCGCGGCACTGGTGGGCGGGCCAGGACGTCGTCGCTGGCCTGGGGCGCGCTGTCAGGTGGCGTGGATGGCGACGAAGTCGTCGACGGCTCGGCGAGCGGCCGGCTGGTGCTCCTCGGGCTTCCAGTCGTGGATCAGGGTCGCGTTCGGAGCGTCGGCGGCGAGTCGCTCGGACGCGATCGACGGGTGGAACTGGTCGTTGCCGCGCAGCACGAGCAGCGGGGTGCCGATCGATGCCAACGCCTCGTCCGGCACGCTCCACAGCAGCTGATCGCCGCCGAACAGGTCGGCGAACAGCGACTCGAACGCGGCGTCGTCGGCCTCGGGGTGCTGCGTGGCGAGCTCGTCGCGCCAGGCCTCGAAGATGCCGCGAAACGCGTCGCGGTTGCCGTCCTGACCGATCGGCTGGAGTGCGACCGCGGCCGTGATCCGATCGGGTGCCGTCTCCAGCAGCTCGAGGATGAACGCGCCGCCGATGCACATGCCCAACACGGCGAACCGATCGATGCCGAGATGATCCATCAGGGCGAGTTGATCGGCGGCGTAGGTGTGCCACCCGTCGCCCGCCTCGATCGGGCCCGTCGACGTGCCGGTGTTGCGCTGATCCATCGCGATCACGCGGTATCGCGGCGACAGCGCCTCGATCGGGTTCCACGGGGCGGCAGACCAGCTCTCGGCACGCGAGTTCCGCAACCCGCCAGGGGCCAGCAGCAGGATCGGAGGGCCCTCCCCGATGTCGTCGTAACGGATGCTCAGGGGGCCGGACGTGAACGTCGCCATGTGGCGACTCTACGACGGCTCATCCGATCCGACTCTCGGCAGCGGCCGCCCCGCCGGTAGACACGGCCGATGGCCAGCACCTCCGACCGACTCGCCGGCGAGAAGATCCTCGTCACCGGCCCGGCCGGGCAGATCGCCGCCCCGCTGTGCGCCGATCTCTCCGGGAACAACGAGGTCTGGGGGGTCGCCCGCTTCAGCGTGCCCGGCTCGCGCGAGGAGGTCGAGGCAATGGGTGTCACGACCCGCGTCATCGACCTTGCGTCCGGAGACTTCGGCGATCTGCCGCGCGACTTCACCTACGTGCTGCACCTCGCCGCCGCCATCGGCCCCTCCGCCGACTACGACCAAGCGCTGCGGGTCAACGCCGAGGCGACGGGGCTGCTCCTCGAGCACTGCCGATCGGCGACGGCGGCTCTGGTGATGTCGACGTGCAGCGTCTACAAGCCGAACCCCGACCCGATGCACGCGTTCGTCGAGACCGACCCGCTGGGCGAGGCCGTGGTGCCCGGCACACCGACGTACTCGGTGACCAAGATCGCCGAGGAGGCGGTGGCCCGCTTCTGCGCCCGCTCGTTCGGCCTGCCCGTGACCATCGCCAGGATGAACGCCGCCTACAGCTCGCGCGGCGGCCTGCCCGCCTACCACCTCGATGCGATCGCGGCCGGCAAGCCCGTCACGCTTCGTCACGATCCGTGCCCGTACAGCCCGGTCCACCAGGACGACATCAACGGTCAGGTCGCCGCGCTGCTCGGGGCAGCGTCGACGCCGGCGACGATCGTCAACTGGGGTGGCGACGAGCAGGTCAGCGCGCAGGAGTGGTGCGCCTACTTCGCCGAGCTCACCGGCCTGCCCGCCGACGTCCGGGTCACGCCGGTTCCTGGCAGCCAGCCCGGCGCGTCGGCCGATCCGACCCGCCGGCAGGCGATCACCGGACCGTCCACCGTCGGGTTCCGAGACGGCTTCCGCCGGCTGTTCGAGGAGCGCTACCCGAACGGGGTCGCCGGCGGCCCGGCGGGGATGAGCAACCCCTTGACGTGATCGGCGACGCCACCCACCGCACTACTCGGTGCCGAAGCCGCTGGCCGGGCGGGCGAAGACCTCGCGCAGCATCGGTTCGAAGAACTCGATCGGCAGCGTGTCGTAGTCGGGGTCGAAGGCCTGCTGGTCCCACTCGCCGCAGAAGTGGGCGGCAGCGTCGAAGTACGGGCTGTCGCGGTACCGCTCGCGAGTGTCGCGGTCGAAGCCGATCTTGTGCCAGTAGTGGTAGCCCTGGAACACGCCGTGGTGGCGCACCACCCAGGTGGTCTCGGCGTCGACGTAGGGAGCGATGATCGTCGCCGCAAGCTCGCTGTGGTTGGCCGGCGCGAGTGCGTCACCGACGTCGTGCAGCAGCCCGGCGATCACCATGTCGATGCGGGCACCATCGCGATGCGCACGCGTCGCTGTCTGCAGCGAGTGCTCGTAACGATCGACCTGGTAGCCGAGCGTCGGGCCCTTCAGGGTGTCGAGCAGCTCCAGCATCCGGTCGGCCACGTGGGCATTGAGGTGCCGTTGGGCCTCGCTGACCACGATCGCCAGCTGCTCGGGCGTGGCGTCGTCCATCCTGGTGAACGTGCCCACTGCGGTGTCGGTCATCTCCTACCCCCGTTCGACTCGTGTTGGAGCGTAACGGCGTCAGACGCGACTGGCCGATCCACCGAGGCCGAGCTCCAGCGCCAGGCCCGACGTGAGCCCCCGGTCGAGCACGAGGTGCATGACCGAGCGCGAGACGTCCTCGGGCTGGAGCCACGGCTCGCCGAGCGGGCTCATCCGTCGGAAGCGCGCGATCGCGTCCTCCATCGTCGGGTTCGGGAGATCCGGGCAGAACAGGCGGTAGTTCGTGTCGTGCAGCACCATCGGCGTCTCGACCGCGGCAGGGCACACCGCGTTGACGGTGACCCCGGTGCCGGCGACCTCCAGGGCGAGGCACTTGACGAGACCGACCACCCCCCACTTGGACGCCGAGTAGGCGGACAGGTTCCGGGTGCCGCCGCGCGCCGCCATCGACGCGGTGGCGACGATCCGGCCGTAGCCGCGCTCGACCATGCCGGCGACGACCGCCTGCATCGACCACATCACACCGCCGAGGTTGGTGTCGATGCTCTCGGCCCACAGCGCCTCGTCCACGTCGGCGAACGGCCCCGTGCAGCAGATGCCCGCATTGGCCACGAGCACGTCGACCGGGCCGAGCTCGCTCTCCGCCTGCTTCACCGCGGCCCGCACAGCGTCACGGCTGCGGACGTCGGCCTGGATGCCGAGCGCCCCGACACCCAGCGTCGCCACCGCCGACACCGCGCCGGCGAGGTCGTCGACCGACGCCACCTCGTAGGGCACCGACGACAGGCCCGACGGGACGTCGACGAGCGCTACCGACGCACCGGCAGCAGCGAGGGCCAGCGCATGCGAGCGGCCCTGCCCGCGCGCCGCACCGGTGACGAGCGCGACCTTCCCGGCGAGCGGCAGGTCGCTCATTGCCCGGCCTCGAGACCGATATCGGCATCCAGGCCTGACAGTGGGCGCCCGCTCATCGGTTGGGCGCCCGCTCGACGAGGCGGATCGGTGAGCCCGCCAGGTAGGCGGCGATGTCCTCGACGATGTTGCCGTAGAACACGCGGTAGTTCTTGTCGGCGACGTAGCCGAGGTGTGGGGTCAGCACCGTGTTCGGCGCGCCCAGCAAGGGGTTGTCCGGCTCGATCGGCTCGACGTCGTAGACGTCCAGGCCGGCGCCGGCAATCCACCCCTCGTGCAACGCGCGCACGAGCGCGGCTTGGTCCACCAGAGGACCGCGCGACGTGTTGACGAGATACGCGGTCGGCTGCATCATCCGCAGCTCGACCTCGCCGACGAGGTGCCGCGACCGCTCCGACAGCACGAGGTGGACGGACACGAAGTCCGAGTGCCGGAACAGCTCGTCCTTCGTGACGAGCCGCGCGCCGACGGCCTCCGCCCGCTCGGTCGTCAGGTTCGGGCTCCACGCGACCACGTCCATGCCGAAGGCCCGGCCGACCGGTGCCACCTGCATCCCCTGCCGGCCCAGGCCGAGCAGGCCGAGCGTGCGCCCCGCCAGCTCCGTCCCGACGCTGACCTGCCACTTCCCGGCGCGGATCGCCGCGTCCTCGCGCGGCACCTGGCGGGCGAGGGCCAGGATCAACGCCCACGTCAACTCCGGCGTCGGCGTCGGCGTGCCGAGGGTTCCGCTCATCGTGATGCCGAGCTCGGTGGCGGCGTCGATGTCGATGGCCGCGTTGAACGGACCCGTGGTGACCAGCAGCCTCAGGTTCCCCAGGCGCTCCAGCACCGAGCGCGGGAACGCGGTGCGCTCGCGCATCGCGGCCACGATCTCGAACGGCTGCAGCGCCTCGACGAGGGCGTCGGGATCGGCGATGTGCTCGTGGAAGAACGTCGTCGTGCACCCTTCGAGCGACGACCAGTCGGCCATCCCCTCGGCAGCGTGCTGGTAGTCGTCGAGGACGGCGATGGCAGGCATGTCAGGAGAATCGCACCAAGCCCTGGTCGATCACGACCCGGTCGGCGACAGAGGTCGTGAACACGGCCTCGCCGGGACCGGTGTGCCACATCGACACCGTGAGCGCCTCGCCGGGGACGACCGGCGAGGAAAACCGCCCCTCGATGTGGTGGAAGTGCGCCGGATCGCCGCCGGCGAGCGTGTGCAGCAGCGCCCGCCCGGTGAACCCGTACGTGCACAGGCCGTGGAGGATCGGCGCGTCGAAACCGGCCAGCTTGGCGAAGCTCGGATCGCTGTGCAGGGGGTTGCGATCGCCCGAGAGCCGGTACAGCAGGGCCTGATCGGGCGAGGTCTGGTAGGTGACCTGCTGATCCGGCGACGAGCTGGGCGGTACGTTCTGCGGGCCGCTCGGACCGCGGTCGCCGCCCCAGCCGCCTTCGCCGCGGATGAACGCCGACATCCGTGTCGTGTACAGCGGTTCACCGTCGCTGACGGCCTCGGCGTCGAACACGACGACCGCGGCCTTGCCCTTGTCGTACATCGCGGCGATGGTCGACGTCACCGTCGCCGCGCCCGCGGCCGGCACCTCCCGGTGCAGCGTCACGGCCTGCTGGCCGTGCACGAGCATCGCCAGGTCGAACGTGCCGACCTTGCTCATCGCGCCGGCGGTCGCGCCCTGGCCGACGCCGATCACGACGGGGAACGTGGGGAACGCGCGCTGCGGCACGCCGGACGTGTTCTCGGTCGTGAACGCGAGCTCGTTCGTGCCGGCCCCGATGCCGACGGCGTAGAGCAGCGCGTCCTTCGACGTCCACGAGACCTCGACGGGATCCGAGGTCGAGCCGACGGAGTCGGGGTTCAGCGGCATGCGGTGTCCTCCTCGTTCACTGGCTGCTTCCGTCCGCGGGTCAGTCCTTCGGCTGTGGCCACGAGCCATCCTCCCCGTTCATGCCCGCCGCCTTGCGGGCCCGGGACAACAGATCCTCGACGACCGACCCGAGGCGGGTCGGGTCGTCGACGGGTGCCGTGCGCGGGCCGCGGTGCCAGCCCTCGGCGATCGCCAGCACGTCGCCGGCCGCCTCGAACACGCGCCCGGACACCCCCTTGGACTCCGTCGATGCCAGCCAGGTGACGATCGGTGCGATCCAGCGTGGGGCGAGTTGCTCGCGGCGGTCGTCGTCGGCGGCGAGCGCTCCGGCGAGGCCCTCGGTCATCCGGGTCAGCGCGTTCGGGGCGACGGCGTTGACGGTGACGCCGTAGCGGGCGAGTTCGAGCGCGGCGATGTTCGTGAACGATGCGATGCCCGCTTTCGCGGCGCCGTAGTTGGTCTGGCCGGGGTTGCCGTAGATGCCCGACACGGATGTCGTGTTGATGATCCTGGCGTCGACGTCCTTGCCGGCCTTGGACTGATCACGCCAGTACGCAGCCGCGTGGCGCGACGGTGCGAACGTGCCCTTGAGGTGCACGGTGATGACGCTGTCCCACTCCGCCTCGGTCATGTTGACGAGCATTCGATCGCGGAGGATGCCGGCGTTGTTGACGACGACGTGCAGGTCGCCGAATGCCGTGATCGCCTGGCCGATCAGGCGCTCGGCGCCGTCCCAGGTCGCGACGTTGTCGCCGTTGGCCACGGCTTCCCCGCCGGCGGCGACGATCTCGTCGGCCACCTGCTGCGCCGGCGACGCGTCGGTGCCGGAGCCGTCCATCGACCCACCGAGGTCGTTGACGACCACCTTGGCGCCGTGCGCGCCGAGCATGAGCGCGTGCTCGCGGCCGATGCCGCGGCCCGCACCGGTGACGATCGCGACGCGTCCCTCGCAGAGTGCTGCCATGCCGGAACCCCACTTTCGGATTGGTGTCCAGTGCTTGCTAGCGGAGGATGACCGTGCGGTTCAAGTGTGGCCGCGTCAGCCCAGGGCGAGCATCCGCCGATCGTCGGCGAGCTCGTCGAGCTGCGAGAGGAGGGCGACCGCGAGCAGCTGCGAGGGCACGGACGCCTGAACTGCCCGTCTACGGTTCGGAGGGTGTGCGACGACCATCGACTCGCCGACCGATCATCCGGTCGCACCACACGCCGCCAGGTGCTCGCCGCCGCGACCGTGGCGGCCGCCGCGTTGTCGATCGGTCGCGCCGACGGCGGGCGCGCCGCACCCGCCTCACCCGCCGGAGCGCTCGTGGCGCCGGGTCTGCGGATCGTCCCGCGCGACGCGTGGGGCGGCGACCTCGCGCCCACCGGACCGCTGCGGCGCGAGGACGACGTCCGCTTCCTGCTCGTGCACCACACCGCGGGCGCCGAGAACCAGTCCACGGTGTCGGTGCTGCGGACCGCGTATGCCTGGCACACCAGCAACGATCCCAGCAAGCGCTGGGCGGACGTCTGCTACGAGTTCTTCGTCGATCGCGACGGACTGGTGTGGGAGGGCCGCGCCGGTTCGATCCTGCAGCCGATGGAGGCCGACGCGACGGGCGGCAGCCAGGGGTTCGCCCAACTGGTCTGCATGATCGGGACGTTCAGCGACCACCTGCCGACCGAGGCTGCGCAAGCATCGCTGGTGGCGACCCTGGCCTGGCTGGCGGAACGGTCGAGCATCGACACCTCCCCGGGCGCGCAGACGTCGTTCGTGTCGCGCGGCTCGAACCGCTGGAAGGCCGGTACCGCCGTGTCGACGTCGACGATCGCCGGACACCGCGACATGACCTACACCGAGTGTCCGGGCGACGCGCTCTACGCGCTCGTGCACGGCGACTTGATGGCACGGGTCCACGCCCATCGGGCGAGTTGGCACGACGCCTCGAACGGGCTGACCCCGGCGATCCGGCTCGGCACGCAGCAAGAATCCACTTGACGTCGATTGTTAGGTCTGCCTAATCTACGTCCTGCCAGATCGTGTCGCCGGTGACAGCTGCCCCCAGAGGTCGCCGGTGACGCACACGCTCAACGGCCTGCGATGAGGACGCGCATCGCAGGCCGTTGACGCGTCTGGCTCCCCGGGCAACCACCGTCGATATCCTCCCCTCACGTGATCGAGACGGACGTGCTGGTGGTCGGAGCGGGGCCGGCCGGTGCCGCCGCCGCGATCACCGCCGCCCGCATGGGCCTCGACGTGACCGTCGTCGACAAGGCCCGGTTCCCACGCGACAAGTGCTGCGGCGACGGATTGACCGCGCTGTGCCTGCGCCTGCTCGCCGATCTCGGGTTCGACCCCGCGACCGTGCCCAGCTGGTTCGACGTGCACGACGTCGCGATCCGCGCCCCCGGCGGGCGCGAGATCCTCCTGCGCCTCCCGTCCGACGGCGCGTTCGCCGCGGTGGCGCCCCGAGTCGAGCTCGACGCTGCGCTCGTCGACCTGGCCCGCCGCGCCGGGGCGACCGTCCACGAGGGCTGCTCGTTCGGGCGGTTCGTCCCGCCACCCGATGACGATCCCACCCGTCTCGTCGTGGACGTGGACAGCCTCGGCGAGCTGCAGTGCCGGCACGTCGTCGCCGCCGACGGCATGTGGAGCCCGGTCCGCAAGGCGCTCGGACTCAACGAGGCGGCGTACCTCGGTGAGTGGCACGCGTTCCGTCAGTACGCGAGCGGGGTGACCGGCCCAGCCGCCGAGCGCCTGTACGTGTGGTTCGACGCCGACCTGCTGCCCGGCTACGCCTGGTCGTTCCCGTTGCCGGGCGGGCGGGCGAACATCGGGTTCGGGTTGCTGCGCACGGCCGGTCACTCGGTGCAGCACATGCGTGCGCTGTGGCCGGAGCTGGTGCAGCGGCCCCACGTCCGCGCCGCGCTCGGCGACCGCTTCGAGATGGAGGGACGGCACCTCGCCTGGCCGATCCCGGCTCGGGTCGACCGGGCGACGCTGGCGATCGGGCAGGTGCTGTTCGTCGGAGACGCCGCCGCGGCCACGGACCAGCTGACCGGCGAGGGCATCGGCCAGGCGCTCTTGACCGGCATCGAGGCCGCGTCCGCCATCGCCGCCGGCGGCGGCGACGACGCCCCGGGGGCGGCCGGTGCCCGGTACCGGACCGCGGTCCGCGCCCACCTGCTGGCCGACCACCGGATGTCGGTTGCGATGGGCCGCATCATCACCCACCCCCGCGCCGTGGACGCCGGCATCCGCCTCGTCGATCGCTCCGAGTGGACCCGCCGCAACTTCGCCCGGTGGATGTTCGAGGACGAACCGCGAGCGATCGCCCTCACCCCCCGCCGCTGGCACCGCCGCTTCCTCCGTCAACCCGGCGTGAAATGGGCCGAGATGGGCGTGTGATCGACGTGGCCGAGTGAGCTCACCGGGGCCCGCGGCGGGCCCAGGCGCCGCCAGCGAGCGCAGCGAGCACTAGGTTCGGCAGATGCGGACTCGGTTGACGGAACTGCTGGGTATCGAGCACCCGGTGATGCTCGCCGGGATGGGAGGCGTGTCGTACCACCGGCTGGTCGCTGCCGTCAGTGAGGCCGGTGGGATCGGCACGTTCGGGGCATCCAGCATGCGCGCCGGCGAGCTCGAGCAGGAGATCGGCGCACTGAAGGAGCTGACCGACCGACCCTTCGGCGTCGACCTCCTCACCGCACTCCCGGATCAGGTGGAGCACGGCATCCAGACCGTCATCGACGGCGGCGCCCGGATCTTCGTCGCTGGGCTCGGGGTGCCCCGCGAGGCGATCGATCTGCTGCATCGCGCGGGAGTCCTCGTCGGGTCGATGTGCGGCAAGGTGCGCCATGCCCTCGGCGCGGTGGCGAGCGGCTGCGACTTCGTCGTCGCCCAGGGCACCGAGGCCGGCGGGCACACCGGCACGATCGGCACGATGGCGCTCGTGCCCCAGGTGGTCGATGCGGTCGGTGCCCGGGTGCCGGTCGTCGCCGCCGGCGGGCTGTTCGACGGTCGCGGTCTCGCCGCCGCCCTGGCCCTCGGGGCCGACGGCGTGTGGGTGGGTACTCGGTTCATCGCCACGCCGGAGGCCAAGGCCGTGCCCGGCTACAAGGACACGCTGCTCGCCACGGCCGAGGACGGCACGATCGTCAGCCGCGCGTACACCGGCAAGACCTGCCGGGTGGTGCGCAACACGTGGACCGACCACCACGAGGCCCACCCCGGCGAGATCCAGCGCTTCCCTGCGCAAGTGAGCGCGTCGGTCAAGGCCGGCGTGTACCACCTCGGCTGGCCCGACGACACGGCGGTGGATCCGGCGCGGGAGTTCTTCCCCGCCGGCCAGAGCGTCGGCGCGATCACCGACCTCGAACCTGCCGGCGAGATCCTGCTGAGAATGGTCAGCGACGCCGAGGCGATCCTCGACCGGCTGGGGAGCACCCGATGAGCGATCCAATCCTGCACGACGCGATCGAGAGCTGGGAGCGCGACATCCTCCCGACGCTGCAGGAGTACGTCGCGATCCCGAACGTGTCCGAGGCCTACGATGCCGAATGGTCGGCGCACGGCCACATGGATCGTGCGGTGGAGCTGATCCGTTCGTGGTGCGCGGCCCGCCCGATCGAGGGATTGAGCGTCGAGGTGCACGACATCCCCGGCCGCACTCCACTGATCGTGATGGAGGTGGCGCCGACCGATCCAGCATGCGCGGACACGGTCCTGCTCTACGGCCACCTCGACAAGCAGCCCGAGATGGAGGGGTGGCGCGAGGGCCTCGGGCCCTGGACCCCGGTGATCGAGGGCGACCGGCTGTACGGACGGGGCGGAGCCGACGACGGGTACAGCGCGTTCGCGTCGATGCTCGCGATCGAGCTCGCCCAGCGCCACGGTCTGCCCCACGCCCGCTGCGTCGTCCTGATCGAGGCCAGCGAGGAGAGCGGGAGCCCCGACCTCCCGTTCCACCTCGAGGCGCTCGGCGACCGGCTCGGCAGCCCGACCCTGGTGGTCTGCCTCGACTCGGCGTGCATCGACTACGACCGGCTGTGGGTCACGACGTCGCTGCGGGGGCTGGTGGACGGCGTGCTCCGGGTCGACGTCCTCACCGAGGGTGTGCACTCCGGCGAGGCGAGCGGCGTCGTGGCGTCGAGCTTCCGCATCGCCCGCCAGCTGCTGAGCCGCATCGAGGACGTCGACACCGGACGCGTGCTCGTGAGCGAGATGCACGTCGACATCCCGTCCGACCGGATCGAGCAGGCCGCCACGACCGCTGCCCAGATGCCCGAACCCGTCGCCGAGCACTTCCCGTTCGTGGACGGCGCCGGGCCCGTCGTGCACGACCCTGCCGAACAGCTGCTGGCGCGCACCTGGCACCCGACGCTGTCGGTGACCGGCGCCGATGGCTGGCCCCCGTCCGCGCGCGCCGGCAACGTGCTGCGCCCGTACACCGCGCTGCGGCTGAGCTTCCGGATCCCGCCGGGTGCTTCGCCCGAGGCGTGCTCGGCTGCGGTCAAGGCGGCGCTGGAGGCCGACCCGCCATACGGCTCGGCGGTCACCTACACGCCGGGCGGCAGCGGGCGTGGGTGGAACGCTCCCCCGTTCGCGCCGTGGCTCGCCGCAGCGCTGGAGCAGGCGTCCGTCGCCACCTTCGACCAGCCGGCGCGCGCGTTCGGCGAGGGTGGCACGATCCCGTTCATGGGCATGCTCGGCGAGCAGTTCCCCGACGCCCAGTTCGTCGTCACCGGCGCCCTCGGTCCCGGCAGCAACGCCCACGGCCCCAACGAGTACCTCCACCTCCCGACGGCGAAGAAGGTCACCGCCGTGATCACCCACCTCCTGGCCGCCCACGCCACCAGGTGAACGGGCGCGTTGCGCACGCCAGAGCACGCGTTCCGCGCCCATCCAACTTCAGGGCGCGCTGCGCCAGGTCAGGGTGCGCGTTGCGCGCCCCAGCGGGTCAGCGGAGGGCGGGGGCGGGCTCGGTGTAGGTGGTGCTGCGCTGGGCGAGGCGGCGGCCGAGCGGGGCGACGACGGCCGCGAAGTCGCTCGGCTCCATGCCCTGACCGTGCTCGGCCCCGGCGGCGCGGCTGATGTTCTCGTTCATCAGGGTGCCGCCGAGGTCGTTCACGCCCGCCCGCAACAGCTGGCGGCAGCCGTCGACGCCGATCTTCACCCACGACGCCTGGATGTTGTCGATCAGGCCGCGATAGGCGATGCGGCCGACGGCGTGCATCAGCACCGTCTCGCGGAACGTCGGCCCGCGCCGGGCCCGGTGCTGGAGGTAGATCGGCGACGCCATGTGCACGAACGGAAGGGGCACGAACTCGGTGAACCCCCCGGTGCGTCGCTGCAGCTCGCGCGTCAGGACGAGATGCCGGGCCCAGTGCACCGGTTGCTCGACCGAGCCGAACATGATCGTCACGTTGGACCGCAGCCCGATGCCGTGCGCGGTCTCATGGGCGTACAACCACTCCTCGGTGTTCACCTTGTCGGGGCACAAGATCGCCCGCACATCGTCGTCGAGGATCTCGGCGGCGGTGCCCGGCAGCGTGCCGAGCCCGGCGTCCTTCAGCCGCAGCAGGTACTGCTCCAGCGGCTCGCCCAGCCGCTTGGCGCCCTCGGTGACCTCCAGCGCGGTGAAGCCGTGCACGTGCATCCCGGGTACGGCCGACTTCACAGCGCGGGTGACGTCGATGTAGTAATCGCCGTCGAAGCTCGGATGGATGCCGCCCTGCAGCGTCACCTCGGTGGCGCCGAGATCCCACGCCTCGCGGGCCCGCTCGGCGATGTCGTCGAGCGTCAGCAGGTACGGCGTGCCGCGGAGGTTGAGCGACAGCTTGCCCTTGGCGAACCCGCAGAACCGGCACTTGAACGTGCAGACGTTCGTGTAGTTGATGTTCCGGTTGTGCACCCACGTGACCGCGTCCCCGACCGTCTCCCGGCGCAGCTCGTCGGCCAGCTCGGCGACCGCCGCGACCTCGCGACCCCGGGCGCCGAACAGGGTGACGAGTTCGTCGATGCCCGCCTCCTGCCCCGCGAGGACACCGTCGAGGACCTCGGCGACCGCCCCCCGGATCGGCGTGGCGATCCCTGGGACGAGCACGGGTGGATGGGCCGGCGACCCGCTGTACCACGCCGTCGAGCGGTCGCCGACCAGGATCACGTCCGCGCCGTCGCCCGAGTCGCGCGTCCCGCTGACCCGCTCGGGGAAGTGCGCGCCGGGATCGTCGCGCGCCAACGACTCGGCGTCGCTGCGATCCAGCACCGGGAACCGCAGGGCAGGGTCGAGCCAGCGGTCCGGGTCCGCGGCGAACGACGGGTAGATCGTGAGCCGAGGCGCGAGCTCGAACCCGCGGTCCTCGGTGATCGCGCGCAGTCGGTCGAGCGCAGGCCACGGCCGCTCGGGGTTCACGTGGTCGGCCGTCACCGGCGACACCCCGCCCCAGTCGTCGATGCCGGCGTCGAGCAGCGCGCCGAAGTCGTCGCTGAGGTTCGGTGGCGCCTGGAGGTGCACCTCGTCCGGCAGGATCACGCGGGCGGCTGCGATCGTCCAGAGGTAGTCGTCGCTGGGGCAGGCTGGGGCGTTGCGCATCCCTGTCGCCGGCTTGGGCAGGAAGTTCTGGACGATGACCTCTTGCACGTGGCCGAAGCGCCGATGGCTGGCGGCGATCGCGTCCAATCCGGCGACGCGGTCGGCGCGCGTGTCACCGATTCCGACGAGGATCCCGGTGGTGAACGGGATCGCCAACTCGCCGGCGGCGTCGAGCGTCGCCAGCCGCCGCGCGGGCACCTTGTCGGGCGCGTGCTGGTGGCACTCCAGGTCGGGGTTGACCGACTCGATCATCATCCCCTGGCTCGCCGACACCGGCCGCAGCAGGGCCAGCTCGTCAACCGTCAGCGCTCCCCCGTTGGCGTGCGGAAGCAGCGCGGTGTCCTCCAGCACCAGCCGGCACATCGCCGCCAGGTAGTCGACCGTCGACGACCAGCCGTGCTCGTTCAGCCATCGACGAGCCACCTCGTAGCGCGCCTCGGGACGCTCACCGAGCGTGAACAGTGCCTCGTGGCACCCCGCCCGCGCACCGGCCCGGGCGATCGCCAACACCTCCTCGGGCGTGAGGTACGGCGACTCCAAGCGAGCCGGCGGCTGGACGAACGTGCAGTAGGTACACGAGTCGTTGCACAGCCGGGTGAGCGGGATGAACACCTTCGGCGAGTACGTGATCCGTGTTGAGGTGCGGCGGGCGGACGCCCCCGCCAGCAGCTCCCCGAGCGATGTTTCCGGCGTGACCCCGTGCGTCATGGGGCCGCACCCTAGCAAGTCGAGTTCGGAATGCGAACCCGACTCGGCCGCCGGCGGTCGGTAGCGTCCAGATCGTGTCCGACGGATCCACCACGATCGCCGAGGTCGCCAGGCTGGTCGGCGACAAGTGGTCGATGCTCGTGGTGCGCGACGTGTTCCGGGGCGTGCGCCGCTTCGACGACCTGTGCGCCGACCTCGGCGTCGGCCGAGCGGTGCTGGCCGACCGCCTCAAGCGGCTCGTCGAGGCCGGGGTGCTGACCAAGGCGCCCTACGGTGAGCGACCGGTCCGCTACGAGTACCGGCTCACCCCGATGGGGATGGAGCTGTCGCCGATGCTGGTCGCGCTCCTGCGCTGGGGCGACCGCTGGATGGGAGGCGACGAACCGACCGCCGTGCTCGTGCACGCGCCGTGCGACACCGAGCTCGAGCAGGCGTTCTGGTGCCGGACGTGCAAGACCACATTCGGCCCGAGCGCGATCAAGGCCCGGACGTAACCGTCCCCTGAGCAGGAGCGTCGAGGATCCTGAGAGTTTCCTGAGGCGACGTCCGACCCCGCGGACCCCGGCGGTACCGTGCGCCTCTCGGTAGAGGAGGCACGACATGGATCACGGCAGGATCGCCGGCAACGGGGCGGCGGACCTGATCCCCCCGAGCGGCGGCACGAACCCCGGCTACGGACTGGCGACCACCAGCGCCGTGCTGGAGCGGGTGTTCTTCGAGTTGCGCAAGGTCATCGTGGGTCAGGAACGGTTGCTCGAGCGCCTGCTCGTGGGTCTCCTGTCGAGGGGTCACGTGCTGCTCGAGAGCGTGCCCGGTCTTGCCAAGACGCTCGCCGCCGAGACGCTGGCCACCACCGTCGGTGGCACCTTCGCCCGCATCCAGTTCACCCCCGATCTCCTGCCGTCCGACATCGTCGGCACCCGCATCTTCCGGGCGTCGAGCGAGACGTTCGACGTCGAGCTCGGGCCGGTGTTCGTCAACTTCCTCCTCGCCGACGAGATCAACCGCGCGCCTGCCAAGGTGCAGTCGGCGCTGCTCGAGGTGATGGCCGAGCAGCACGTCACGATCGGTGGCCAGACCCACGACGTGCCCACGCCGTTCTTCGTGGTCGCGACCCAGAACCCGATCGAGAGCGAGGGCGTCTACCAGCTGCCCGACGCCCAACGCGACCGGTTCATGATGAAGGTGGTCATGACCCATCCGAGCGCCCACGAGGAGCTCGCCATCCTGCAGCGGATGACCGTGGCGGCGCCGACGCCGAGCGAGGTGATCGACCTCGACGGCCTGCGGATGTTGCAGAACGCCGTCGACAACGTGTTCGTCGACGACACCGTGCAGAAGTACGCGGTCGACATCGTGCAGGCCACGCGCTACCCGAGCCGCTGGAACCTCAACGACCTCGAGGGCGTGATCGCACTCGGTGCGAGCCCTCGTGCAACGCTCGCCCTGGTGCGCGGGGCCAAGGCGCTCGCGCTGCTGCGCGGCCGGGACTTCGCGACCCCGCAGGACGCGTTCGACATCGCCCCTGAGGTGCTGCGCCACCGGTTGCTCTTGACCTACGACGCGCTCGCCCGTGACATCACGATCGAACACGTGCTCCAGCGCCTGCTCTCCATCGTCCCCGCCACCTGGGTCAGCCCCCGGAGATGAGCGCGTCGGTCATCACCGCGCAGCGCCCCTCCCCCACCCCTTCTCGTTCTCGGGAGCAAATCGGGTGCCAGGACGCCCGATTTGCTCCCGAGTTCGGATGGGGAGGCGGACTTGGGGCGCCCGCCACGCAGCGGAGCGAGCACCGATGAGTGAGACCCGGTGGCCGGTGGGGCCGGGGTCGAGCGATGTGGCGGAGCTGATCCGGACGCTGGAGCTGACGGTGAACCGCAAGCTCGACGGGATGCTGCACGGCCAGCACCAGGGCATCACCCCCGGCCACGGCAGCGAGCCTGGCGAGGCCCGGATGTACCAGCCCGGCGACGACGTGCGCCGCATCGACTGGGCGGTCACCGCCCGCACCAACGACCTCCACGTCCGCGATCTGATCGCCGACCGTGACCTCCAGGCATGGCTCGTCGTGGATTCGTCGGCGGCGATGCGCTTCGGCACCGCCCGCGCTCAGAAGTCGCAGATCGCGCTCGCTGCGGCGGCGACGATCGGCTTCCTGACCGCCCGCAACCAGAACCGGCTCGGCGCCGTGCTGGCCGCCGGCCCGTACGTCAAGCTCATCCCGCCGCGCCCCGGCCGCGACCAGGTGCGCGCGGTGCTGCAGGCGATCGCCAGCGCACCCGACGTCGAGGGTCTCGGCCACACCGACCTGGGCGCCGCCCTCGCCCGCGTCGCCGCGCTCGCCAAGCAGCGCGGCTTCGTCGCTGTCATCAGCGACTTCGCCGGCACCGGCTGGCAGCGCACGCTCGGCGCGATCGCCGGCAACCACGAGGCGCTCGCCGTGCAGGTGATCGACCAGCGAGAGCGCGAGATCCCACCGGTCGGCTGGATCACGGTCGCCGATCCGGCCACCGGCGCCCAGCGCGAGGTCAACGTCACGCCCGACGTGCAGCGCCGCTTCGCCGCGGCCGCAGCTGCCAAGCAGGACGACATCCGCCGCACGCTCCTGGCCACCGGGGTCGATCACATCGTGCTCGGCACGGACGAGCAGTGGCTGCCGACGATCGTCAACCACCTCCGGCGGCGGCGGATGCAGGCCGTGCGCGGGCAGGCCAGGCCCGGGGTGGTGCGCTGATGCTCGCCATCGACTTCCTGAACCCGGAACGCCTGTGGTGGATGCTCGTGCCCATCGCGCTCGCCGTGGCATATGTGGCGATGCAGTTCGTCCGCTCGAAGCACGTCGTGCGCTTCACGAGCATCGAACTGCTGGACAGCGTCGCCCCCAGGCGGCCGCGCTGGCGCCGCCACGTGGTCGCCGCCCTGCAGGTCGCCGGGCTGGCGATCGGCGTCGTCGCGCTCGCCCGCCCCTACGAGACCGCGCTCCAGCCGACGAGCAACGACGGGCGGATCGTCCTCGCCTTCGACGTCTCGCTGTCGATGGGCGCCGACGACGTCAGCCCGAACCGCCTG
Organism: uncultured Ilumatobacteraceae bacterium; assembly: GCA_964565705.1. Lineage (GTDB taxonomy): Bacteria > Actinomycetota > Acidimicrobiia > Acidimicrobiales > Ilumatobacteraceae > CAZMGD01. The sequence continues at coordinate 24,174 of CAZMGD010000016.1, read as the reverse complement.
CAAGCTGCCAAGGAGGCGGCGAAGGACTTCATCAGCCAGGTGGATCCGGGCGTGCAGATCGCACTCGTCTCGTTCAGTGCCCAGACCAAGCTGGAGGTTCCGCCGACGCTCGATCGCGAGAAGCTCGAGGACGGCATCGACGATCTCGAGCTCGGCGAGGGAACCGCGATCGGCGATGCGATCGAGGAGTCCGTGTCGCTGCTCGAACCGGAGCATGCCGGCGACGACCCGCTCGGCTCGGTCGTCGTGCTCAGTGACGGGGAGACGACGCAGGGCCAGCCGACCGAGGACGGGGCCCAGGTGGCAGCCGACGCCGGGGTGAAGGTGTACACGATCGCGTTCGGCACCGAGGAGGGCACGATCGTCGACCCCTCCACCGGCCAGTTGGTGCCGGTGCCGGTGAAGTACCCGGAGCTCGCCCAAGCCGCCGAGGTGACCGGCGGCGAGGCGTACGAAGCCCCGACCGCCGAGGCGTTGCAGGACGCCTACGACAACATCCAAGAAGACCTCGGCACGACGGTCGGCGACCCGATCGAGATCCAGACCGAGCAGACCTGGGCCTGGGCTGCCGCCGGCCTCGCCCTCCTCGCGACAGCGTGGGCCCTCGCCATGTGGTGGCTGCGCGGACTCGTCTGATGGCTCGCTGCGCTCGCTGTCTGCGCCTGGGCACGCCGCCGAGGCTCGCTGCGCTCGCGTGAGCGGCTGCAGCGCAGGTTCGTGGCCGCGCTCGCTCCGTTCGGGTGACTCGCTGCGCTCGCGAAGCCTCGGCGACGACGTCTGCCTTGTCGCTCTGCGGCCCTCCACTACCTGATGTGCACCACGACTCGGCCGGTGGTGCGTCGCGCGGCTTGGTCGGTGAGGGCCTTCGGCACCTCGTCGAAGCCGATCGTCCTCCCGACGAGTGGCCGGTAACGGCCGTCAGCGATCAGGGTCGTGAGCTCGTCTTGTGCCTCTCGGTGCATCCGCAACATCTCGACCGGGCCGTACCCGCCGAGGTCGCAGCCGACCAGGGTCTGGTTGTAGAGGTAGAAGTCCGGATCGTGCGGGATCAGCCCGCCGGCGTGGCCGCACACGACGTGACGGCCGGCGTGGGCGAGCGCCCGCCGCGCGTGCGCCCCCATCTCGCCCTGTACCGGGTCCATGATCACGTCGGCGCCGTGACCGCCCGTGGCATCTCGGACGGCTTCGACGAAGTCGCCGGCGCTGTGGTCGATCGCCTCGGCGCCGAGCTCGCGGCATGCCGCGGCCTTCTCCTCGCCGCCGACGACCGCGAGCACGCGCGCGCCTCGGGCAACGCAGAGCTGCACGATCGCTGCGCCGAGGCCGCCCGCGGCGCCGAGCACGACCGCCGTCTCCCCTGCAGCGATGCCGCCCCGGCGGATCGCGGCGTGGTACGCCGTGTGTGCGGCGATCACGTACGCCGCAGCCTCCTCGTCGCTCATCTCGTCGGCCACCTCGAAGATCATCCCCACGCCGACCGCGACCTCGGCCAGGCCGCCCCACGGCTGGATCGTGCACGCGACCACGCGCTTGCCGAGCAGGTGCACGCGGCTCGCTGACGCACCGATCACCGTGCCGACACCCTCCTGCCCCGACGTGTACGGCCGGCCGACGGGCACCGGGTAGGTGCCGCGGCTCATCGTCACGTCCGGCAAGGCGAGCGCGGCGGCGTGCATCCTCATGAGCACCCAGTCGGCGTACGGCTGCACGCCCGGCGCCAGCGGCACCCAACCACCGAGGCTCATCCCCATCTGGGCCAGGTCGTCGGCCGTCGGTTCGGCCACATCCTCCAGCACGAACACGTCCGCCGGCTCACCGAACTCGTGCACCCTCCACGCCTTCATCGCGCTCCCCTCGTCGATCCCCGAGCCGATGCTCGCACGCTCGAGGGTCGGAAGCCTCAACCCGGGTTGTCCGGGTCTGTGAGACGTGGACACCCGCGCCGAGCCGGTCAGGGGTGACGGCTCGCGAGTCGAGCCGGCCGATACGGTTTGGCAGATGTCTCGACGGCGGAGCGCCCTGATCCTCGCGGGCGCTCTCGTGGCGCTCGCCGCCTGCAGCAACGCAGACGGAGCCGAGGCGCCGACGACGACCGCCGCCGCGGTCACGACCGACGCTCGCATCGAGCCCACGACGGCCACGACCAACGCGACGTCGACGACGCTGCCGGCACCGACCACGGTGTCGACGACCACACCGGCGCCCGACACCACACCGGCGCCCGACACCACGGCAGCGGCGACGACGGTGCCGGAGACCACCACGACGACGCTGCCGGCGTTGAACGTGTACGACCCGGCGTGCGTGGTGCAGGTGGTCACCGGCGACTCGCTGACGCTGATCACCGGGCGCATCCCCGACGAGATCGTCACGCCCGAGACGGTGCGCGACGAGAACGGCCTGCCCGACGACACGATCCATCCCGACCAACTCCTCGACGTCTGCGTCGGCAACGGCATCGACGACATCACCGGCGAGCAGCGCGTCGAGCCGAACGCGGCGGTGCAGTCGATCGCCAACCAGGCCAACGTGGTGCGCCAGCAGGAGAAGCTCAACGAGCTGTTCGCGCCCTACACCGCGTCGGCGCTCACCGTCGACGGCATCTCGGGACCCGTCACCCGCCAGCGGCTGTGCGCGTTCCGCCTGGCCATGGGCCTGCCGGTGAGCACCCAGGACATGGTGGCCGGCAGCGACGAGGAGCAGTGGTTGATGGCGATGACCTTCCTGCCCGTACCACAGAGCTCGGCGATGTCGGCGGAGCGCTGGGCCCTGATCGATCAGACGTGCCAGATCATGTTCGTCGGGGCCGGCCCAGACCAGATCGTCTACGTGTTCCCGACCTCCACGGGCATCGACGAGTTCCCGACGCGCGGCCAGGACCGCTCGCGCGCGTTCCGGTTCGACCCGGCGGCGGGCAACGGCGGGTGGCACGACAGCACCACCTATCCCGCTGCCGAGGACAACCCCCTCAACGGCAACATGTACAAGCCGATCTACTTCGACCGCGGGCAGGCGATCCACGGTGCCCTCAACGTGCCCCGTTCGCCGGCGAGCCACGGCTGCGCTCGGCTTCGCGTCGCAGATCAGGACCTGCTCGTGAACTGGCTCGGCCTCGGCGACCTGACCAGCGCGACCGGCAGCTCCAGCCGGATCAACCTCATCGTCAACGTGCAGGGCGACTACGCCTGACGGTGGTGTGGCCGCGGTTGCCCGATTGGCTGCCCCGGCGCCGCGAGCCGTCAGCCCAGCAGCGCCGCCATCGCCTTGGTGACGTCGTTGTCGACCGCCATGTTGATCTCGGCCGGCATCAGTCCGGCGTCGACCATGCGGTCGGCGAGCGGGATCATGATCGCCGCGAACCGCATCGCGCCGAACACCTCCCAGTAGTGCGGGTCGCGCACCGCCCGGCCCGACGCGTTCTCGTAGAGCTCGATCATCCGCTCCCGGGTCGGGAACCCCTCCATCCGCTCGGCCCCGAGGTCGTCGAACGACATCCGGTCGAACATCAGCCACCAGCCGATGTCGGCCTCGGTCGGGCCGAGCGCGCACGCCTCCCAGTCGCAGGCGACGACGGGCTCGTAGTCGCGCCAGATGATGTTGCCGAGGCGGGTGTCGCCCCAGATCATCCCGACCCGTTCGTCGTGGGGGTCGTTGGCCTCCAGCCAGTCGAGCGTCGCGAACATGACCGGGTGCGGGCGCCCGTGCAGTTGCTCGGTGACGAAGCGGCGGTAGAGATCGATCTGCACCTGCTGCGTCGGGTTGCCGGTGCCGCTGGCGTCGAGCCACTCCAGCTCCGCCGAGCGCCAGTCGATCGCGTGCACCTTGGCCATCGCCTCCAGACCGGTGCGCACCAGCCGCTCACGCTGCTCGGGCGTGGCGTCGTCGACGAGGAAGCCGGCCTGGGAGTACCGGGGTACGTCGGCGGGGATGACGCCCTCGACGAAGCCCATGACGAAGAACGGCTGGCCGAGCACGGACGGGTCGGACTCGTTGCCGATCAGCGGGCACATCGGCACGCCGTGGCGACCGGCCAGCTCCATCGCCCGGTACTGCACCGCGACCGACACCGAGCACTCCGGCGTCTGGGCCGGGAACAGCGCGCCGGTCGGTGGCTCGATGCGGGCGACGAAGCGCTCGTGGTGGTGCTGGCCGTCCTCGGTCCAGTCGACGTCGAAGAACACGGTCTCATTGGAGAAGCCCGTCGCCGACGGTATGTCGATCCCGCCGACCGTCACGTCCGACGCGTCGGCGCGTTGGCGGGCGAACCAACTCGCCAATGCTGCCGCGTAGCCGCTGCGGTCCTTGTGGAACTTGGGCGCGTTCGACACCTCTTCGATCGGGGGTGCGCCCGTCATCCGACGAGCTCCTTCAGGGTCTCGATCGTGCGCACCGGGTCGCTGCCGCCCACGTTCACCTGCAGCGTCGTCACCCCCGCCTCCCGATAGGCGGCGATGCGTTCGGCGACGTAGCTCTTCGGCCCGACGAGGTTCGTCTTCTCGACCATCTCCGCCGGCAGTGCGGCGGCCGCGCCGGCCTTGTCGCCGTCCAGGTAGAGGTCCTGCACCGCCTCGGCCTCGGCCTCGTAGCCGTAGCGCTGGGCGATCGTGTTGTAGAAGTTCTTGCCGCGGGCGCCCATCCCGCCGACGTACAGCGCCATGTGCGGGCGGACGACGTCGAGGATCCGGGTCTGAGCCTCGCCGACGAGGTCCTCGCCGATCGCGACCAGCCCGCCGGTGCAGATCTGCAGCGGCCCGAGCGCCGGGTCGCGCTCGGCGAGACCGGTCTTCAAGGCGTCGCCCCAGACGACCCGGAACTTCTCGGGCATGAAGAACAGTGGCTGCCAACCATCGGCGTGGCGGGCGGTGGCCTCGACGCTCTTGGTCATCAGGCTGGCCCACCAGATCGGGATGTTCGAGCGCACCGGGTGGTTGATGATCTTCAGCGCCTTGCCGAGCCCCGTACCGCCCTCCGACAGCGGGATGTCGACGGTCTGGCCGTGGTACTCGAGCGGCGCCTCCCGCTTCCACACGAGGCGGCAGGTCTCGATGTACTCGATCGTGCGTCGCATCGGGTGCTCGTAGGGCACGCCGTGGAACCCCTCGACGACCTGCGGGCCCGATGCGCCGAGGCCGAGCGCGAAGCGACCGCCGCTGACGTAATCGCAGCCGGCGGCGGTCATCGCGATCAACGCCGCCGTGCGCGAGTACACGTTGAGGATCGACGTGCCGAGCTCGATCGACTCCGTCTTGGCCGCCAGGTACCCGATCTGGCTGATCGAGTCGAAGCTGTAGGCCTCGGCGATCCACACGGTGTCGAGGCCCGCCCGTTCCAGGTCCTGGACGAGCTTGACGTTGGCCGGGAAATCACTGACGTAGTTGATCGATGTCGCCAACTTCATGGATCCCCCAAGGTGGTCGCTGGACGGTTCGGAGCAACGACGGTAATCCAAGCCGTCGTCGGCCTGCTCACCCCGGTGTCAGAGCTCTGCGGACTGTGAGCCAGCATCCGACCCGGCCGGTTCTGACACCTCGCCGTTGAGGTTCCCGGAGCGGAACCCCTCGAGGTCGAGCGTGACGTAGCGGAAGCCGATCGCCCGGAGCGCCTGCACGACCTCGTGGCGGCGCTGGATGGCGAGCACCAGGTCAGCGGGATCGAGCTCGATCCGGGCGGTGTCGCCGTAGTGGCGGACGCGCACCTGGGCGAACCCGAGACGGTGCAGCGTCGACTCGGCGCGATCGACCTGGCCGAGCAGGCTGACGCTGACCTCGGTGCCGTACGGGATGCGGCTGGCGAGGCACGCCGCCGCCGGCTTGTCGGCGGTGCGCAGGCCGAGCGTGCGCGACGCGGCGCGGACGTCGGCCTTGGCGAAGCCGGACTCCAGCAGCGGGAACCGCGCGCCGCGCTCGGCCGCTGCCCGCTGGCCCGGACGGTGGGGGTCGAGCGCGTCATCGACGTTGACGCCGAGCACGACCGTGGCACCGGTGGCATCGGCGAGCGGGCCGACGACGTCCATCAGCTCGGCCTTGCAGTGGTAGCACCGGTCGGTGTCGTTGGCCCGGTACGCGGCCCGCTCCATCTCCTCGGTGACGACCGGCGTCCAGCGCATGCCCCACTCGGCGGCGAGCGCCCGGCAGTCCACCTCCTCGTCGCCGGCGAGGCTCGGCGACACCGCGGTGACCGCATGCGCCCGATCCCCCAGCACCTCGTGGGCCACGGCGGCGAGGAACGCCGAATCGGCACCACCGCTGAACGCGACCACGACTTCGCCCATCGCGGCCAGCCGTGCGCGCAGGTCGTCGAGCTTCGCCGCGACGTCGGCATCGAGCACGGGCGCGTCGAGCGACTTCACGGCAGGTCGGTCGCCTCGACGAAGCGCGCCGCGAGGTCGGCGTCACCCACGATGTCGACGTGGTGCAGACCGACGCGCCGCCAGAGCGTCAGCAACAGGTCGGCGGCCGGCCCGCGCAGCGCGCAGGCGCCCTTGGCGTGCTCGCGGGTCACGACCGGTGTCTGGCCGGTCTCGCCGACGACCAGCCACTCGCCGTCCACGTCGGTGCAGTGGATGTGCACGCTGCCGACCCAGGTGTTCGGGCCCGGGTCGACGTCGGTGACCGCGCCGAACAGGAGGTCGTCGATCGCCGCGCTCGACGCCTGTGGGTCCATGTCGAGCGCGCCCCCGGAGGCGACGGCGGCGTCGTGTTCGGCGAGCACGTTCGGGATCGCGGCGGGCATGCCCCACATCGTGCCACCGGCGGGCCGGGATCACGCCACCGTCACGACCCCGCTGCGCGACTGCTGCCACCGCCGGGAGCGCCACCGCCAGCGGTTCACACCGGCCCGCATCGTGATCCACATCAGCTGGGCGCCCCACAGCCCGAGCATCCCGAGTGCCGGGTTGAACACGGTGATCAGCGCCAGCGGGAGGAACGCGAGCAGGTTGATGATCGCCGCCCGGGCGAGGAACCGCTCGTCGTTGGCGCCGATCAGTGCGCCGTCGAGCGCGAAGGCGACCGCGCCGGGCAGCTGCATCACCGCGAGCACCAGCAGACCCGCGGTCACGCGCGACACGACCGCCGGGTCACCGGTGAACGCGTGCGGGATCAGTGGGCTCAGCGCGGCGAGGGGCACGGCGACGGCCAGCCCGGCCCAGACCGACAGCCGGGTCGCGGCGTCTCCCACGCGCACCGCGCCGGGCGGGTCGTCGTTGCCGAGCGCACCGGCCACCAAGGACTGGGCGGGGATCGCGATCGCGTCCAGCGACAGGGCGAGGAACATGAACAGCTGGTTCACCACCTGGTTGGCGGCGAGCGTCGGCGTGTCGACGCGTGCGGCGACAGCGGTGGAGGTGATCCAGACCACGAACATGGCCGCCGCCCGGAGGCCGAGATGGAAGCCGGTGACGAGGAACGGCCGGTAACGGCGCCACGCAGGTGCCGTCGCGGTGAGGTGTGGCCGCATGATCCACAGGAACCACCCGGCGGACAGCACCTGGGCGATGACCGTGCTCCACGCCGAGCCGGCGATCCCCCAGTGCAAGACGTACACGGCCACGATCTCGAGCACGAGGTTCAGCGCATTGGCGACGGCGACGATCACCAACGGCTTGGTCAGCTGGTTGACGCCGCGCATCACCCCGTGACCGGCGAGCACGAACAAGACGAAGGGGAGGCCGACCGACATGATCCGCAGGTACAGCACGGCGTTGTCGGCGACCTCGCCGCGCCCGCCCAACACGTGCACGAGCGGCTGAGCGGCGAGCGCGACCACCGCGGCCACCACCGTGCCCAACAGGCCGGCGAGGATGACGGCGTCACCCGCGGCGCGGCGGGCGTCGTCGGATCGGCCGGCACCGTGCAGGAACGCGACGACGGGTGTCGCCGCGTATTCCATGAAGTCGACCAGCGACGTGATCGTGAGGAGGATGACCGCCGCCAGCCCCAGCCCGGCCAGCACCTCCGTGCCGAGACGTCCGGCGATCGCCGTGTCGACGAGCACGTACAGCGGCTCGACAGCGAGGGTGCCGAGGGCGGGCAGGGCGAGGCGCACGATCCGGCGATCGAGGTCATCGCGCAGCACTCGCATTGGCCGTGCACGGTAGGTCGGCCGGTACCGTGTGCCAGCCAATCGGAGGGACGAGCAAGGACGATTCATGACAGACATCGGGTACGACGGCAAGGTCGCCGTCATCACGGGCGCAGGTGGCGGCCTGGGCAGGGAGCACGCACTGCTGCTCGCCTCCCGTGGTGCGCTGATCGTCGTGAACGACCTCGGCGGGGCCGTCGACGGCACGGGCAGTGACCAGGGCGCCGCGGAGCGCGTCGTCGACGAGATCACGTCGCTCGGCGGCGAGGCGGTCGCCGACACGAACAGCGTCGCGACCGTCGACGGCGGCGCGGCGATCGTGCAGACAGCGCTCGACACGTTCGGGCGGGTCGACATCGTGGTCAACAACGCCGGCATCCTGCGCGACAAGGCTTTCCACAACCTGACGCCGGACCTGCTCGACGCGGTGATCGACGTGCACTTGAAGGGCGCGTTCAACGTCACGCGGCCGGCGTTCGCGCGCATGCGCGAGCAGGGCTACGGCCGCATCGTGTCCACGTCGTCAGCGGCGGGGCTGTTCGGCAACTTCGGCCAGACGAACTACGGCGCGGCGAAGATGGGCCTGGTCGGACTGACCCGCGTGCTCGCCGTCGAGGGCGCGAAGTTCAACATCAAGGCCAACGCGATCGCCCCGCTGGCGATGACGCGGATGACCGAGGACATCCTCGCCGCGTTCGAGGATCGCCTGGCCCCGTCGTTCATCTCGCCGCTGGTCGCCTACCTGGTCAGCGATGAGTGCGAGCCGACCGGTCGGGTGTTCTCCGTCGGCGGCGGCCGCGTCGCCGAGGTGTTCGTCGGCGAGACGCAGGGGTTCGTCGCCGAGAAGCTGAACCCGGAGTCGGTGCGCGATCACTGGTCGCAGATCACCGATCGTGACGACTACGTCGTGCCCCGCCACATCGGCGACGAGACGCAGTTGTTCATGAAGGCGCTGTCGTAGCTGCCAAGCTGGCAGCGATGTCCCAGCCCGAGTACCGACAGGCCGGTCAGCCCGAACGGCAGACACCGTGGCGGCTGATCGCGTTCGTCGCGATCGCTGTCGTCACGGTCGTCTTCATCCTTCAGAACCGCGAGCGCACGTCGATCGACTTCCTGGTGTTCGAAGTACATGCCCGGATCTGGACGTCACTGCTGCTCGCAGTGGCGCTCGGCGTGGTCCTCGACCGGCTGTTCAGCGGGTGGTGGCGACGCCGGCAGGAGCGAAAGCGGGCGTGATCCGAGTCGCGACACCCGACGGTGCCTCGATCGCGGTCCACGTCCTCGGCCGGTCCGGTTCGAAGCCAGCGGCGCTGTTCGCCCACGCCAACGGCTTCCACGGCCGTTGCTACCAGCCGGTGGCGGACGAGCTGGCACGCGCCTCGGCCGCGCTCGACTTCCGCGAGTTCGGCGACAGCACGGCCCCGGCCGGCTGGGACGTCGACTGGAACGGCTACGGCACCGATGCCCTGGCCGCGGCCCGCGAGCTCGCCGGTCAGCTCGGGCCGCTGCTCGGTGTCGGCCACTCGATGGGCGGCGGTGCGCTGATCATGGCCGCGCTCGACGAGCCGTCGCTGTTCGCCGGCCTGCTGCTGTTCGAGCCGATCGTCGTGCCGCCGGTCGAGGGGCGCCTGGCCATCGCCGGCAACCCGCTGGCGGAGGGAGCACGCCGTCGTCGACCGACGTTCGAGTCCTACCAGGCAGCGATCGCCAACTTCTCCTCCAAGCCACCGTTGAACGCGTTCCGCGCCGACGCACTGGAGGCATACGTGCGCTTCGGCATGCGCGAAGGCGACGACGGGCGGGTGCACCTGAAGTGCACGCCCGGGCACGAGGCGCGCACGTTCGAGACCGGCGGCAACGACGCCACGTTCGAGCGCCTGGGCGAGTTGCGGGTGCCCACCCGGTACCTGGCCGGACGGGTCGAGCCCTACGCGCCGTCGGGCTTCACCGAGGTGCTGGCACGGGCGACGCCAGGCGCCTCGTTCGAGCGGCTCGATCAGCTCAGCCACTTCGGGCCGATGGAGGATCCCACCGTCTTCGCCGCCGAGATCGAGTCCTTCGCCGCCGCCCTCGACGCCTGATCCACTCCCCCACGACCCTCCTGCAGTCGGATCGGTCCCGGCCGGGACCGATCCGACTGCAGGAACCATGGGTGGGGGGTCCGGAACCGTGCGACACCCGCCACCTACGATGGCGGACATGAGCACGATGACGGTCCCGAGCCTGTCCCCGTCCCGGGTCGAGGCGTTCACGTCGTGCCCGCTGCAGTTCCGCTTCGCCAACATCGATCGCCTGCCCGAACCGCCCAGCCCGCACACCACCAAGGGCTCGCTCGTGCATCGGGCCCTCGAGCTGCTGTTCACCCATCCGGCGGCCGGACGCACGCCGGACGCCGCCTTCCAGGCACTCGACCGGGCGATCGAGGAGTACCGCACCGACCCCGAGTTCGTCGACCTCCATCTCGACGAGGAGGCGTCCGACGCGTTCTTCGCCGATGCCCGGGCGCTCGTGGCGTGCTACCTGTCGATGGAGGATCCGCAACAGGTGCGCGACATCGGGCTCGAGCTGCGCCTCGAGGCCCCCGCCGGCGGGCTGCTGCTGCGCGGCATCATCGATCGGCTCGAGCTCGACGCCGACGGCGAGCTCGTCGTCACCGACTACAAGACGGGCCGCGCGCCCGGCGCCCGTCAGGAGCAGCAACGCCTCTCCGGCGTGCACTTCTACTCGTTCCTGTGCGAGCAGGTGCTCGGCAAGCGGCCGGCGCGCATCCGGCTGATGTACCTGCGCTCCGGCGAGACGATCGAGGCCACCCCAACGGCGCAGTCGGTGCGCTTCATCACGACCCGCACCGCGGCGGTCTGGCAAGCGGTCGAGCGGGCGATCGCCAAGGACGACTTCCGCCCACGCACCGGGGCGTTGTGCAGCTTCTGCGCGTTCCAGCGATGGTGCCCGGCATACGGCGGAGATCCCTCGCTGGCCAAGATCGAGGCACCGGCCCTCTACGGTCACACGGTCGCCGCGTGATGGCCGTCCGAGCGAGCGAGATCACCACTCACGTCGAGGCGTTCGACGCGTGGGCCGATGCCCAACTCGAACGGGTGCGGGGCAACCCGGTTGCGGATCGCGTGTTCAACACGGCGAGCACGTTCGGCGACTTCAGTGCGATCTGGCAGGTCACCGGGCTCGCTCGGCTGCTCGGTGGCGGTGACCGGCGGCGGCAGGCGGTCGTGCTCGCCGCGCTCCTCGGCACGGAGAGCCTGCTGGTCAACCAGGGCGTCAAGCGCCTGTTCCGCCGCACTCGACCGACCGAGACCGGCGACGAGCGCTACGAGGTCCGCACCCCGAGCACGTCGAGCTTCCCCAGTGGGCACGCCAGCTCGGCGATGTTCGCCGCCACGGTGCTCACGTCCTGGACCGGCCGACGCACGGCACCCGTGTGGTTCGGCCTCGGTTCGGTCGTCGCCGTGAGCCGCGCCTACGTGCGCATCCACCACGCGTCAGATGTGATCGGCGGCGCCGCGCTCGGACTCGCCCTCGGCCAGCTCGCGGTGCGCAGCGGTGCGACCCGCCTGGGAATCGATCGCCGCGCCCGGCGGTTTGCTCTCGCATGACTCGATCGTTCGGACTCACCTGGGACTACCGCTGCCCCTTCGCCCGCATCGTCCACGACCACGTGATCACCGGGCTGCAGGCTGGAGCCGACTGGGACGTGCGCTTCCTGCCGTTCTCGCTCGGACAGTCCCATGTCGTCGACGGCGAATCCGATGTCTGGGATCGCCCGGAGGACGCGCCGAACGCCGATACCGGTCTCCTCGCCCAACAGCTCGCCGTGGCGATTCGCGACACCCAACCACACGTCTTCCTGGCTGCCCACCACGCCCTGTTCGAGCACCGCCACGTCTCGACTGGCTCCCTGCGCGACCGGGACGTGCTGTCCAAGGTCGTGGTCGACGCCGGCGTCGACGCCGAGGCCGCCTGGGCCGAGGTCGCGTCCGGTCGCCCGCTGACCACGGTGCGCGCCGAGCACACGGCCTACGTCGCCAGCCACGACGTCTGGGGCGTTCCGACGTTCATCGTCGGCGACGCGGCGGTGTTCGTCCGCCTGATGCGCGGGGCCAACGGCGACAGCGCGTTCGCCATCGCGACGATCGAGCGGGTGCTCGACGACATCGACTGGCCGATCCTCAACGAGCTGAAGCACACGTCGATCCCGAACTGAGTACGTCCAGGTCGTGACCCGCGGCAAGGATCGACGCCACGTCGTCCCGGTCGCGGGGCCGCCAGGCGAGCAGCTTGTGCACGATGACGCGCACGTCGCAGCCGAGCCCCTCGAAGCGTTCGCGGACCCCGGCCAGCGAACGCACCAGGAAGTCGACGTCCGTGGTGGCGCGCTGCGCAGAGCGATACCGGATCGCGGCGAGTGCGCCGACCAGCACCGGTTCCAGGCCAAGCGCTGACAGCTCGTCGCGAAATTCAGTCCAGTAGTCCGAGGGTTCGTGCACGACGGTGAAGCTCACCCTCGGTCTTGAGGGGCGGGATTCCAGGAGCTGCACGCCAGGCGTTGGCGTCTTCGATCATCGCGTGTCGCCATTCGAACGTGCCCTCGTCGTCGCTCTCGGCGGTCACGAGCGCAGCGGCCTGGCGGGCGAGACGTCGACGATCCTCGGCGCTGACCATGCGATCCAGTGAACCGCGTCGGGCGCCGAGGCCTCTACGCCCGGTCGGCCAGATGGTGCAACAGCGCGAACTGGTCGGTGCGCGGGGAGAGGTAGAGCGCGCGCAGCGGATCTGCTTCGTTCGCGGCATGGAACCGCGCAGCCGCTCGCTGACGCTCGGGATCACTCACCGGTTTGACGATCCGGTAGCGCGGCAGCTCCGACTCGGCGAGGTTCACGATCATCGTCGCCCCGCCGAGCCGCTGGTAGGCGGGCGTGCCGGTCGTCCGGTCAGCAGGGGTGCGCCGCGACTGGGTGAGCGAGACGATCACCTCCGGGTCGACACGACCGTTCGGCCGCGCCCGCATCGCCCGCCGTAGGGTGTGCACCTCGATCGCGCCGGGATCGAGACCGAGTCCCGTGCGGAACTGCGGCTTGTCCTCGAACGCACCGCGGAACATGCGGTTGAGCTTGGCCCGGTGGCTCCGCGTGACGTCGAACAGCTGCTTGCGGTCGCGGATGTACACGCACGCGTCGGCGTACTCGCCGAGCGCGCGCACGATGGCCCGGTAGTGCCGGGTCACGCCGATCGCGTCGGACGCGTCGAAGCTCGCCCAGCGGATCGAGTCCGCCGAGAGCGACCGCAACCCGTCGGCCTCGGCGTCGCTCTCCCCCGGCACGATGCCGCGCTTGGTGAACGCCTCGACGACCGCGATGCGGTAGTCGTAGCGATCGTCGGGCACGTACTCGGCGTCGGCGGTGATCAGCGCCCGGAGGTAGTCGAAGAACGTGACGTCGACCGGCGGCAGGTAGTCGAGGGCCCGGATGCACATCTGCAGCAGGTGGCGGGCCGACGTGGCGGCCTCCGCGGCGAGGCGGGCGGTCAGGTCGGGGTGGATCGCGCCGTCGGGCAGCCGACCCGTGCCGCCGGTGGCCAACCGGAACAGGTCGGCCGTGCGCGCCTCGTAGATGGCGATCATCGCGTCGAACACCGCGGCGACGAGGATCGCGCCCCGGTCGTGCGGCGTCGTCAGCCTCGCGAGCGCGGTCGGATCAGGGATGGACGGCACCCACTTGCCGTCGACGGAGCTGCCGATCGCGCTGCGCAGCGCCTCGCGACCGCGAGCGGCGTGACCGAACTCGACCGCCAGCTTGCCGAGCAACGTCTCGGCGCGCAGGTCGCCGCGGCTGGCGCGGATCTGGTGCGCGAGGAGATCGGTCAGGTCGAAGCTCTGGAGGAGGGCGACGATGTCGGCGAACGCCTCGTGGAACGCCAGCACGTCGACGTTGGTCGGCTCGGCGAAGCGCCGGTACATGCCGTCGAGGATCGCGTGCGTGGTCTCGTGGGCGACGATGTCGTACGAGAGGCAGGTGTACACGGGGAACGTCGGGACCTGCGAGACGCCTTCCCCCGGCGTGAAGTACCCGAACAGCAGCGAGCTCTCCTCGGGCGAGTAATAGGCATTGGCGACGCGGAACGCGTGGGGCCGCACCGTCAGGCGCTGCACGTAGTTGCTGTCGTCGTTGGGCTTGCCGGGCACTCGCCGGTGGCTCCACAGCACGGGCCGCCCGAGCGCACGCTCGAAGTGCTCGATCGTCTTGCTCGCGACCGCGTACACCGTCTGCTGGTGGAACTGGAGGTTCCCAGGCGAGGGATCCCACCCGTCCTGGGCGAGCAGGTGCGGGTGGTCCAGTCCCGCCGTCGTCGCACCGGCGGGCGCCTCGATCGCATCGTCGACGACGTCGAGGTACTCCGAGCGGAACCCGGTGGCCGTCGCCTCGGTCGGCTCCCACGGGATCTCCAGCGTCACTCGCCCGACCGAGGTCGTGGCGAACGCCGTCGCCAGCGTCGGGTCCTTGGCGAACACCCGCAGCCGCCGGTACGGCGGCGCGGGTGGTGTCAGGGCGGCAGCGGTCGGTTCCAGAGCCGGTGCGGCGCCGCCGGAGGTGCCGCCGCTCGGGGGCGTCGACTTCGTGATCGGGGTGTAGCGGGCGCGCAGGTGGCGGCGCAGCGCCTGGGACGCGGTCGGGTCCTCGAGCACGATGTCGAGCACCTGCTGGTAGGCCGCCGGCGTGAGCTGGCGCTGCGCTTCGGGGTCGGGGACGGCCTCCGACAGCGCACGGTTGGTCAGCCACAGCTGTGCCAACTCGAGGTTGAACATCTCCTCCTGCGGGGACTCCCCGTCGACGGCGAGCCCGGTCAGCATCCGCAGGACCGCCCAGCTGTGCTTGGACCGACCGCTCTTGCCGAGCTGCAGGTTGGGCGCGACCGCGAGCGCCCTGTTCGCCTGGAGGATGCCGTTGCCGAACTTGCTGCGGTTGCGCGACTTGGCGCTGGAGAAGAGCGCGTTGCGCACCGCCTCGACGCGCCGCCAGTCGTCGGGCAAGAAGCCCTTGTGCTTCTCGATCCAGAGCGCGGCAGCAGCGGCGACCTGCGGGGTGGCTGCCGAGGTGCCCTCCCCGTCGAGACGGCTGATCGTCGGGCAGCCGAACTTGGCCCACGGGATGTTCGGGCTGTACGCGGCGATCGCCGAGCCCATCGCGCTGTCGGGGCCGAAGCAGCTCTCCAACGTGGTCCCGGCGAGGTTCTCGTACGGCGAACCGTCGGCCATCGCGCCGGTCACGGCGACCACCCGGTCGTAGCGCGCCGGGTACACCATCGTGCGCGGCGGTAGCTCGCCGAAGCGGTTGCCGGCCGCAGCGACCAGGCACAGGCCGAGGTCGTAGGCGTCGTCGACGGCTTCCGCCCAGGCCTTCGACGGCACGCCGCCCATGCTCAGCGTGGCGACCGCGCAGCGGATGTCGCTGGCGTACAGGATGCCCCGGGCGAGCGAGCTGGTGCGGAGCAGGACCACGCGGTCGGCGATGCGGATCGGCACCACGCGCGCGTCGGGCGCGCCACCGAGCACACGGTTCTCGGCCGTGACCGTCGCCCCGGCGAGGATGCTGATCGTGCCGGTGCCGTGGCCGGAGTTGTCGAGCAGGAACGCCTCGTTGTCCGGGTCCTCGGCATTGCCCGGCTGACCGTCCGGACGGACGAAGTTGCGCTGTCGTCGGCGGTCGAGGAACGCCGGCACCGTCTCGTGCTGCGACCAGCCGGTGTCGAGGTGGGCGATCGTCGTCGGCGGCTCGGTGAACACCACGCTGGCGCGGGCCGCGTCCAGCTCGCTGTGGGCAGCATCGAGATGCCAGGCGAAACCTTGGCCGGTCGCCTTGCCGCTGCCCGCATCCTGGCCGATCGGCCGGCAGTCCGAGCCGACCGCCATGCCGCCGGCCCGATCCTGCTCGCTGTCGCGGTAGATCGAGTGCACGAGGTCGGGCTCGACGAACAGCACGTCACCCTCGTCGACGCCGAGCTGGGCGGCGACGCGAGCGTGCGCCTGATCCCAGGGGCCTGCGGACGGTTCGGCGCGGACCATGAACCACTGCGGGCTGCCGTCGAGGGAGAAGCCCGGCCGGTCGGCACGGGCGGCGCCCGGCACGGCGGCGCGCAACGGTTCGACGCCCATCCGATCGGACAGGCCGAGCAGGCGATCGGTCGCGCGGACCTTTGCCAGCAGCACGCCCGTACCGGCAACCGGCGGTTCGTCGCCCATCCTGACCCCCCGGTTCACCGGTCGAACACGCCGATGCTAGCCAGAGGCGTAGCCTCCCTCGCGTGGGACAACTGCGGTTCGACAAGAAGATGAGCGACTCCGAGGCGCTGATGTGGCGCCTCGAGAAGGATCCGTTCCTGTCGTCGGGGTTCGCCAACATCTCGATGCTCGACCGCGCACCGGACATGGAGCGCCTGCGCCGGCGCTTCGAGCGCACCGCTGTCGCCGTGCCCCGCCTGCGCCAGCGGGTGCAGGCAATGCCTGCCAACCTGTCGGCGCCGCTGTGGGTCGACGATCCGAACTTCGACATCGACTTCCACGTCCGCCGGGTCGCGGTCCCCAAGCCCGGCACGATGCGTCAGCTCCTCGATCTCGTCACGCTCATCGTCGCCGACCCGTTTGACCGGACCCGTCCGCTGTGGCAGATGTACGTCATCGAGGGGTTGCGCGGCGGCAAGGCGGCGTTGCTCGCCAAGCTGCACCACACGATCGTCGATGGTGAGGCGGGTGTGCAGCTCGCCCTCGAGTACCTCGACTTCCAGCGCGACGCTCCCGAGCCCGCCCCGCTCCCGGCACCCGAGCCGATGGCCGCAGGCGGGGGTGATGCCGCACCGGCCGACGCGCTGCGCGAGCTGCTCGCCGGGGGGTTCCGACTGCCGGTCGCCGTCGCCCGCCAGATGCGCGACCTGATGCTCGACCCACGCCAGATCCCCGAGACCTCCGCCGCCGCCGCCAGCACCGTGCGCGGGGTCATCACGCAGCTGTCGGAGACCGACAAGGCCAGGTCACCGCTGTGGACCGGCCGGTCGCTGCGTCGCCATCTGGAGGTGGTGCGCGCTCCGTTCCACGAGACGCGCGACGCGGCCCGGCACCTCGGCGGCACACTGAACCACGCGTTCGTGGCCGCGGCCGCCGATGCGGCCGGTCGCTACCACGCCGAACGTGGGGTGCCGGTCGAGGAGCTGCGCACGTCGATGGTGGTCAGCACGCGCACGGACGACTCCGGCGCGAACGCGTTCTCCTTCGCCCGGCTGCTCGTACCGACCGGCGACATGCCGATGGCCGACCGCTTCGTCGAGATCCGCGATCGATCAGCAGTGGCGCGGGAGGCGTCGGCCGCAGGCGGCATGGACGCCGTCGCGGCACTCGCCTCGGCACTGCCGACGAGCATCATCACCCGGCTTGCCCGCTCGCAGAGCCAGACGATCGACTTCGCCACCTCGAACGTGCGCGGTACGCCGATCCCGGTGTTCATCGCCGGCGCAGAGGTCACCGCCAACTATCCGGTGGGCCCGATGGCGGGCGTGGCCTTCAACCTCACCCTGCTGTCGCACGTCGGGAGCCTCGACATGGGCGTGCACATGGACAGCGGCGCGATCGACGACCCGGTGTTGCTCCGGACCAGCCTGGAGCGGGCGTTCAAGGAGTTGGCCGCGCTGGCGCCATAGGCGCCCGACGGCTACTGACCGACGGGAACGGCGTCGAGGTCGTCGGCGGTGACCGGCGCGGTCAGCAGGGAGCGCACGTCGAGCAGCACGTCGGCCACCTCGCCCGACGACACCAGTTCGCGGTTGAGCATGCCACTGAGCGCCTTGTCGATGACAGACAGCGCTTCAGCGATCACTGCACTTCCGTCGCGAGTGTCGGTCATGTGGGTACTCCTGTCGCTGTGCTGGGGGGTGTCGTGCGGTTGAGGCGGAGCATCATCGGTGCGCTTCGAGCGCTGTGTCAGCCAGGGTAGCCAGCCCGGCGCTCGATGAGGTGCACCCTATCTGGCGCCCTCGGTGATCCGCTGTCGGTGACCTGCGGCATACGATCCCGCGCATGGACATGGGCGATCGGGTGGCAGTGGTGACCGGGGCCAGCAATGGCATCGGTGAGGCGATCGCGCGAGCGGTGCACGCCGCGGGTGCCCGGGCCGTGGTCGTCGCCGACATCGATGTCACACGGGCCGACGCGGTCGCCGCCGACCTCGATCGTCGACGTCCGGGCAGTGCGGTCGCGGTCGGGGTGGACGTGTCATCGGAGGAGGCGACCGCCGCGCTCATCGGCGGTGTCATCGACGCGTTCGGCGCGATCGACGTGTTCTTCGCCAACGCTGGCGTGGCCGTCGGCAGCGACCTGGAGGCCACCGCGGAGTCCGCGTGGGAGCAGGCCTTCGACGTCAACCTGCACGCACACCGCTGGGCCGCCAAGCACCTCCTGCCGGGCTGGCTGGAGCGGAGCGAGGGGTACTTCGTCTCGACCGCGTCGGCCGCCGGCCTGCTGGCCCAGATCGGTTCGGGCCCCTACTCCGTCACCAAGCACGCGGCCGTGGCGTTCGCCGAGTGGCTGTCGATCACCTACGGCGACCGTGGCATCCGGGTCAGCTGCCTGTGCCCGCAGGGCGTCAACACCTCGATGCTGAACGGTCCCGCCGACGCGATGATCGGCGGCAACGCGGTGCGGGCCTCCGGCGCGGTGCTCGAGCCGGGCGACGTCGCTGCGGTCGTGCTCCAGGCGGTCACCGACGAACGATTCCTGATCCTCCCCCACCCGGAGGTGCGCGACTACCAGCAACGCAAGGTCAGCGACATCGACCGCTGGCTGGCCGGCATGCGCCGCCTCCAGTCGCGGGCGCTGAACGAGCGCGGCGTGCGCTGAGGACCCGTGGCCGACGCCGATCGCCTACCCGGGCTCGGTCTGCAGCCGGGTGAGCCGGTCCGGTTCCGGAAGGGGTCGCGCTGGCAGGAGGGTCGGCTCGGAGGCGTGGAGCCTGACGGCAGCCTGCGCGTCCACGACGGCAAGGGAGCGGCGCGATCGCTGCCGGCAGACCGGGTCGAGGTGCGCCGCAGGGGCGCCAGGGGCGCGACCGTGTGGCGTAGCGTGCCCGACGTGATGGGCGACATCGAACAACTCGGTCTGTGGTGAACCCCCTCCGCCGGATCGGCGCGCTCATCCTCCTGCTGCTCGTCACGCTGCTCGGATGGGATCTCGGCCAGGCCTCGGCGTCGAGCGGCAAGTCGTTCACGATCGACGCGTGGCAGACCGATGCCACGTTGCTGCCCACCGGCGACCTGCAGGTGGTCGAGCAGCTCACCTACACGTTCCGCGGCGGTCCGTTCACGGTCGGCATCCGCGAGTTCGACGACGACGCCTACGCCGACATCGAGGGCTTCACGGTGAGCCAGGACGGCGCCCCGCTCGTCGTCGACCCGGCACCGGACACGATCAGCGGTGGCTTCGAGTGGCACCTGCCCGGCGACACGTACGACACCACGGCGACCTACGAGCTGTCGTACACGGTGCGCGACGCCGCCGAGGTCGGACCCGACGTCGCCGAGCTCTACTGGGACTTCACCGGCGAGGACCATCCAGGGCTCGGGACGGTGCTGATCGATGTGCACCTGCCGGGGAGCTCGCCCAACGCGACGCCCGACACCCCCGACGACGACGCCACCGTGGTGCGCGCCTGGGGTCACGGGCCACCGAATGGCACGGTGACGCTCGGCCAGTCGCTCGTCACAGCCCAGGTCGACGACGTGCCCTCGGGGCAGTTCGTCGAGCTGCGGATCCTCGTGCCCAGCACCGACATGACGGTGGCGCCGTCGGGCGACCCGCGCCTCGCCGACGTGCTGGCCGAGGAAGGCGAGTTCATCGGCGATCTCGGCGACAAGCCGAAGGAGCCCGACCCGTGGTACCGACCGATCGGGTTCGTCGGCAGCCCGCTGGCCGCGGTGCTCGGACTGCTCGGCCTCGGCTGGGTGTGGCGGAAGTGGGGCCGCGAACCAAAGTCTCAGGAGGTGCTCGGCGAGTACTGGCGCGAGCCCCTGGACGATCCACCCGCCGTCGTCGTGGCCACGATGGGCAAGGGCAGCATCGATCGGCCGAAGGCGATCTCCAGCACGCTGATGGACATGGCCCAGCGCGGCTACATCCGGATCTCCGCCGACGAACGGGGCAAGGAGCACACGTTCCACTGGATGGGCAAGCAGTACGGGCCCGACGTGCGCCCGTTCGAGCGTCAACTGCTCGACCTGGTGTTCCGCGGCCAGACCGTGATGGCCGAGCAGGACCTGACCCGATGGGCGCGCCAGAACCGCAGCTCGGCGTCGAAGGAGATGAGCGCCTGGGCATCCGAGATCGGTCGTGAGTACAAGGCCCGCGGCTACAGCACCAACCCGCGCGGCACGCCGACCCTGGTTCTTGTCGCGGTCTGCGTGGCGATCGCGCTGCTGGGCCTGCTGGCGCTGGCCCTCAGCGGACCGATCGGCTTCGTGGCGATCGCGGTCGCGGTCGCCGTGTTCGTCGTCGGCCTGATCGTGCTCGGCAACCGCACGCAGACGGGCGCGGAGGCGCACGCCAAGGCCAAGGGGCTCCAGAGGTTCCTGAAGGACTTCTCCCAGCTCGACGAGGCACCCGTCGGTCACCTGATCCTCTGGGAGCGCTTCCTCGTCTACTCCGTCGCCCTCGGCGTGTCGGGCGATCTCGTGCGCAACATCGCGTTCAAGGTGCCCGAGGTGGCCAACGACCCGGCGTTCGCCGCCTGGTACGTCGGTCACGGCGCGGCCCGCTTCGACAGCATCGGACGGATGGGCGACGTCGGCTCCAGCATCGCCAGCTCGTTCTCGCCGCCCAGCAGCTCGGGTTCCGGCGGCGGCTTCTCCGGCGGCGGCGGTGGCGGCGGTGGGGGCGGCGGCGCTGGGGCCCGCTGAGCGACCGGTACCGTCGGCTGCCATGACGCAGCAGCACGAGGACATCGCCGAACGCTTCATCGACGGGCAGGTCACGGTCGGCGCGCCCGCCGTGTCACCCGACGGCTCGCAGGTCGCGTTCGTCGTGGCGCGCGTCGATCTCGCCGAGAACACGACGCGCACGCAGGTCTGGGTCGCGCCCACCGACGCCGGCTCGCCGGCGCGCCCGCTCACCGCCGGCGAGCAACGCGACGGCAACCCCGCCTGGTCACCGGACGGCGCGCACCTGGCGTTCACATCGGGCCGCAGCGAGCAGCAGGGCCAGACCACGCTCCACGTGCTGCCCGTCTCGGTCGCCGGCGAGCTCCGCACCATCGCAACGATGAAGGACGGTTGCGGTGACGTGCACTGGTCGCCCGACGGTGCCTGGATCGCGTTCACCAGCCGCACGCGTGACGAGCGCTACGACGCCAAGGACGAGTCGTGGCAGGCGCCACGCAAGGTCGAACGCTTCGCCAGCCGCCTGAACGGTGAGGACTGGGTGTTCGACCGCCCGAAGCACGTCTACGCCGTGCCCGCAGCCGGCGACGCGGCGCCGACCAACCTCACCCCCGGGCCGTTCCAGCACGACGGCGTGAGCTGGCTGGCGGATTCATCCGGCGTCGTGACCAGCGCGACCCGGCACGACGAGTGGGATCGCGACCTCAGCTCCGACCTCTACGTCGTGTCGCTCGACACGTCGGGGCGTGATGCCGACCATCCGCACGTCGGCATCCGAGCACTGACCGAGCACACCGGTGTCTACGACGCGCCGTCGGTGTCGCCCGATGGGCGTCTGGTCGCGTTCCTCGGCGCCGACGATCCACTCGAGTACCCGCAGAACTTCCACGTCGGCGTGATCGATCTGGGCAGTGGTGAGCGGCAGTGGATCTCGTCGGCGCTGGACCGCTCGTTCATGCCGACCTCGGGCGCGATCGCGCCGGTGTGGCTGTCGGAGACGACCATCCTCGCCAACGCCGAGGACCGGGGTGACGCCCACCTGTTCCGGCTCGACCCGACCGGCTCGACATCGCCAGCGGCGCTCACCGAGGGCCGCCGGTGGGTGCGATCGTTCGACGCCGCCGGCGGCACGATCGTCGCCGTGATCGGCGCCCACGATCGGCCAGCCGAGGTCTTCGCGCTCGGGGCCGGCGACGCCGTGTCCGACGGGGTGCAGCTCAGCACCGTGGCCGCCTCCTACGTCTCCAAGGTGCAGCCGGTCGGCTGGGAGCACTTCACGGTGGCCTGCGTCGACCCGACGGCCGGGACAGACGGTGAGGTCGACGCCTGGATCCTCCGGCCGGCGGGGTTCGACCCGGCACAGCGCTATCCCGTGCTCCTGAACGTGCACGGCGGGCCGCACACGCAGTACGGCGAGTCGTTCTTCGACGAGGGCCAGATGCAGGCTGCGGCGGGCTTCGTGGTCGTCATGAGCAACCCGCGGGGCTCGAGCGGCCGCGAGCAGGTCTGGGGTCAGGCGATCATGGGCCCGAAGCACTCGACGGCGCCGGGCTCTGGATGGGGGGCGCTCGACCTCGCCGACGTGCTCGCCGTGCTCGACGCCGCGCTGGATCGCTACGAGTTCTGCGACCCGGCGCGCGTGGGCATGCTCGGCGGCAGCTACGGCGGGTACATGGCCACGCTGCTGGCCGCCACGCACGGCGACCGGTTCCGGGGGATCTGCAGCGAACGGGCGGTCAACAACCTGCTGTCGGAGGAGTGGTCCAGCGACATCGCCACGTTCTTCCGTGCCGAGCACGGGCCCGACCACGTCAGCGATCCCGACGAGTACCTACGGATGTCGCCGTCACGCTTGGCCGTTGACATCCACGTGCCGATGCTGCTGGTGCACAGCGAGCAGGACTTCCGGTGCCCGATCAACCAGGCCGAGGAGCTGTGGGTCGCGCTGCGGATGCTGCGCCGGGACGTGACGTTCTACCGCTTCCCTGGCGAGAACCACGAGCTGTCGAGGTCGGGGTCGCCCGTGCACCGCAAGCAGCGCGCCGAGATCATCCTCGACTGGTTCGCCGACAAGCTCTCGGCCTGACCCGTCACGGGGATTCGGCGAGCCAGGCATCGATCAGCTTGCGAGCGATCGAGATCTCGCCGGGCATGCCGGGCAGCCGATCGCGGCGGTACCAGCCGGCGTCGGCGATCTCGACGCCGTCGAGCTCGATCTCACCGCTCTCGTGCTCGGCGCGGAAGCCGACCATGAGGCTGTGGGGGAACGGCCACGGCTGGCTGGACTGGTAGTGCACCGCGCCGACGTTGACGCCGACCTCCTCGCGGACCTCGCGGCGGACCGCCTGCTCGAGGTTCTCGCCCGCCTCCACGAACCCGGCGAGGCAGCTGTACATCGTCACCGGCCAGTTCGGGCCGCGGGCCAGCAGCGCCTCCTGGTCGGGCCCGGCCGGTCCCCGCGTCACGAGCGTGATCATCGCCGGTGCCACCCGCGGGAATGCCGTCAGTCCGCACGCCGGGCAGCGCATCGCCCGCTCGCCCGGCACCGGCACGGTCGGGGTGGCGCAGCGACCGCAGAAGCGGTGGGTGCGGGCCCATTCGACGATCTGCACCGCGCGGCCGGCCACCGACCACCGGCGCTCGCCGGCCATCCCGAAGTACCGGTAGAGGTCGACCGCCGCGCCGTCGGCCGGGTCGTCGCCGGCGGGCACATCGACCGCCCAGATGCCGACACCCTCGAAGACGCCGAGGAAGTGTCGCGACCACGACGGGTCGGCCGGCTCGGTGTGCTCCCACACCGTCGCGCCGACCACGTGCACGTAGTGCGCCGAGGCGAGGCCGCCCGGATCGGTGGTCATCGCGACGAACGGCTCGATCAGCATGCCCGTAGCTTGCCCGGACCGGCGTCCGGACGGCTTGCTCAGCATCCGCTCAGGTCTTTCGGCAAGACTCGGCGCTCCATGAGCAATTCGAGAGCGAACCAGAGCCGCACGGAGCGTCGCCGGGCTGCGGTCGAGCGGCGGCGCGTCCACTCGCGCCGCGGCGTGACCGCCACCGTCGCCGCCCGCCGCCGACGGTCACGCATCCGTTGGGGCATCGCCGCCGGTGTCGCGGCGCTGCTGGTCGGGGGCACCGTCGTCTACTTCACGACTCGTGACGAGGGCGGTG
>CAZMGD010000015.1:0-53709 GCA_964565705.1 uncultured Ilumatobacteraceae bacterium | reverse complement strand
CTCGCTGGCGATCGGCGTCGTGCATGCCGAGGCTGACGCAGTGGCTGGCAGTCACCGGGAGGGGGAATCCGGCGAGCACGAGGTCGGCGAGTTGGGCGAGCCCCTCGATCGACGGGTCGAGCGTCTCGTCGGTGTGCAGGTCGACGCCGACGCCGCGATCGGCGGCGACCTCCAAGAAGACCTCGGTGGCGGCAAGCGTGCCGGCGTCGAACTCGAGGTGCGGGCAGCCGCCGACGAGGTCGGCTCCGGCGTCGAGGGCGTCGCGCAACAGCGCCCGCTGATCGGCGCCTTTGGTGCCGGTGATCGGCCAGCCGCAGAGCGCGACGATCTCCAGGTCGATCACGTCGGCGACTCGGCGCCGGACCTCCACCAGTGCCTCGACGCTGCGCAAACCGTGGTCGAGCGTCGTGTCGGCGTGGGTGCGCACCGCGGTGTACCCGTTCGCCGCGAGGAGTCGAGCGGCGCGCTCTGCACGGACGACGGTGCTCTCGACGTCGAGCAGATGGCGGTGCGCGGCCATCGCGTCGATCGCTCCGAGGAGGTCGCCGGTCGGGTTGACGATCTGTTCGGCGAGGAACGCCTTGTCGAGGTGGGCGTGCGGCTCGACGCCGGCGGGCAGCAGCAACCAGCCGTCGAGATCGACCTCGACGACGGCACCCGTTACCTGGCCCGGCATTGCATCCGGTGTCGGACCCCGGGTGCAATCATCGAGGTCAGCAACGCCTCCGGCTGCGTTTCGTCCGACAGTGGCGATGAACCCGTCGACGATCAGGACATCGGTCACATCACCCGTGCGCAGCGTCGCGTTGGAGAGGAGCGTGGCGGGCATCTGCGCGAACATAGACCGATGGCCGACACCCCCACCGCGAGACCGGATGTGAAACTTGGCGCCTTCTTCTTCGGCGGCGTCGAGATGGACGATGCCGGCGGCGGGCCGCCCGACCCGATGGACCGGCGGTACTCGAACGACGCCTGCTGGTCGGCGACGCTCGACTACGTCAACTCCGCCAAGGAGGCCGAACGGCTCGGCTACGACTCGTTCTGGACCACCGAGCACCACTTCCAGTACGAGGGCTACGAGGTGATCCCGAACGGCATCCAGCTGTCGACGTGGATCGCCGCCCGCACCGAGCGGATCACGCTCGGCACGATGTTCAACGTCGTGCCGCAGTGGAACCCGATGCGCCTCGCCGAGGACTTCTCGACGCTGCTCAACCTGTCCGGCGGCCGGGCGATCCTCGGCGTCGGGCGCGGCACCGTGCCGCGCGAGGTGCTGCACCTCAACGACAAGGGTGTGTCCATCGGCTCGCTCGACAACCCCGACCAGAAGGCCGACGACGACTTCAACCGTGAGGTGTTCGAGGAGTCGATGGCGATCGTCCGCACGGCGCTCGCCGAGGAGACGTTCTCGTTCAGCGGCAAGCACTTCCAGATCCCGGTGCCGGGCCTCCCCGATCGGGGATCGACGGTGCAGCACCTCTCGCTCGTACCCCGCCCGCTGTACCCGTACGAGATCTATCAGGCCGTGACCAGCCCTCCCACGCAGGAGTACGTGGCCCGCGTCGGGCACGGTGCGGTGTACTGGAACCAGCACCACTCGTTCATCAAGCGGATGTGGGACAGCTACGGCACTCGTTACGCCGATGCCCACGGCGAGGAGCTGGCGCCGGGCGACAAGCGGATCCTCGTGGTCGCCGTCCGGGTCGAGGACACGCACGAGCAGGCGATGGCGACCGCCCGCGACCCGCACGACGAGTTCTGGAAGTTCCTCGGGCCCTACGGCTGGAGCCGCGGCTACATGGGTGAGGACGGCAGGCCGGCCAAGCCAGGCCTGATCCCGACGCTGGAGGAGTCGATCGAGAACAAGACGATCCTCGTCGGCTCACCGGAGGAGGTCGCCGAGGGAGTGCAGTTCTACCGCGAGCTCTTGGGCCTCGAGCATCTGGTGCTCTTCCCCCACCTCATCGGCGACCCCTACGCGAAGGCCGACGAGCAGATGGAACGCTTCATCAAGGAAGTCGTGCCTCTTCTGTAGGGCTCGCTGCGCTCGCGAAGCCTACGGTGACCCACCCCACGCGTTCTCGGGAGTGATTCGGGTGCTCTGACACCCGGATCGCTCCCGAGTTCGATCATTGGCGGTAGTGCTCGACGATCTCGGGGCTGCGGACCCGGGCGTCGTCGGGATCTTGGCCTGCGGCGCGCTTGGCCCGACGCTGGCGCAACAGGTCCCAGCACTGGTCGAGGCGCACGTCGAGCTGCTCGATCCGCTCCTGATCGTCGGGGGAGAGCTCCTCCACTGCCGTGGCGCGCAGTCGGTGCTCCTCCTCGATCAGCCGGTCGATCTGGGCGATGACATCGTCGTCCACGGTCAGCTCCTCTCGTCGCTGCGCTCAGGCTACGTGGCTCGCTCACCGACCGACGTCGCTGCCGCGGCAAGCGACTCCACGGTCCACGGGTCATCGGCCGTCACGGTGGTCGCCACGTTCGGGCGCAGCAACGCGAGCGTGTCGCGGGTCATCGTGAACACCTGACCGTTCAGCGTGCGGCCGGGCTCGGTGGCGAGGGCGACGGTGATCAGCGCGACCTCGTCGGGCTGCTGGATCGTGGCCCGGTAGAAGTCGAGCTCGGCCTGGGGTGCACCCGTCGCCTCCCTGCTCTCCAGGAACTCCTCCACCGGGGGCGTGCGCGTCATCGGCGGGGCGACGGCGTTGACGCTGATCCCGAGCGGGGTCAGCTCTGCGGCCAGGCCGCGCATGAAGCCGTAGATGCCGCCCTTGGCGGTGCCGTACGGGCCGAGCCCGACGAGCCCCATGTAGAACGCGTCGGACACGACTGTGACGATCGAGCCGCCACGACCCTGCTCGCGCATCGCCCGCGCCGCCTCGGTGGCGCAGTGGATCGTCCCGAACAGGTGGGTCTGGAGCGTGAACACCCAGTCGTCATCGGCGAGGTCGAAGATGCTGCCACGACGGTCGGCGCCGGCGTTGGTGACCATCACGTCCACCCCGCCGAACGCTTCGCGAGCGTGGGCGACGAGCCGCACGGCCGCATCGCGGGTGCCGACCGGCTCGCTGTTGGCCACGGCCTTCCCGCCGCCAGTGACGATCGACGCGGCGACGCGCTCGGCGGCGGTGCCGTCGATGTCGTTGACGACGACCGCCGCACCCTCGGCGGCGAACGCTCGGGCGTACGCCTCCCCGAGCCCCCGCCCGGCACCCGTGATGATCGCGACCTGTCCGGCAACTGCACCCGTGACCATGGCGAGGTGTCTATCGCTCTGACCCCATCGGGAGCGAGGCGCGCCTGACAACATCGAAGGTGTCATGGAACTCGCACTCGACGACGACCAACGGGCGCTTGCCGAGGTCGTCACCACTCTCCTTCAGAAGCACTCCTCTCCCGAGCGCGTGCGCGCCGCCGAGCCCGACGGCTTCGACGAGGGGCTGTGGCAGGCCCTGGTCGAACTGGGCCTGCCGGGCATCGCTGTCGGACCCGAGGCCGCATCGACGGTCGACCTGGTCGTCGTTGCCGAGGCCGCCGGTCGGGCACTGGCCACGGTCCCGCTCGCCGAGAGCATCGTCGCCGCCTTGCTGATCCACGGCCGCTCGCCGGTGGCCGACGCCGTGGCGATGGGCGCACAGATCGCCGTGTTCTCGCCGACGCTCGCCCACGGAGCCGTCGCCCGCCTCGTGCCGGGCGCGGCCGCCTCGTCGTTCGTCGTGGCGTTCGACGGCGAGCGGCTGCTGCTGGCCGACTGCGCGGCCGCCACCCGTCCCGCAGCGAGCCTCGCGTCGCTGGCCGTGGCCGACGTGCCGCTCGGCGGTGCCTCCGTGCTCGCCGAGGGCGCCGAGGCGGCCGCGTTGTTCGGCGAGGCGATGTCGCTCTGGCGGTGCCTGACCGCGGCGATCCAGGTCGGGATCGGCGCGGCCAGCCTCGACCTCGGCGTGGAGTACGTGAAGACACGCTTCCAGTTCGGTGTGCCGATCGGGTCGTTCCAGGCGGTCCAGCACGGTCTCGCCGATGTCGCGGTGAGCGTCGACGGCGCCCGCCTCCTGACCTATGAGACGGCGGTGGCGATCGACACCGACGATGCTCGCGCCAGGGAGCTCGCTCTCATGGCCCACTTGTTCGCCTCGGAGACGGCGTTCGCAACCGCGGGTGCGAGCCTCCACTACCACGGCGGCTACGGCTACATGCTGGAGTACGACATCCAGCTCTACTTCCGCCGGGCCAAGGCGTTGCAGCTGTTGGCCGGCGATCCGGAGGACGCGCTCGACGACCTCGCCGGAGCACTGTTCGACGCGGAGGCTGCACGATGAACTTCGACCTTGGATCCGACGCCGACGCGTTCCGCGCGGAGGTCGCCGCGTTCCTCGACGACATCGACGGCGCGGAGGTCGCCGACCGGGTACACCGCACCGGCACGCTGCACGACTGGGACACCCACCGGGCGATGGCCGCCAAGGGTTGGCTGACCGCCGCCTGGCCGGCCGAGTACGGCGGCCAGGAGCGCGACGTGTTCGAGATGACGGCGATGGGCGAGGAGTTCGCCCGCGTCGGCGTGCCGATCGAGGGTTGGCAGATCGCCGAGCTCGTCGCCCACACCCTGCACATCGTCGGCACCGACCAGCAGAAGTCCGAGATCGTCCCCGAGATCCTCCGCGGCGAGTCGCTCGTGTGCCTCGGCTACTCCGAGCCCGATGCCGGATCGGACGTGGCGTCCGTGCGCACCAAGGCCATCCGTGACGGCGACGAGTGGGTCATCGACGGTCAGAAGATGTTCACGACGATGGCCCACGAGTCGAAGTACGTGTTCCTGCTGGCCCGCAGCAACCCCGACGTGCCCAAGCACAAGGGGCTGACGATGTTCCTCGTGCCGATGGACCTGCCCGGCATCGAGATCCAACCGGTGCACACGCTCGGTGGCGAGCGCACGAACATCACGTTCTACACGGACGTACGCGTCCCCGACTCGTGCCGCGTCGGCGAGGTCGACGGCGGCTGGAAGGTCATGAACGTCGCCCTCGCCTTCGAGCGCCAGCCCGCCGCGGTCGGCTACCTGAACCACCTGGT
Source organism: uncultured Ilumatobacteraceae bacterium (assembly GCA_964565705.1). Lineage (GTDB taxonomy): Bacteria > Actinomycetota > Acidimicrobiia > Acidimicrobiales > Ilumatobacteraceae > CAZMGD01. Next base: position 48,636 of record CAZMGD010000015.1, on the reverse strand, counting down.
CACCCACGCCCGCGACTGGGCCGAGGCGCCGGGCCCCGACGGTGAACGGCCGATCGACCGGCCCGCGGTGCGGCGCCGCCTGGCGCGGGCGATGATCGACCTCGAGGTCGGCAAGCTGCTCGGGTACCGCCTGACCGACATGACGGCCAAGGGCCTTCTGCCGATGGTGGAGGGCTCGATGGCCAAGCTGTTCGGCTCCGAAGCGCTGGTGCGCGCAGGGTCGTCGCTGATCGACGCGACCGGTGTCGACGGGCTGCTCGGCGGCGACGACGCAGCGGCGCCGGGCCAAGGGTGGGTCGAGCGTGGCTTCCGCCACTCGGTCGTCACCACGATCTACGCCGGGGCCAGCGAGATCCAGCGCGGCATCATCGCCGAAGGCCGACTCGGCCTCCCGAGCACCCGGCCGCGAGGCTGACCGCCATGCCCATGCCGGAACCAGGCTCCTTCCCGATCATCGACACGTTGATGGGGATCCCGCGCGGGCCCGACGACACCGCGTGGCGGACGATGATGGCGGCGACGCTGCGCGACAAGGAGTCGAAGGAGACGTACCGGTTCCCCGCGGAGTACATGTACAAGGATCTCCCGACCGAGCGGCGGGCGTCCGGCGCCGAGTCGGTGATCGCCGAGATGGATCGCTGGGGCGTGCAGCGCGGCGTGATCACCGCCTCGCCCTCTGACGAGCATGCGCTCGCCGCGCTGCGCGACCATCCGGACCGGTTCATCGGCTGCTACCCGGTCGATCCGAACCGGGGCATGGACTGCGTGCGCGAGCTGCACCGGGTGGTGGAGGAGCTCGGTGTGCGAGCCGCGAGCGCGTTCCCGGCCGGGTACGTACCCCAGACCCCGATCAACGACAAGCGCATGTACCCGATCTACGCGACGTGCGTCGAGCTCGACATCCCGATCTTCGTCTGCGCCGGCGTGCCGGGCCCGCGGGTGCCGATGGCGTGTCAGCACGTCGAGCTGATCGATGAGGTGATGTACGACTTTCCGGAGCTGACGTTCGTGACCCGTCACGGGTGCGAGCCGTGGCAGGACCTGGCGGTGAAGCTGATGTTGAAGTGGCCGAACCTGTACTACTCGACGAGCGCGTTCGCTCCGAAGCACTACCCGAAGGCGATCGTCGACTACGCGAACACGCGCGGTGCGGACAAGGTGATCTACGCCGGGTACTTCCCGATGGGCCTGTCACTGGAGCGGATCATGACCGACATGCCCAAGGTCGGGTTCAAGGACGAGGTGTGGCCCAAGTTCCTCCGCCACAACGCGATGCGGATCCTGAAGCTCACCGACGAGGAGTCGAACTGATGGCGACCGACCTGGCAGCACTCGTCGCCCCCGCGACGACCGCCGTGCTCACGATGGAGATGCAGCGCGGCATCATCGGCGACCTCGCCCGCCTGACCGCCCTGCGCGACGAGGTCGACGCCGCCGGCGCCGTCACGAACGCCGCGCGCCTGCTCGACGCCGCCCGCGCCGCCGGCGCGACGGTGGTGCACTGCACGGCGGCGTTCCGGCCCGACCGGCGCGGCAGCAACGACAACGCCCCGATGTTCCAGTTCGCCGCCCGTGAGCCCGACCACCTCGTGATCGGCACCCCCGCGGCGGAGTTGCTGCCCGAGCTCGGCCCGTTCGACGGCGATCTCGTCGTCGACCGCGTGCACGGGATGACGCCGTTCACCGGTACCTCGCTCGACCCGCAGCTGCGCAACCTCGGCATCGACACCGTCGTCGTCACCGGCGTCTCGGTGAACATCGGCGTGTTCGGCCTCGTCCTCGAAGCGGTGAACCTCGGCTACCAGGTCGTCGTCGCGACCGACGCCGTCGCCGGCGTGCCCGCCGAGTACGCCAAGTCCGTGCTCGACAACAGCATCCGCATGCTCGCCACCCTGCGCACGGTCGACCAGATCACCGCCGCTTGGTCCTGACCCGCGGTGTCAGAAGCCGCCGACCTGTGAGCCAGCGTGCGGGGTGGGACGTTCTGACACCGGCCGCGGCGTCCACACGGCAGGCCTCCAGCAGGTGTCAGAAGGTCGGACGCCTGTGATCCAGGTGGTCGCGGTCGAGGTTCTGACACCGGCCGCGGCGTCCACACGGCAGGCCTCCAGCAGGTGTCAGAAGGTCGGACGCCTGTGATCCAGGTGGTCGCGGTCGAGGTTCTGACACCGGACCGCTTCGCACGGTGACGGCGGCGCGCGGTAGGAAGGTGCGGGATTCGAGGGAGGTGCCGGAGTGGCAGACGAAACGCCCGTCGCGTTCGTGACGGGAGCCAGCAGGGGGATCGGGCGGGCGAGCGCGCTGGCGCTCGCCGACGCCGGGTTCGACGTGGTGATCACCGCCCGCACCGAGCGCGAAGGTGAGGGTCGGACCGAGGCCAACTCCGTGCGCAACGACGATCCGATCGTGGCGATCCCCGGCAGCCTCGAGCGCACCGCCCTCGAGATCCACGAGCGTGGGCGACGCGCGCTGCCGATCAAGCTCGACCTCCTCGACGCCGATGCGATCGTCGCCGCGCCGCGCCAGGCGCTGGCCGAGTGGGGCCGCATCGACGTGCTGTTCAACAACGCGATCTTCGCCGGCGGGGCGACGATGGACCGGATCATGGACCTCACCCCGGACTCGATGCTGCAGCTGATGCGCGGCAACTACGCCCACCAGCTGCTGCTGATCCAGCAGGTGATCCCGCACATGCTCGAGCGCGGCAGCGGGCGGATCATCAACATGGTGTCCGGCTCCGCCCGCCTCGACCCGATCGCGCCTGCGGGCGCAGGCGGCTGGGGCATCGGCTACTCGGCGTCGAAGGCGGCGTTCGCCCGGGTGGCCGGCGGCATCGAGGCCGAGTTCTCGGCGCAGGGAGTCCGAGCGTTCAACGTCGACCCCGGCAACGTCGTGACCGAGAAGCGCAAGGCGCTGCGCCCGGTCGACGACTTCTCCGGCAACTACGGCGCCGAACCGCCCGAGGCGACCGCTGCCGTCGTCGCCTGGCTGGCGTCCAGCCCGGACGCGATCTCGATGGTCGGCAAGTGGATCTATGCGCCGAAGCTCTGCGCCGACCGCGGACTCCTCCCCGGTCGGCCCGAGGAGGGTGCGGGCTGATGGCCGCCGCCGGCCTCGAGGACCGCTTGGCGCTGCGCGACCTCGCCGAGGCCTACGCCCGCTGCGCCGACCGCGTGGACGGGCCTGGGCTCGCCGCGCTGTTCATGCCGGACGGCGTGCTGCGCATCGTCACCCGCGGCGCCGAGACACCGCCGAGGGTGCGCAACGGCCGGGAGGAGATCGCGACGGCGATCGCCGGCCTGTCTCGCTACGTGAAGACGATGCACCTGGTCGGCAACCAGTACCTCGAGGTCGACGGTGACACGGCGACCGGGGAGACGTACTGCGTCGCTCACCACCTGCTCGGCGACTCCGGCAGCCAGATCGACCATGTGATGATGATCCGCTACCTGGACCAGTTCCGCCGCGAGCCCGATGGCTGGCGGATCGCGGTGCGCGAGCTCCAGGTCGACTGGACCGAAGAGCGCACCGTCACGTCCCCCTGACGCCACACCCACAGGAGCACCCATGCCCACCGACTCGACGCCCCGGCTCGGGATCCACCTGACCAACTTCGCCACCGAGGACCGCGGTGATTGGTCGCATCTCGTCGATCTCGCCGTCGCCGCCGACCTCAACGGCCTGGACAAGGTCGTCGTCTCCGACCACGTCGTGATGGGCGAGCACTTGGACGAGTACGGCAGGGCCGAGGTCGGCGGCGCCAAGGGCGGCAAGCAGCCGACCGGGCCCGACGGCCTGTGGCTGGAGCCACTGACGCTGCTGTCGGTGATCGCCGGCCGCACGACGCACCTCCGCCTGGGCACCCAGGTGCTCCTCGCCGCGCTGCGCCGGCCAGTGGTGCTGGCCAAGAGCCTCGCCACGCTCGACGTGTTGTCCAACGGGCGTGTCGACCTCGGCATCGGCGTCGGCTGGCAGCGCGAGGAGTACGAGGCAGCGGGTTTGGACTTCGATGCGCGCGGCAAGCAGCTCGACGAGACGATCGAGATCCTCCAGACGCTGTGGCGCGACCAGAGCGCGACGCTCGAGGTCGGCGGGCGCACCATCTCGAGCATCCACCAGATGCCCAAGCCCCGCCAGGAGGGTGGCGTGCCGGTGTGGGTCAGCGGCACACTCAACAAGCGCGTCGCCGAGCGGTTGGCGACGTACGGCTCGGGCTGGATCCCGTGGGGCGACGCGGCCGCCGACCTCACCGCCAGCATCCCCACCCTGTGGCAGATGGTCCGCGACGCAGGTGGCGATCCCACCGGTCTCCGCGTGATCGGCAACCTGGGCGTGGTGAAGAACGACGCCGGCGACCCGGACGTGGCCGCGAGCGTCGCCGCCGTTCCGGCCCAGATCGAGGCCGGCGTCACCGACTTCTTGTTCCGAGTCCCGCTGCCCGCCGACGCCGACGAGGCCGGCGCCGTGTTCGCCGAGTGGGCCGGCGCGTTCCGGGCGGCCACCGGGCGCACCTGACGTCAGGGGGGTGGGGCGATGGCGGTGAGCGCGGCGACGGCGCCCGTGATCGCAGCCTTGAGGAAGGCGGGAGTGATCGGCTCGCCGAGCGTGTAGACGCGGTGGTGCAGGGGGCCGGACACGAAGCTCATCGCCACCGTCGCGCTGAGTCCGTGGCCGAGCTCCCCGCGCTCGCGGGCGCGCTCGAGGATCCGGCCCATCACGGCGAGGCGCGGCTTCACGAACTTCTCCTGGAGCGCTTCGGAGAAGTCGGGGTGGCTGCGCAGAGCCTGGGCGACCGCTTCGGAGAGGTCGTCGTTGCGCCGCACGGACATCGCGTCGGCGATGCTGCGCGCGAGCGCAACGATGTCCGAGGTGAACGCGCCGGTGTCGATGTCGACGATGTCGGCGTGCAGCGACGCCAGCGCGGCAACGACCAGCTCGCGCTTGTCCTGCCAGCGCCGGTAGAGCGTCGCCGACGACACCCCGGCCTTGGCGATGACCGATGCCACGGTGAGCCCGCCGTACCCGTCGAGGGCCAGGAGGTCGAGCGTCGCCGAGAGGATCGCCTGGTCGGCAGCCTCGCTGCGCTGACGTCCCGGCCTGGCCGGTGTTGCGGTGGCGGTGTCCACGGTTCAGTTCACCTGACGGCGTCGATGGCCGGCTCGAGCGCCGGCGTTCCCCGCCCGGCACGGTAGCCGTCGTCGCGACCGCTCGCAGCCACCTCGACGCCGGGCTCGACGTAGTCGTGGGCACGAGCGGGGAGGAACTTGAACACGATCGCGGCGGCGACGAGCACGACGCCGATGGCGACGTAGATCGCGAGGTGCATCCCCTCGACGAACTGGTGCTTGGCGATGTCGACGAGCTGAGCGGCGGCGGCTGCGGGCAGCTCGCCGGCCACGTGGAGCGCGCCGCCGATCGAGTCCTGGGCCTGGCTGGCCTGCTCGGGGGTGAGCCCGAGGCCACTGATGTCCTCCGCCATGCCCGGCCGGTACACGGTGGCGAACACCGAGCCGAGCACGGCGACGCCGAGCGCCCCGCCCATCTGGCGGGTGGTGTCGTTCATCGCCGACCCGACGCCGGCCTTCTCGCGGGGCAGAGATCCCATGATCGACTCCGTGGCGGGCGCCATCGTCAGCGCCATCCCGGTGGACACGAAGCAGAACCCGATCAGGATCTGGGTGTACCCGTCGGCGACGGGCACCTGGCTGATGATCCCGAGGCCGACGGCGGCGACGAGCAGGCCGCTGCCGACGACGACCTTGGTGCCGACCCGCTCGACGAGCCGGGGGGCCAGCGGCGCGACGCAGATCATCAGCACCGCCATCGGCAGCATGCGGAGACCGGCCTCCAGCGCCGAGAAGCCGAGCACCGTCTGCAGGTACTGCGTGCCGAGGAACATCTGGCCGAACATCGCGAAGAACACGAGCGTGATGGCGACGTTCGCCGCCGAGAACCGGCGGTTGGAGAAGAACCGGACATCCAGCATCGGGTGGTCGATGTGCAGCTCCCACGCCACGAACGCGCCGAGCAGGGCGACCCCGGCCAGGAGCGCCATCGTCACCGTGCTGTCGCCCCAGCCCTTGACCGGCGCCTCGATGATCGCCCACAAGACGGCGATCAGGCCGGCGATCGACAGGCCGGCGCCGACCAGGTCGAGGCGCGGTGCGTCGGCGTCGCGCGACGAGGGCAGCACGTACCAGCCGGCGACGATGCCGACGACGATCACCGGCACGTTGACGAAGAAGATCGAGCCCCACGAGAAGTGCTCGAGCAGCAGCCCGCCGAGCACCGGACCGAGCGCGCCGCTGGCGCCGGCGACGGCGGCCCACATGCCGATCGCCCGGGCCCGTTCCTTGGGGTCGGAGAAGATGTTGGTCAAGAGCGACAAGGTCGCCGGCATGATCAGCGCGCCGCCGATGCCCATGAACGCGCGGGTGAAGATGAGCGCGTTCGCGCTGCCGGCGAAGGCCGACGCGATCGAACCGACGCCGAAGATGGTGAGGCCGACCATGAGCGCACCCTTGCGCCCGAACCGGTCGCCGATGCTGCCCATCGTCAGCAGCAAGCCAGCGAACACCAAGGTGTAGCCGTCGATGATCCACTGCAGCTGGCTGGTGGTGGCGTTGAGATCGGCGGTCAGCGCGGGCAGCGCGACGTTGAGGATCGTGTTGTCCAGCGTGATGATCATCAACGTGATGCAGAGGACGCCGAGGGCCCACCACCTGCGCTCGTGTATCGCCTGTGCATCCATACCGGTGCGACGATAACGAAACACCATCGTTCCGAAACACCAGAGTTTCGAATTGTGACCAGCATCACATCGCGGACGAAGACCGCGGGATGAAGCCGGCCCGCAGCGATCTCGGGAGCGTTTTGGTCGCTCTGGCAGCCGCAACGCTCCCGAGAACGGTGGGGCGGTGGTGGGTAGGTTCGGGCGGGTGAAGAAGCGCCGCGCCGCGCTCGCGTTCAGCGAGGAGGAGGTGGCTCGCCGACGCGAGCTCGTGCCGGAGATCGCCTACCCGGACGAGCTGCCGATCACCGCCCGGCGCGGCGACCTGCTCGACGTCCTGCGCGACCACCAGGTCGTCGTGGTGGCGGGCGAGACCGGTTCGGGCAAGAGCACACAGCTGCCGAAGCTGTGCCTGGAGCTGGGCCGGGGCGCGGCCGGGATGATCGGCCACACCCAGCCCCGGCGGGTCGCGGCCCGCAGCATCGCCGAGCGGGTGGCAGCCGAACTCGGGACGACGGTGGGCGGCACCGTCGGGTACGCCGTGCGCTTCCACGACAGCGTCGGCCCCGACACGCTCATCAAGGTGATGACCGACGGGATCCTGCTCGCCGAGATCCAGCGCGACCCGATGCTGCGGCGCTACGACACGATCATCGTCGACGAGGCGCACGAGCGGACGCTGAACATCGACTTCCTGCTCGGCTACCTGCACCGCCTGTTGCCGCAGCGGCCCGACCTCCACCTCGTCATCACCTCGGCGACGCTCGACGTGGAGCGTGTCGCCGCCCACTTCGGCGGGGTGCCGATCGTCGAGATCACCGGGCGCACCTACCCGGTCGAAGTGCGCCACCGCCCGTACGGCGAGGAGCCGGGCGACGAGCGGGATCAGGTGCAGGCGGTCTGCGACGCGGTCGAGGAGCTGGTGGCGGAAGGCGCCGGTGACGTGCTCGTGTTCCTGAGCGGCGAGCGGGAGATCCACGATGCGGCCGACGCCGTTCGCGGACTCGACATCCCCCGGCTCGAGGTCGTCGCGCTGTACGCCCGGCTGTCGGCAGCCGAGCAGCACCGCGTGTTCCAGCCGCATGCAGGCCGCCGCGTGGTGCTCAGCACCAACGTCGCTGAGACCTCGATCACGGTGCCCGGCGTCCGCTACGTCGTGGACGCCGGCGAGGCCCGCATCTCCCGCTACAGCCACCGGTTGCGAGTGCAACGACTGCCGATCGAACCGGTCGCCAAGTCGTCGGCGAACCAGCGCGCCGGTCGCTGCGGACGCGTCGCGCCGGGCATCTGCATCCGCCTGTACGGCGAGGCCGACTTCGAGGCTCGACCCGACTTCACCGAGCCCGAGATCCTCCGCACCAGCCTGGCCTCGGTGATCCTGCAGATGGCCGCACTCGGGCTGGGCGACGTCGCCGCGTTCCCGTTCCTCGACCCACCGGACGCGCGGTCGATCCGCGACGGGCTGTCGCTGCTGGAGGAGCTCGGCGCGCTCGATGCCGCCGGACGGCTGACGCAGGTCGGGCGGCGACTGGCCCAGTTGCCGATCGACCCCCGCTTCGGCCGCATGGTGCTGGAGGCCGAGCGCCTCGACTGCGTGCGCGAGGTGCTCGTGATCGCCGCCGCGCTGTCGATCCAGGATGTGCGCGAGACGCCGACCGACCAGCGCGAGCAGGCGGCGGCGATGCACCGCCGGTTCCGTCGTGAGGGCAGCGACTTCCTCGGCACGGTCGCGCTCTGGGACCACCTGCGCGAGCGGCAGCGAGCGCTGTCGGGCAACCAGTTCCGAAAGCTCTGCCGCACGGAGTTCCTGCACTACCTCCGCGTGCGCGAGTGGCAGGACCTGCACAGCCAGCTGCGCCAGACCGCCGGCCGCCTCGGCATCCGGCCGGGCACGAGCGAGGCGCACCCCGATCGAGTGCACCAGGCGATCCTCGCCGGCCTCCTGTCCCACCTCGGGGTGCGCGAGCGCGAGACGCGCGAGTTCCGCGGCGCCCGTGGTGCGAGGTTCGCGATCGTGCCCGGTTCCGTGCTGGCGAGGAAGCCGCCGCGTTGGATCGTCGCCGCCGAGTTGGTGGAGACGTCGCGGCTGTGGGGACGGGTCGCAGCGGCGGTGCAGCCGGAGTGGGCCGAACGGCTCGGCGACCACCTCGTCAAACGGTCGTACGGCGAGCCGGAGTGGGATCCCGCGCGCGGCACCGTGACGACGACCGAGCGGGTCACGCTCTACGGGCTGCCGATCGTCGCCGGGCGGCGGATCGGCTACCACCGGATCGACGAGGAGGTGGCCCACGAGCTGTTCGTGCGCCACGCCCTGGTGCTGAACGAGTGGGCGACCCGCCACCGGTTCGTCGAGCGCAACCAGGCCTTCCTCCAGGAGCGCCGGGCGTGGGAGGACCGGGTGCGCACACCGCTCGCCGTCGCCGACGACGAGCGGCTCGAACGGTTCTTCCTCGACCGGGTTCCGCCCGACGTGTGCTCGGCCCGCCAGTTCGACCGCTGGTGGCGGGACGCGCGCTCGCGCACGCCGGCGCTGCTCGACCTCACCGTGGAGGCGCTGGGACTCGACGCCGCGGCCGACGACGGCGAGCAGTTCCCGCCGGTGTGGACGAGCGGTGACGCGTCGTTGGAGGTGACCTACGCGCTCGATCCGGGCAGCGATCTCGACGGCACCGCCGTCCACGTCCCGGTCGCGGTGTTGAACCAGATCGACGCCGACGAGTTCGACTGGGGCATCGAGGGGACGCGAGCGCAGCTCGTGGAGGAAGTGGTGCGCACGCTCCCCAAGGACATCCGCCGGCAGCTGATCCCGCTCGCCGAGACCGCGCGAGCGGTGACCGATCGGCTCGGGCCCGTGCAGGGTCCGTTTGCCGATGCGGTGGCGCGGACCGTCACCGAGGTCGGCGGCGTGCGCGTCCGGCCCGCCGACGTCGATCTGTCCCGAGTCGACGACCACCTCCGGGTCACGTTCGTCGTGCACGCTCCCGACGGCACCGTGCTGGCCGCGGGCAAGGATCTGCACACGATTCGCCGCGGTCTGTCGCGGGAGATCCGCGCCTCGCTGCTGGAGACGTTCCCCTGCGTCGAGCGCACCGGGCTGACGACGTGGGAGGTCGGTGACCTGCCGCCGGTCGTCGAGGCCGAGCGCGGCGACGTGACCGTGCGCGGGTACCCGGGGCTCGTCGACGACGGATCGTCGGTGTCGCTGCGCGTGTTCAGCTCGCGAGCGCTCCAACGGCGGGTGATGCGCGGCGGGGTTCGCCGCCTGCTCGTGCTGGAGTCCGGCGTGCTGGTCACCCAACTGGAGCGGCAGCTGTCCAATGCTTCTCGCCTGGCGATCTCTCGCGCCGGTCTCGATCAGCGTGCGTTCCTGGACGACTGCCTGACCGCTGTCGTCGACCGGATCCTGGCCGACGAGGGTGGTGACGTCTGGAACGCGTCCGACTTCGACGCCCGCCGCGACGCAGTGCGCCGGCGCGCCGGTGCGGAGTCGGCGGCCGCCGTGCGCCGCGCAGCGTCGATCGTGTCGGACGCTGTCGAACTGCACCAGCGTCTCGATCGGCTGGTCGCCGCGGCGCTGGTGCCGGTGGTCGAGGACGCTCGCTCCCACCTCGATCGCCTGGTGCGGCCGGGGTTCGTGTCGACCGCCGGCGTCGAGCGTCTCGCTGCCGTCGAGCGCTACGTGCAGGGGATCGCTCGGCGGCTGGACAAGGTCTCCTCGGACATCGCCAAGGATCGGCGGGTGATGTTGCAGGTGCAAGATCTGGAGCGCAGGTATGGGCAGCTGGTACGCAACGGTTCCTCCGGGCCCGACGTCGTCGCGCTCGGCTGGTCGCTCGAGGAGCTCCGGGTCAGCCTGTTCGCGCAGTCGCTCGGGACGTCTGGTCCCGTCAGCGTGGCGCGGATCGAGCGCGAGCTCGCCCGTCTCGCCTGAACCGGCGTCGAGGCGCGTGGCACTCAGGTTGGGGGACCGAGAGTGCCGGTTTCGACAAGGGAGGCCCTGGGGGAGGCCTGCGACCTTGTTCGAAACCTCTCACCGGAACCGATTGGGGGATCGGTGTGCTCCGGAGAACGTTCCCCATCATGAAGGTTTCCTCGGCAACTTCCAAGCGATTCGGCCGTGACGCGCGCCACCTGTGCCCGATGACACGCCGTCTCCCCGCTCGCCACCGCGGGGAGGTCGCCGCACCCGACGCCGATGGCTGATCACGCGGTGGGGATGCGACCGCCGCTCTGACGGGTGACCACGAGCGCTGCGTCGCGCAGCCGCTCGCCGTGCTCGGTGAGCGTCGCGCCGAGCAGGCGGGTGGGGAATCCGACGAGACTGATCGCGAGCACGACCTCGCTCGCCGGCCCGAACACCGGTGCGGCGATCATCGACACGTCGTAGGAGGCCGCGGGGTCGATGGTCCGGAGTTGGTAGTCGCTGTGATCCAGATCGGAGACGATGCCGGCGACCGCGTCGTGCAGGTCGCCACCGGCCGGCGCGTCCGCCAACTCCTCCAACGCCGAGCCGAGCGCTCGGCGGGTCTCGAGCTCCAGCGCGACCGAGTACCCACGGCCGCGCACGGCGACGAGCACCTCGGCGAGCTGCTCGGGTCGTTGGGATCGTGCCAGCCACTCAGCGGCGTCGGTCCAGGCGACGAACACCGATCCGAGCGGTGGCGCGAGCGGCACGCGCTGGCCGACGTGAACCGGGATGCCACGCGGTTGCAACTCGCCGGCGCGGGCCAGGAAGACGATGTCCTCGCCGGCCGGCGCGGACACAGCGACCTCGAGGGCGAGATCGGCGGCGAGCTGACGGGCAGCGTCGCGAGCGAGGTCGATCGCGGTGTGGCGCTCGAGCGCCGCCATGCCGAGCGCGACCACCGCCGGCCCGAGCCCGAACGTCCGTTGCCGGCCGCTGCGCACCACGTACCCCGCGTCGGCCAGCACGGCGAGCAACGAGTGGGCCGATGCCAGGTTGATGTCGAGGCGCGCCGAGATGTCCGACAGGGTGAAGGAGTCGCGCGGGTGGGCGGCGAGGAAGTCGAGCACCGCCACGGCTCGCGCGGCGGACAGGGCGGGTCGTGGCATGCGACGGTCACGGTACGAGGGCTCCTTCCACATTGCAAAGGGGACATCGACGGGTGCTCCGGGCGGGGTGAAACCTTCGGTCGCCCCGCGCCGTCATGGGCCCCAACTAGAGTGCCGCCGGGCGCATGTGACACCGGGGCGAGTCCGGGGCGTTCGCCCCTTGCACTTTCGGGAAAGGAACTCCATTGGCTGACACGATCGCGATGCCCGCCAGTGTCGTCGACATGCCCGACGAGCCAGCGGCTCGTGTGGCGGGAGAGCTGACGCAGCAACTCTTCGACACCGACGTCTGGACCGATGAGATGGTCAGCAGCGCTGGCATCCCCATCGTCGACACCACCTTCGTCACCTGTGGCGGAGGCATGGGCTCGTTCGTCATGACCGACTACCTGCGCGTCGCCGGCGTCCCGACGTCGCAGATCCGGGTGCTCTCCAACATCGACGTCCCTTGGCAGACCTACGAGTACCTGACCCGCGTGTCGCAGGTCCCGCGGCAAGAACGGCTGCGGTCGGACAGCCAGGGCATGCCGGACTGCCTCTGGGGGTTCCCGAGCTACGCGCTGCGCGAGTCACGCAAGGAAAAGACCCTCGCTCCGATCTGGAGCGTGCTGACCGAGCCGGTCTTCGTGGACTACTGGACGCCGCGCGCCGGCACCGTCTTCGCCGGTCTCGAACGCGAGATGAAGCGGATCAGCTATCAGGACATGCTCGTGCGTGGGCAGGTGCGCATGGTGCGACGCCGCGCCGGCGGCGGCTACTTCACGATCCTCACCCCGCCGCCCGGCACGAGCGCGACCAAGCGCGTCGCCTACCGCAGCCTGCACGTGCACCTCTCGCTCGGCTATCCCGGCCTCAAGTTCCTGCCCGACCTGCAGAAGTTCCGATCCGACTATCCCGCTCGGGCGGCGCAGGTCGTCAACGCCTACGAGCCGCACGAGCAGGTGTACGAGGCGCTGATGCAGCGGCCCGGCCGGGTGCTGGTGCGCGGCGGCGGGATCGTCGCGTCGCGCATCCTGCAGCGGCTGATGGAGGACCGGATGAACAAGGGTGCCCAGACGCAGATCTTGCACCTCTTCCGCACCTACGTGGATGGCAAGCACAACAAGTGGATCCTGTCGCGCCGGCGCGGTGCCCACGGGTTCGCGTTCCAGGGCTTCAACGCCCCGAAGAGTGCGTGGGGAGGCGTGCACACCGCGCAACTCCAGAAGCTCGAGGGTGACGCCCGCAAGCACCTCTACGAGCTCACCGGTGGGGCGCACACGCCGTACCGCAGGCTCTGGCTGAAGGAGATGAAGCAGTCCCGCGAGGAGGGCTGGTACACGACCTTCCAGGGCGAGGTCACCAACGTGTACCCGTCGCCGACGGGGGCGATCATCACCGAGATCAAGCAGCGGTCCGGGGGCAGCGGTGCGATCGAAGCAGATTTCATCATCGACTGCACCGGGCTCGAGGCCGACATCCGCGAGCACCGGGTGTGGGCCGACCTGCTGGATCACACCGGCATCGGCCGCAACCCGCTCGGGCGCGTCGATGTCGAGATCAGCTCCGAGGTCCGCAACGCGCGCAGCGGGCAAGGCCGGATGTACGCCTCGGGCTCGGCGACCTACGGCGGGTACTTCCAGGGCGTCGACACGTTCCTCGGCCTGCAGTTCACCGCCCAGCACATCGCCGACGACCTGGCCTCGGTGGGCTTCGGCAAGAAGATCGGCCCCGGCCGGTCGCTCTCCAACTGGTGGAAGTGGATGCGACACAAGGAGATCGCCAAGTGATCCCGACCTTCATCGGCCGGCTGCAGACGCGGGTGTTCCTCGTGCTGTTCGTGGCCCTGCCCTGGACCCTGATCGTCACGCCGTTCCTGCCGGGCAACCGCGACGACGCGGACGGCAGCGTCGCCGCCGATCTCTACCCGGTGACGTTGAGCGTGCTGGCGATCATCCTCGTGCTCGGGCTCGTGCTCTGGGAGCCGATCTACTACCTCTTGCAACTCTGCCGATGGGAGAAGGACTGGCCAGCCATGTTCTTCATGCTGGAGCTGATCCCGGAGGCGATCCTGGCCTGGTGGGTGTTCAAGTGGATCGGCCCGTCCAGCGATGTCGCCACGCTCTCGACGTACCTCTGGCACATCATCCCGACCTGGATCATCATGTGGCTCTTCGTGCTCGGCCCGATCAAGGTGCTGTTCATCCGCTGGCGCTTCAACGGCGGCCGGATCTTCTTCTGACGGTCAGCGTGCCCGGCACCTGAGCCCTCAGGGACGAGGGGTGGGTCCGCTGCCGCTCGGCGGCGGGCCGCCGGGACTGCCGCCCGGGCCGCCGCCGCCAGGCATGCCGCCCTCGGTCGAGGTCGCCGCCGGGTCGACGCCGACGACGATCAGTGCGCGCTTGCCCGCGATGGCGGCGTCGTCGGACACGCTGAACAGGAGGCCGTCGGCCTCCCCGTCGCCCCGGGTCACGCCATCGGTCCCGTTGGTGGTGTCGGGCTGTCCGTAGGCGGCGTAGGGCTCGGTCGTCATGACCTGCGCGTTGAGATCGTCGTCGAACAGGTACTGCGTGGTCAGCACGGTGGTGTCGTCGATGTGCACCTTGCTGTGGATGTGGATCGCCCGGCCCGTGTACCAGCCGGGGTAGACGGTGAGGAACTCGACGATCCCGTCCGCGTTCGAGGTCTGGAACCCGCGCAGGAACGTGGTGCCCTCACCGGCGTCGTCGGCCGTGTACCCGTCCGCGTAGGCCGAGTAGTCACCGTCGACGTCGCAGTGCCAGATCTCGACGACCGCGCCCTCGATCGGTTGGCAGGTCTCGTCGACGACCTGGATGCCGACGCGCAGCGGCAGTCCGTCGTGCCCCTCGGTGACGTCGCGGCGCTCGATCTGCTGCAGCGTGGGGTACGGGCCCTGTGTGAGCTCGGGCAGCAGGCGGCACGCGCTGAGGTCGGCGAAGTCGGCGCCAGCGAAGGCCGTGGTCGGTGGTGTGCCGGTCGACAGGCTCGAGGCGACGGTCGACGATGTGCTGCTGGATGCCGCGGTGCTGGGCGTGGTCGCGCCCGAGCCGGCCACCGTCGTCGACGCTGCACCCGAGGTGGAGGTCGACGCCGAGCCGGCGGTCGTCGTGCTGGCGCCGGTGTCGTCGCCACCACAGGCGACGAGGACGACGGCACCTCCGACCACGGTGCTGCCGAGGGCGAGGAGACGCCGGCGCGAGATTGGTTCGTTGCTCAGGAACATGCCGTGAGCCTGTCGCGCGATCCTGGGCTTCCCCTGAGAAGCGGGGCGCCACGCGGGCACGTAAGCGTCGCTAACATCCGGGGTGTGCTGGTGCGATCGGGAGTACCGGGGCTCGACGACCTGCTGGGAGGGGGCTGGGCACCCGGTGACAACGCGGTGTGGCTCACGACGCGGACCGACGTGTACCGCTCGATCGAAGCCCGGTTCATCGAGGGGGCCCGGGAACGGGCGGGCCTCGTCGTCGCCGCCAACCGGTCGCAGCTGTCGCGCGCGCAACCTCGGGGCGTCATCGTGCTCGACGCGAGTGCGGGCTCACACCTGGCCGGCGCCGCCGCGCTCGCCGACGAGCTGGAGCGGGCGATGCGGTCGCCGCGCGGCATGCGCATCCTCGTCGACGACTTCGGGCTGCTGGTCCGGCGTTGGGGCGCGGGCGAGGCAGCGCGCTTCTTCGTGCGGACGTGCCCGGCGATGCTGCAGGCCGGGGCGGTGACGTACTGGCGCCTCGCGCCCGGAGCACCGGCGGCGCTGATCGAGGAGATGCGTCAGGTCACGCAGTGCCTGCTCGAGCTCGACGCCGGCGAGCTGCGCGTGCTCAAGGCGGAAGGACATCCCGCCACCGTGCACGGCTCGTCGCATCGGGCGAACCTGGTGGGCGCGGACGTCGAGATCGTGGCCGATCCGGCCAGCGGACGGCTGGCTCGCGGGCTGCGCGCGCTGCGCGCCGACCTCGGCATGACACAGGCGCAACTCGGTGCGGTCGCCGGCATCAGCGCGAGCGCGATCTCGCAAGCCGAGTCGGGCACCCGAGGGCTGTCGGTCGACACCTTGATCGTGCTCGCCGACCGCCTCGACGTCAGCCTCGACCGTCTGGTCGAGGGCAGGACGCCACCTGGATACCGGCTGGCCCGCTACCGCAACGACGTCGGTGACGCCCGCACGGCCGGGCTGCTGACCGATGCCGCCGCCGGGTTGCGGTGCTTCCGCGTCGCGCTCGAACCCGGCGAGACCGGCAGCCCGCCGGTGCAACACCCTGGCGCAGAGTTGGTGGTCGTGGCGAGCGGTCTGGTGAGCGTCGACGTCCGCGACGACACGCCGGTGTTGCGCGCCGGCGACTGCCTGATCGCCACCACGAGCACGATCCGGCGGTGGACGAACCTCCGCCCCGAGCCGGCCGTGCTGTTCTGGGTGGCCCGCGACTGAAGCACCGCTGTCATCGCGACGGTGGGAGCGCTCGGATGTCTAGCGTGCGGTCATGCCGAACTCCCCGCAGGATGCCCCGCTGGCCGACGAGCTCGCCCAGCTCGAGGAGAAGGTGCGCCGTCTCGAGCGAGAGGACGCGGCCGCGCTCGCCGATCCGGGGATGATCCAGGAGGATCGCGACGGGGTGCGCCTGCTGCTGCAGAACGCTCGGCTCGCCGCCGACGAGGCCCGCCGTGCGCTCGAGCGGGTGCGCAGCGGCGACTATGGCGTCTGCCGCGAGTGCGGTGCAGCGATCGGGGCCGAGCGTCTCGAAGCGCTCCCGGACGCGACGACGTGCATCGACTGCCAGGCGCGGCTCGGATGATCGACGAGAAGCTGGAGGACGTCTACGACGACGTGCTGCGGCGCAACCCGGGCGAGATCGAGTTCCACCAGGCGCTGCGCGAGGTGCTCGAGAGCCTGGGGCCGGTGATCGCCAAGCACCCGGAGTACGCCGAGCAGCGTGTGGTGCAGCGCCTCTGCGAACCCGAGCGTCAGATCATCTTCCGTGTCGTGTGGCAGGACGACCGTGGCAAGGTGCACATCAACCGCGGGATGCGGGTCGAGTTCAGCAGCGCGCTCGGCCCCTACAAGGGCGGGCTGCGCTTTCACCCGTCCGTGGGTCTCGGCACGATCAAGTTCCTCGGTTTCGAGCAGATCTTCAAGAACGCGCTGACCGGGTTGCCGATCGGCGGGGGCAAGGGAGGAAGCGACTTCGATCCGAAGGGCCGGTCGGACGCGGAGACCATGCGCTTCTGCCAGAGCTTCATGACCGAGCTGTACCGCCACCTCGGCGAGTACACGGACGTGCCGGCGGGCGACATCGGGGTCGGCACCCGCGAGATCGGCTACCTGTTCGGGCAGTACAAGCGGATCACGAACCGCTACGAGTCCGGTGTGATCACCGGCAAGGGCCTGGAGTGGGGCGGCGCGCTCGTCCGCACGGAGGCCACCGGGTACGGGGCCGTGTTCTTCCTGCGCGAGATGTTGCAGCACCGCAAGGTCGACGTCGAGGGCCTCACCGCGGTGGTATCGGGATCCGGCAACGTCGCCATCTACGCGATCGACAAGCTGCAGCAGTTGGGTGCCACGGTCGTCGCCTGCTCGGACTCCGGCGGATACGTGCACGAGCCGACTGGCATCGACCTCCCGACGCTTCGCGAGGTGAAGGAGATCGAGCGCGGTCGCGTGTCGGACTACGCCGCCCGGCGCCCGGCCGCCCGCTTCGTGCCGCACGGCAACGTCTGGCAGGTGCCGTGCGACGTCGCGCTGCCCTCGGCCACGCAGAACGAACTGTCCGGCCGTGATGCCACCGAGCTGATCCGCAACGGCTGCATCGCGGTCGCCGAAGGCGCGAACATGCCGGCGACGCCCGACGCGATCCGCGCGTTCACGCAGGCCGGCATCGCGTTCGGACCGGGCAAGGCGGCCAACGCCGGGGGCGTCGCCACGTCAGCGCTGGAGATGCAGCAGAACGCATCACGCGACTCGTGGACGTTCGAGCACACCGAGCAGCGGCTCGCCGAGATCATGCGCAACATCCACCAGCTCTGCCAGGAGACCGCCGACGAGTTCGGCAGCCCCGGTGATCTGGTCAAGGGAGCGAACATCGCCGGCTTCCAGCGCGTGGCACGAGCGATGGCGGCGCTCGGCCTCACATAGACGGCGGGGGGCCGGGGGCGCCAAGCTCAGCTGATGGAGCTACCCCCGGCCGGAGCCGTCCACGACCAACGAGAGATCGACGCCGTCGTCGAGGTGCTGCGCACCGGCACGCTCGACATCGGGCCAGCGGTGTCCGAGATGGAGCGGCGCACCGCCGAGCTCCTCGCCAAGCGCCACGGGGTGATGGTGAACTCGGGCTCGTCGGCACTGCGTCTGGCGATCGATCTGTTGCATCTGCAACCGGGTGACGAGATCGTCACATCGCCGCTCACGTTCTCCACCGACATCGCGCCGATGGTGCAGTCGGGGATCGTGCCCGTGTTCGTCGACGTCGACGAGACGACGTACCAGATCGACGCCAACCGGATCGACGAGATGGTCGGTCCGAAGACGAAGGCGATCCTCGTGCCGAACCTGTGCGGCAACATCCCCGACTGGGACGCGATCCGCGAGGTCGCCGACCGCCACGGCCTGGCGGTGGTCGAGGACTCGTGCGACGTGCTCGACTCATGGCTCGGAGGCACGCGCACCGGAGACCGGTCCGACATCTCGGTGACCAGCTTCGCCCGGACGCACGCGATCACCGCTGCCGGCAACGGGGGCATGGTCGGTGTCAACGACGACTCGCTGCTCGACGAGTGCGTGACGCTGCGCCGGTGGGGGAGGCGTAGCGAGCCGTTCCTGTTCGGGTCCGAGCGAGGCGGCGACGAGCGATTCGGTGAGCTCGCCGACGGCACGCCCTACGACCTGATCTTCGTGTTCGACTCGCTGGGCTACAACTTCGAGCCCTCGGAGATCGGTGCCGCCTACGGTCTGGTCCAGCTCGACAAGCTCGACGACTTCAACGGGCAGCGGCGCGCCAACTGGCAACGCCTCCACGACTACTTCGCCCACCGTGAAGGTGACGGCGTCGCGCAAGGCGTCACCCAACCCGATTCGGTCACCACGTGGATGCGGTTCTGCTTCACGATCCCCGACGACGCGCCGATGTCGCGCAACGACGTGCAGGCGTTCCTCGAGGGCCGCGGCGTGTCGACGCGCATGGTGTGGACCGGCAACATCCTGCGCCAGCCGGGCTTCGCCGGCATCGAGCGTCGAGAGCCGTCGACCGGCCTGCCGGCCTGCGACCGGTTGATGGACCGGGCCCTGTCGCTGCCCGTGTACCACGGCCTCGACGCCGATCACATGGGCTACATCTGCGCCCAGCTCGACGATCTCTTCACCGAGCTGGGCCGCTGACCGCGTTCAGGCGGGGTTGAACAGCCCCACCTGCACGAGCACGCGGACCTTCAGTGCATCGATGAGCGAGTTGAGCGTCGGGCGCAGGCCGACGGTCCGATCCACCGCGATCGGCGTGATCGCGATCCGGCCGGCCGAGTAGGCGGCCGAGTCGGTGCCGGCACCCGGCGTGCCGCACGACGGTCCTGGCTCGCACGCCCCGAACGTCGACTGGAACGACGTCTCGCCGTCACGGACGAACACGGTCGCGAACGGCGACACCTGGGCGACGGTCGTCCACTCGGCGGTGGTGACCGGACCCCGATCGACGCGGGGTGAGTTGACGGCGAGCACGTAGCCGACCGGCAGGAGGGAGGCCCGCCGCAGCTTGGCGACGAAGTCGACCCCCCACGTCGCCGCGGCGCGAGCGTTGGCGGTCGCGTCACCGCTCGAGCTGGCGCTCAACGCGATGCTCGGGTAGCCGAGGCTGGAGGCGATGGTCGCTGCACCCAGCGTGCCGGAGATGTTCACGTTCAGGCCGTCGTTGCCGCCGCGGTTGATGCCGCTGATCACGAGGTCGGGCCCGTGCGCCCAGCCGGACAGCTGCTGCACGGCGGCCGTGGCCCCGAGCGTCGCGGCGTCGGCAGGGGTCAGCGACGGGGTCGCATCGGTGCACGTCTGCGGCGCGCCGACCGCGGTCACGCAAGCGCCCCAGACCGCACCCGCCGACGGACGGCCGGCACAGTCGCCGGCGTAGGCAGCGTCGATGGCCGGGCGCGTCAACGTGAACCGGCTCGACGAGGATCCGTAGGTGATCGACGCCGACGCGCCGCTCATGTTGCGCCACGGTCCGACGACGACGACATCGGCACCCGCCGCGCAGAGGGTTGCACGCAGCTCGAAGAGCCCGACGCTGTCGGCCCCGGGTTGTACCCCGTCGTCGTTGGTGATGAGGATGCGCATGCCCGCGACGGTGGTCGGCGGCGGGGTCGGGCGGTGTGCCTCGACCGGCGACGGTCCGGTGAGCGCGATCGCGATGACGCTCGCCGCCGCGACGGCGATCGCGCCCCAGCGATTGCGCCGTCGCGCTCGGTGTGTGGTGCGTCGGTCGAGAGATCGGTGGTCGTACATGGCAGCACCCCCCTGTCAGCGGTTCCCAGCGGTCACCGGACCTTAGGCCCTGGCCGGATCGTCTCGCGCCAGGTCAGGCGCGAGCGGAAGCCGGACGGACACGAGCGCGCCGCCGAGCACGCTGCTGTGGATCTCGACGGTGCCACCGTGTCGGGTGACGAGGTCGGACACGATGGCGAGTCCGAGCCCGGCGTGCCCGGAGCCCGTGCGCGACTCGTCGAGCCGGGTGAAGCGTTCCAACACCTCCGCCCGCCGTTCGGGTGGGATGCCGGGTCCGTCGTCCTCGATGGTCAGCACCGCTTCACCAGCCTGCTCACGCAGCTCGACAGCGATCTTCGATCTGGCATGGGCAGTGGCGTTGACGAGGACGTTGCGGACGATCCGGCGCAGCTGGTCGCGCGAGCCGACCACCTGTGCGCCCGACACGCGGTTCGCGTCGACGGTGATCATCGGCCGTTCGGCTGCGATCTCACCCATCACGACGTCGTCGAGATCGACCAGCTCGGCCTTGGGCGATCCCGGATCGGCGTCGCTCGCGGCGAGCAGCAGGAGGTCATCGACCATCCCTTGCATGCCGTCGATCTCGATCAGCTGGTCGCGACGAGTGGCCGCGGCGTCCGCCAGCTCGGGCCGCTGCTCGTCCACCTCGAGGCGAGCGCGCATCCGAGCCAGTGGTGTGCGCAGCTCGTGGGACGCGTCCCCGACGAAGCGCTGCTGGCGGCGGACTGCATGTTCGAGGCGGTCGAGCATCGAGTTCATCGTGCCGACGAGCCGGGCGATCTCGTCACCGGTGCCGGGATCGGCGACACGGTGGTCGAGCTGGTGGATGCCGATCGAGGCCACCTCGGCACGGATCCGCTCCACGGGTCGCAGGGTTCGCCCGACCACGAACCAGACGAGCACGCCGAGTGCGATGACAGCACCGGGCACGGTGACGAGCAAGGATCGAATGAGCCGCTCGACGCTGCCATCGAGCTCGTCGCGCGGTTCGGCCAGCACCACCCGTCCCGTCCCTCCGCCCGCCGTCGTGTACGGCTCGGACACCACGCGGTGCACTTCGCCGGCGAAGCGGATGTCGGTGCCCTTGTCGTCCGCGGTCTCGATCGATCGACCGATGAGGGACTCGGCGTTCCCGGCTGTCATCACGACACTGCCGTCGGCGTCGGTGACGACGAGCACACGGTCATCGTCGAACAGCATCGGGAGGCTGGTGCCGTCGGCGATCGCCTGACCGATTGCCTCCGCCTCGTCCGACAGGAGCTCGTCGAGGTGACCGAGCGCGCTGTGGAGCTGGAAGTAGATGAGCAGCACCGAGACGATGGTCAGCACGACCGCCACGACGAGCGTGGCCAGCGCGGTGATCCGGACGCGTATCGACGCCCACCACCGCCGCGGTCGGGCGTCAACCGTCATCGGCCTCGATGCGATAGCCGGCACCGCGCACCGTGCGGATCATGTCGTCGCCGGACGCCGCACGCAACTTGCGCCGCAGCCGGCCGACGTACACCTCGACGATGTTCGGGTCGCCGTCGAAGTCGTAGGCCCACACCCCGCGCAAGATGTCGTCCTTCGACGCGACCTGGCCCGCCCGGCGGACCAGGAACTCGAGGACGTCGAACTCGCGTGCCGTCAGCTCGACCTCTCGCTCGTCGGACCACGCCTGACGCCTGGCGGACTCGATGCGGAGCGATCCGGCTGCCGTTGGGGCGGCGCGGCGGCGCTCGGCGCGCCGTACCGCCGAGCGGATTCGGGCCACGAGCACCGGGAACGAGAACGGCTTCGTCAAGTAGTCGTCAGCGCCGAGCTCCAGCGCCTCGATCTGATCGTGCTCCCCGCTCTTCGCGGTCAGCACCAGCACCGGTGTCCAGTTGCCAGCGGCCCGCAGGTCGCGGCACAGCACGAACCCGTTGCGCCCCGGAACCATGATGTCGAGCATGATCAGGTCATACGACGCCTCGGTGGCCATCCACCACCCGTCGTCGCCATTGGGTGCCACGTCGACGGTGAACCCCTCGTAGCTCAGACCTCGCTTGACCGAGGCGGCGAGCGCCACGTCGTCCTCGACCAACAACACCTTCATCGCTCGCCCCTCAGACCCAGTCTCGGATGCGACCCCACGCAGTGTCAACGTAGCGTCACGTAACGCGGTCGAGCGTTCAGGGTTCGTTCAGACGTCGTTCCTTACTCTCCGTGGTCACGCGCAGTCCGTCGCATCGACGGGTGGGCGGGGGCGACCAGGGAGGTACCGGGATGAGGGCGAACGGGACGCGACGTGTGGTCGCGGCGGTGCTGTGCACGGGGATCTTGTCGACGGTGGGCATCGTCGCGTCGGGTGGGTCGAGCGGCTCGGCGGCAGAGCCGGGCGCGCCGGCCGGTCAGGACTTCGTGATCACCCCGGCGGATCTCGACTTCGTGGTCCGCCAGATCGACATCGCCGAGGCCCACGCCCGCAAGATCGCCGCCGGCGATGCGAACGCGTCGCCGCTGTGCAGCCAGCACGCCCGCTTCGACGACGGGTTGCACGTGCAGACCTGGTTCGAACCCAACGGCGACCCGTGCGTCGGCAGCGCCCTGCTGCCGCACGGTCTGCGCACCGTCGACGGCAGGTGGAACAACCTCCTCGAGGGCCAGATCGAGTTCGGCGCCAGCCGCCAGATCTTCCCCCGCCTCTTGGAGCCCGAGTTCCGCGACGCCGATCCGATCCCGCCCGGGGGCGCACCAGGGGGCCCTGCCGGCACGCCGACCTCGTACGCGCAGACGACAGGGTTCGTCTACGACGGTCAGCCGCGCACGGTCAGCAACCTCATCGTCGACGAGACGACGAGCAACCCGGCCGCGGTCGCCAAGTTGGTCGAGTTCGTCGAGGAAGGCCTCGACGCCCATCTGATCGATCCGACCGGCGCGGTGATCCACCTCGTCGAGCCGTTCCCGACCGCCGAGGAGATCCCGGTCCTGTACCCGGACCACAGGATCTTCCTCCAGAACGTCGCCACCGATGAGGGTCTGTCGGCGCCGTTCAGCTCGTGGATGACGATCTTCGGGCAGTTCTTCGACCACGGTCTCGACCTCGTCGAGAAGGGTGGCGCGGGCACCGTGGTCGTCCCGCTCGCGCCGGACGACCCGCTGTACGACCACCCGGGCATCGACCCCAACGCCAGGTTCCTGACGCTGACCCGGGCGACGAACCATGGTGAACGTGACCACCTCAACCGGACGACGCCGTTCATCGACCAGAACCAGACCTACACCTCGCACTCGGCGCACCAGGTGTTCCTCCGCGAGTACGAGCTGATCGACGGCCGTCCGGTGCCGACCGGGCACCTGCTCGACAACCCGACCGCTGGCGGGCTGGCAACCTGGGCCGACATCAAGAACCAGGCTCGTGACGTGCTCGGCATCGAGCTCGACGACCACGACGTGCACGCCGTGCCACTCGTCGCCGCCGATCCCTACGGCCGGTTCATCCCCGGCGCGAACGGTTTCCCGCAGCTCGTGATCGAGGCCACGAACGAGCTCGTCGAGGGCGACCTCGCCGCGCCCGTCGACGCGACCCCCGCGTACAGCGCCGGCCAGGCCTTCCTCGACGACATCGCCCACGGCGCATCCCCGGGGGTGCAGCCGCACAACGGCGCCCTGCTCGACATCCACTACGTCACCGGTGACGGCCGCGGCAACGAGAACGTCGCGCTGACTGCCGCCCACCACATCTTCCACTCCGAGCACAACCGCCTCATCGAGCAGCTCGACGCCGTGATCGCGGCCGACACCCGGTTCGGGCTGGCCGCCCACTTCGCGGGCGAGGCGGGCGACTACTGGGATCGTCCCGAGCGGATGTTCCAGGCTGCCCGCTTCTTCAACGAGATGCAGTACCAGCACCTCGCCGTCGAGGAGTTCCTGCGCGCGGTCGTGCCGTCGATGGACGTTCAGCCGCTCAACGAGAGCGCCTACCACAGCGAGCTGAACGCGGCGATCACCGCCGAGTTCGCGCACGTGGTGTACCGCTTCGGCCATTCGATGCTGACCGAGACGTTGCCTCGCTACGACGCCGCGGACGACTACATCGAGATGTCGCTGCTCGACGGCTTCCTCAACCCGGCCGCCTTCACGATGAACGGCGCGATGACGCCGGACGAGGCGGCGTCGGGCCTGATCCGGGGCCTCGCCGGCCAGGTCGGCAACGGCATCGACGAGTTCGTGACCGACACGCTGCGCAACAACCTGCTCGGGCTCCCACTGGACCTGGCCACGATCAACATGGCTCGCGCCCGTGACGTCGGCATCCCACCGCTCAACGTCGCTCGTGCCCGGTTCTACGCGGCCACGCTCGATCCGACGCTGCAGCCATACGCGCACTGGGAGGCGTTCCGGCTCGAGCTGAAGCACCGCGACTCGATCGTCAACTTCATCGCCGCCTACGGCACGGGTGACGCGGCCCTGGAGGGCGCGTCGACGACGGCGGCCAAGCGGGCCCGAGCGATGGAGCTCGTGAACGACCAGGCCTACATGACGATGCCGGCCGCGCAGAGCGGCTTGAACGACGTCGACTTCTGGATGGGTGGGCTCGCCGAGCGGACGATGGTGTTCGGCGGCATGCTCGGCAGCACGTTCAACCACGTCTTCGAGACGCAGGCCGAGCTGTTGCAGAACGCCGACCGCTTCTACTACCTGACCCGCACCCAGGGTCAGAACCTGCTGTCGCAGCTCGAGGGCAACTCGTTCACCGAGCTGATCCAGCGCAACACGACCGCGACGGCGATGCCGCTCGACGTGTTCACGTTCCCGAGCGACACCTTCCTGCTCGACGAACTGGCCCTGCAGGATCCATCGACGTGGCCCGCCGGCCTCACCCTCCAGACCGACGGCACGATCCGCTACGACGGCGAGGAGCACGTGATCATGTACGGCACCGGTGGTGACGACCGGATGCACGGCGGCATCGGTGACGACACGATCTGGGGCCTCGCCGGCGACGACCGGATCGAGGGCGATGATGGTGCAGATTCGCTGCTCGGCGGCGACGGCGACGACATCATCACCGACATCTTCGGCGACGACACGATCATCGGCGGGGCGGGCAACGACGCGATCCGCAGCGGGCCGGGCGAGGACCTGGTGCTGTCCGGCTCCGGCAACGACTTCGTGATGCTCACCCGTGACGACCTCAACAACACCTTCACCGGGGTCGGCAACGACATCATCCTCGGCGGCACGGGCAGCGACCGGATCTGGGCCGGCGACGGCGACGACTGGCTGGAGGGTGGCACGGGCCACGACCTCCTCCAGGGCGACAACGCGATCATGTTCCAGAACGACCCGAATGGCGGGCACGACGTGCTCATCGGCGGTCCGGGGAACAACGACGCCGACTCCGACGGCGGCGACGACGTGATCGTCGCCGGCCACGGCGTGGACCGCAACGAGGGCATGCTCGGCTTCGACTGGGTGACCTACAAGGGTCACCACCTGCCGGTGGTCGCCGACATGCGCTTCACCGGACTGATGCCGCCCGACGTGGCCGCGCTGCGCGACCGCTTCGACCTTGTCGAAGGCCTGTCGGGCTGGAACGGCCACGACGTGCTGCGCGGCCTGATGGGCCAGGACGACATCGTCGAGGGTGGCGAGGGCCACCTCCTCACCGAGGAGCACCTCGATCGGGTTGCCGGCCTCGAACCGCTGCTGCGCCCGCCGGGTCACATCAACTATGCCTGCCGGTTCATGTCCGGCGGCGCGTGTGCCCTCCCGACCGCCGATTCCGACGGGACGAGCAACCTGATCTTCGGTGGCGGCGGCAGCGACATCATCGAGGGCCGCGCCGGCGACGACTTCATCGACGGCGACGTCTGGCTCGACGTGCAGCTCGAGTGGGTCGGCCCGAACGGCCAGCGTGAGATGTTCGACAGCGCCCTCCAGTTCGGGGACCGCGTGATCTCGGGCGAGATCAGTCCCGAGGACCTCCACATCCGACGCTCGGTGAAGGCGCCCGACACCCCGCAGGACGACGTGATCGACACGGCCGTGTACACGAACGCCGGCGAGCAGTACGAGCTCGAGCACCTCGGTGACGGCTACTGGCAGGTCTTCCACTTCGGTGCCGACGAGCTCGAGGAGAGCGACGGCCGGGACATCCTGCGCAACATCGAGTACCTCCAGTTCCCCGACCGCTGCGTCATCCTGCCGGTGCTCGCCGACGACGAGCTCGGCGTGTTCACGACGGTCGACATGGACGACTGTGGTGCGTTCGGTGCGATCGTGTTCGACACCGAGAGCCCGGTCGAGGACCAGCCGATCACGGCGACCGTCACCCTCACCGACGCACTCGACCCGGTTGACTTCATCTTCGAGTGGCAGTTCGGTGAGGCCGGCGAGGAGTGGGAGCCGTCGCCGAACCCGTCGACCGAGGCCGCACTCCAGCTGGTGAACGGCCAGTTCGTCATCACGAGCACGTTCATCCCGCGCGATGCCGAGCCCGCCAACCACCTCCGGCTGATCGTCAGCTACGTCGAGGACGGCGTGCGCCGAAGCATCACCTCGCCCGGCACCCTGAACCCGGTCGAGAACGTCAACGACGTGCCCACCGGCCCCGACATCGAGCCCAACGCTCCCCACGTCGGCGACGTGCTGACCGCGCTCAACCTGGTCGACAACGACGGCATCGAGTCGATCGTCGAGGACCAGATCGTCACCTACCGCTGGCAGCAGAGCGACGGTGCCGGAGGCTGGGTGGACATCGCCACGACGGCACAGCCCTTCTACCGGGTGACCCTCGCCCAGCTGGGTCGGCAGATCCGGGTGATCGCCGAGTACACGGACGATCACGACATGTTCGAGACGCCGACGTCCGCGCCGACCGCCGTCGTCGAGGGCCCGGCACCCAACAACCTGCCCGGTGGTTCGGTGACGCTGTCGTCGAACCAGCCGCAGGTGAGCGAGGAGTTGGTGGCGACGAACGCGATCACCGACGCCGACGGCATCCCCGCCGGCACGCCGGCCAACCCGACGTTCAGCTACCAGTGGCAGCGCTTCGACGGCGCCACCTGGTCGCCGATCCCGGGGCCGAGCGGCACGGTGATCGTGCCGACCGCCGACCTCGCCGGGCAGCGGTTGCGGGTCCGGGTGTCCTACACCGACACCCGGGGCTTCGCCGAGGTCGTGTTCTCCGACGCGACCGATCCCGTGCTGGCGCCGGCGACTCCGCCGCCGCCGCCACCACCGCCGCCGCCCGAGGGCTTCGCGCCGCTCGTGCCCGCTCGTTCGCTCGACACCCGCAGCGACACCGCGCTGGTGCCGGCCGGCTCGACCACGGCGGTGCAGGTGGCCGGGACCGGCGGCGTGCCGGCCGACGCCGAGGCGGTCGTGCTCAGCGTGACGGTCACGTCCCCGGCGGAGGCCGGTTGGCTGACCGTGTACCCGTGCGGCGAGCCGATGCCGCTGGCGTCGAGCGTGAACCACGCCGCTGGCCAGACGATCGCCAACATGGTCGTCATCCAGCCGGGTGTCGGCGGCGAGGTCTGCCTCTACAACAGCGCCGCCACGGAGCTGCTGGTCGACGTCACCGGGTACATGCCGGCGGGGTCGCCGTTCGATCCGATCACGCCGGTCCGCATCATCGACACCCGTGCCGACGCGGCTCCAGTCGCGGCCGGTTCGGTGACGTCGGTGGCGCTCGGCGCACCGGCTGGCTCGACCGCGGCGTCGTTGAACCTGACGGTGGTCGGTCCGTCGGCGGCGGGGTATGTGACGGTCTTCCCCTGCGGTGAGCCGCAGCCGGATGCCTCGAACGTCAACTTCGAGGCCGGACAGACGATCCCGAACGCCGTGATCACGAAGATCGGTGCGGCCGGCGACGTGTGCGTCTACACCAGCGCGGCGATCGAGTTCATCGTCGACCTCAACGGCAGCTTCAGCGGCGCCGACTTCACGACGCTGAACCCCGTGCGCCTGCTGGACACGCGGGCAGGCGGGGCCAGCCCCGTGATAGCGGGGTCGGTCCAGGTCGTCCAGATCGGAGGTGCGGCGGGCGTGCCGGCTGGCGCTACCGCCACCGCGGTCAACGTGACCGTCACCCAGGCGCAGGGTGACGGCTACGTCACCCTGTACCCCTGCGGCGTGCCGCGACCGGTGGCATCGAACCTCAACTACGTGACCGGTCAGACGATCGCCGCCGCGGCGATCACGGGGCTCGGTGCGAGCGGTCAGCTCTGCGTCTACACCTCGGAGTCGACCCACCTGATCGTGGACGTGAACGGGGCCTTCACGCCCTGATCCTCCCGAACGGCCAGGGGGTTTGCCCGGCCACCTGACCAGGCAGGGCCCACTGAGCGTGCGAGCGCTCAGTGGGCCTTCGCCGTCATGCCGCCGTCGACGGGGATGACCGCGCCGTTCACGTACGACGCCTCGACCGCGGTGAGCGCGACGACGAGGTGGGCGATCTCCTCGGGCCGGCCGTAGCGACCGACGGGTACCGCTCGCCGGGCGAACTGCTCGCGCCGCTCGGGCGGGATGGCGGCGGTCATGCCGGTCAGGACCGGGCCGGGACAGATGCAGTTGGCCGTGACGCCCTGCCGGCCGAGGTCGACGGCCAGGGAGCGGGTGAACCCGATCAGCGCCGTCTTGGCGACGGCATACGGCCCGGTGCGGCGGCTGGTGGCGAGCGCTTCGGTCGAGGCGATGTTGACGATCCGACCGTGCCCGATGGCGACGAGATCGGGCACGCAGGCGCGCACCACGTGCATCGCGCCGGTGAGGTTGACGTCGAGCGTCCGCTGCCACGTCTGTGGGTACTCGGCATCGGTGATCACACCGCCCGAGGGGATGCCCGCGGCATTGACGACGACGTCGATCGGCCCGAGCTCGTCGCGGACCCGGCCGACCGCTCGCTCGACCGCATCGTGGTCGGACACGTCGACCGGGCGGTCGCCGCTGACATCGAACACGGCGACGCGCAGACCGGCGGCGGTCAGCGCGGCGGCACAGGCCTGCCCGATGCCGCTCGCACCGCCGGTCACGATCGCGACTCGGTGGACGCCTCGCTCGGCGTCTGGCTCGGTCGTGTGATCCACGCCGCGGACGCTAGGCGGCGCCGCGGGCGGCGACGAAGGCCTCGATCCGGCGGGTGTCGTCCAGGCGGGCTCGCACCATGACCAGATCGCACGACGCGGGCTCGGTGTCCAGCACCCGCCCGATGACCTCCCCGATCTCGACAACCCCGCTGCCAACGCACATGCTCCCAACAGGTGTTCGATATCCGGGGATTCGGCGGTCCGGTACGCTCGCTTGGTCCGCCGATGTTTGGACGGACGGTCGACAACCGGATCGGAGGGGATCTGATGAGTCGGGTACGCAGGGTCGGGGGAGCGCTGGCGGCAGTTGGTCTCGCTGCTGGCATGTTGGTGCTCGCCGCGCCGTCGTCGGTGCAGGCGGGTGGGAAGTCGGGTGGTGGCGGCTCGTCCGGCCAGTGCAACGGCAGCAACGACAGCGTGCGCAAGCTGCTCCAGTGCGTCACGGTCGAGGGCGTGATGAAGCACCAACGTGCGCTGCAGGCGATCGCTGACGCGAACGGCGGTACGAGGGCCTCGTCGACCCCCGGCCACGAGGCATCGGTCGAGTACGTGAGCAAGAAGCTGCGCGCGGCCGGCTACCGGGTCACCGTGCAGGACTTCGAGTTCATCCACTTCGAGGTCACCGGACCGTCGTCGCTGAACCAGACCGCTCCGGGGCAGGTCGACTACGTCGAGGACGTGGACTTCGGGGTGCTCGATCAGACCGATGCCGGAACGGCGACGGGAGCAGTGACAGCGGTGGACGTCCAGCTCGGTCTGGGCAACACCTCGACGAGCGGCTGCGAGGTCGAGGACTTCCTCGGCTTCCCGGTGGGCAACATCGCGCTCATCCAGCGCGGCACCTGCACGTTCGAGTTGAAGAGCGAGAACGCCGCAGCCGCTGGCGCGGTGGGCGTGGTGTTCTTCAACCAGGGCAACACCGACGGCGCCGACCGCAACGGCATCCCGGCGGTGACGATGGGCGACGGATACGAGGGTGGCATCCCCAACGTCGGCACCACCTACGCGTTGGGTGCCGAACTGGTCAACACGGCTGGTCTCACGATGAGCATGGACGTGAACGTCCTGCGCGAATCCCGGCCGACGAAGAACGTGATCGCCGAGACCCGCACCGGCCGCTCCAGCAACGTCGTGATGGCGGGCGCTCACCTCGACTCGGTGGAGGAGGGCCCCGGGATCAACGACAACGGTTCGGGCTCCAGCGCGTTGCTCGAGGTCGCGCTCCAGATGGCTCGGGTTCAGCCGACGAACAAGGTCCGCTTCGCATGGTGGGGAGCCGAGGAGGCCGGGCTCGTCGGCTCGACGTTCTACGTCGACGACCTCGCCGCGAACGCCCCGCTCGACCTCGAGGCCATCGCGCTGTACCTGAACTTCGACATGGTCGCCTCACCGAACTACGGCCTGTTCGTGTACGACGGTGACGGCTCCGGCTTCGGGCTCGAAGGTCCGGCCGGATCGGATGCGATCGAGGCGCAGTTCGAGACCTTCTACACCGACCGCGGCCTCGAATCCCGCCCGACGGCGTTCGACGGACGGTCGGACTACCTCGCGTTCATCAACAACGACATCCCCGCCGGCGGCTTGTTCTCGGGTGCGGAGGACGTGAAGACCGATGAAGAGGTCGAGCTCTGGGGTGGCACCGCCGGGGTCGCCTACGACGAGTGCTACCACCAGGCCTGTGACGACATCGACAACCTCGACCTCACCGCGCTCGGCCTCAATGCCGACGCGATCGCCGCCGCCGTGCTGACGTACGCGATCAGCACCGAGACCGTCAACGGCGTGCCCGGTGGAGGTGGTGGCCACGGTCACGGTCATGGTCACGGCTGGGGCAACGGTCATGGTCACGGTCACGGTCACGGCTGGGGCAACGGGCACGGCTGGGGCAACGGCCACGGCTGGGGCCGCGGCGGCAGGTGGAGGAGCTGAGCACGAGCGGCTCCGTGGGGCAGCCCCAGACCGGCAGCGACGCGCTGGACCGCCGCGGTGTGGTCTGGGGACTCGTCGGCGTGGCGATCACGCTGGCGATCACGTTCATCGGCTCGGACGGGTTGGTCTGGTTCGACGCGGCGCTGATCGGCTACCTGTTCGGGATCATCTTCATGGTCTTCGGCGTGATCTACCGCTACAGCGTGTGGGTCCGGCGGCCGCCGACGGCGATGCTGAACCGGCGAGGCTGGCGTGCGTTCCGCGCGGGCAGGACCCGCAACGCGGTGGCCCTCCCCTCCCTGGTCGCGACACACCTGCTGGCCCAGGGGTTCATCCGCCGCCGATCGCGGGCCCGCTGGATCGCCCATCAGCTCGTCTTCTGGGGTTGCATCCTCGCCGCGTTGGTGACGTTCCCGCTGACGCTCGGCCTGCTCCACTTCGAGAGCGTCGGTCAGGAGGGCGACCGCTACCGCGTGTTCGTCTCACGCGTGGGCACCTTGAGCTTCGACGCCGAGAGCGTGGTCGGCTGGTTCGTCTACCACGCGCTCGACGTCGCCGCGGTGCTGGTGCTCGCCGGTGTGTTCGTGTTCCTGCGCCGCCGGCTGCGCGACCCGGGGGCGCTGGCCATCGAACGCAGCGGCGACTTCCTCGCCCTCGCCGGGCTCTTCGCGGTGTCGGTCACCGGGCTGTTCCTGACGGTGTCGAGCATGTGGCTCCAGGGCCGCTTCTACTCGGCGCTCAACACGCTGCACGCGCTGACCGTGATCCTCGGGTTGATGTACATCCCGTTCGGCAAGTTCTTCCACATCTTCCAGCGCCCGGCGAACCTCGGCGTCACGTACTACAAGCAGGCCAACACCGCCGGAC
Source organism: uncultured Ilumatobacteraceae bacterium (assembly GCA_964565705.1). GTDB lineage: Bacteria > Actinomycetota > Acidimicrobiia > Acidimicrobiales > Ilumatobacteraceae > CAZMGD01. The sequence continues at coordinate 16,505 of CAZMGD010000015.1, read as the reverse complement.
CACCCGCCGCGTGCCGCCGCTGCGGTGACGCCTTCGCCAGTGCCCAGCAGATGGCCGATCTGCGCGAGATCCTGCCCGAGCTCGGGTTCGACTACGGCGCGGTCGGTGGCACGGGGAACTACCAGGACACCTGCCCCCGATGCCGCCGCGCGCAGGTGGCGCTGGCGCAGTCCACGCGGGTCGGAGGGTTCGGCTGATGGCGCGGCCGCCGGTCTCCGACGCCGAGCTCATCGAACGGTTCGGGCCGCACCTCAACCAGGCGCCGCCCGGCGGCTGGGATGCCGACTTGGAGGTCGACCGCGTCGTCACGACGCACTGCTGCTTCTGTGGACAGCAGTGCGGCATCAAGCTGAAGGTGCACGACGATGCCGTCGTGGGCTTCGAGCCCTGGTACGACTTCCCGTTCAACGAGGGCAAGCTCTGCCCGAAGGGCGTCAAGCGCTACCTGCAGGGCAGCCATCCGGACCGCGTGCTGCACCCGATGGAGCGCGACCCGTCGGCGCCCGGCGGGTTCCGGCGTGTGTCCTGGGACCAGGCGCTCGACCGGGTGGTGACCGAGATCCGCCGCATCCAGGAGCACTACGGACCGGATTCGTTCGCCATGTTGTCGGGGGTCTCGCTGACCAACGAGAAGAGCTACCTCGTCGGCAAGTTCGCCCGTCTGGCGCTCGGCACCGCGAACCTCGACTACAACGGGCGCTACTGCATGGTGTCCGCCGGGGCCGGCAACAAGAAGGCGCTCGGCATCGACCGCGCCTCGAACCCGTGGAGCGACATCCCCCTCGCCGACGTCGTGTGGACCGCCGGGACCAACATCGCCGAGACGTTCCCGATCACGACCAGCTACATCTGGCGGGCTCGCGACCGCGGGGCCCGACTGATCGTCCAGGACCCGCGGGTCGTCCCCCACGCCCGCACGGCCGACCTCTATCTCCCGGTGCGTCCCGGCACGGACTCGGCGCTGTTCGGCGCCGTGCTCCACGAACTGATCCGCCATGACTGGCTGGACCATGGGTTCATCGACGCCCACACGAACGACTTCGATCAGGCGGCGGCCGCGGTCGCGGACATGACCCCGGCCTGGGCTGCGGACATCACCGGCGTCCCGGCCGCGCGCATCGAGCAGGCGTCCGAGTGGTGGGGCACGGCCGCGACCGGCATGCTGCTGCACGCCCGCGGGATCGAGCAGCACTCCAAGGGGACCGAGAACGTGCTGGCCGCGATCAACCTCGGGTTGGCCACGGGCAAGTTCGGCAAGCCTGGCTGCGGCGTGACGACGATCACCGGCCAGGGAAATGGACAGGGTGGACGCGAGCACGGCCACAAGTGCGATCAACTGCCCGGCAACCGCGATGTCACCAACCCCGAGCACCGGGCCTACATCGCGTCGGTCTGGGGCTGCGACGTCGACGAGATCCCGGGCAAGGGGATGCCTGCGCTCGAGATCATCGAGGCGATCCACGACGGTCGCATCAAGGGTCTGCTGTCGATCTGCTTCAACCCGCTCGTGTCGTCGCCCGACACAGCGTTCACCGCCGTTGCGCTCGACCGGCTCGAGTTCTTCTCCGTCATCGACTTCTTCGTGTCCGAGACGGCTCAGCACGCCGACGTGATCCTGCCGGGGTCGTTGCACGAGGAGGACGAGGGCACGTCGACGAGCGGCGAAGGCCGGATCATCAAGATCAACGCCGCGGTCCCGCCGCCCGGCGAGGCCCGCCGCGACTGGGAGATCCTGGTCGACATCGCCCACCGGCTCGGCCGGCAGCAGTACTTCCCGTACAGCGACACCCGGCAGATCTTCGAGGAGCTGCGGATCGCGTCGGCCGGGGGTACGGCCGACTACCGGGGGGCCACGTGGGAACGGATCGAGGCCGAGATGGGCCTGTTCTGGCCGATCCCCGCCGAGGGGCACCCCGGCACGCCGAGGCTGTACGAAGGCGGCCGCTTCTACCATCCCGATGGCCGGGCGAAGTTCCACGCCGTGCCGTACCGGCCGCCCGCCGAGGTGGTCGACGGCGAGTACCCGTTGTGGCTCACGACTGGTCGTGTCGTGAGTCAGTATCTATCGGGCACACAGACAAGGCGCATCGCCGGCCTGGTCGCGCAGTACCCCGAACCGCTGTGCGAGATGCATCCGCTGCTCGCCGAGCAACTTGCAGTTGCCGAGGGCGACGTCGTCACCGTGACGTCCAGACGCGGCTCGATCTCGTTGCCCGCCCACGTCGTCGCGACGATCCGACCTGACACCGTGTTCATCCCGTACCACTGGCCGGGTGCCAAGTCCGCCAACCAGCTCACGAACCGGGTCGTCGACCCGACGTCGAAGATGCCCGAGTTCAAGGTGGCCGCGGTCCGGGTCGAGCGCTCGGTCGGCAGCGTCCCGACGACCGACGTCCGGGATCTGGAGCTGGAGGGCGGCCGGTGACACGGGACGGACGATTCGGGATCGACGACGCCCCCGTGTTCGTGATCGACCAGAGCCGCTGCATCGGCTGTGAGGCGTGCGTGCAGGCGTGCATGGAGTGCGGCACCCACCGCGGCCGATCCCTCATCCACCTCGATCGCATCGACCGCGCCACCTCGACCCAGACTGCGCCGATGGTGTGCATGCACTGCGAGGACCCGACGTGCGCGCAGGTGTGCCCGGCCGATGCGATCAAGCAGACCGAGGATGGTGTCGTGCAGTCGTCGCTGAAGCCGCGTTGCATCGGCTGCTCGAACTGCGTGCTGGCCTGTCCGTTCGGCGTCCCGAAGTACTACGCCGAGATCGATCAGATGATGAAGTGCGACATGTGCACGGACCGGACCTCCGAAGGTCTCCGACCGATGTGCGCGTCGGTGTGCCCGAGCGAGGCGCTCTGGTACGGACCGGTCGCCGAGTACGCCTCGACGCGATCGGGATCGCTGTTGCGGGACTTCATGTTCGGCCGCCAGGAGGTGCGCACCAAGGTCTACACCGTCGTCGACGACCAGGCCGCCGGCCCCCTCGACGTGATGAGCGGGCACAGCACGTCCTGGCTGGACGACCCCTTCGACCTCGCAGGAGGTGGCGCGTGACCGACCGTGAGGCACAGCCGACGCCGGTCGCGGCCCCAGTCTGGAAGCGCGACTTCCCGTACGAGGCGGCCGCAGAGGAGGAGGTCACCCGCCGGGAGTTCGCCCGCTACCTGGTGCTCGGCACCGGAGCGCTCGCCGCCGCCAACCTCGGGCTCGCGGCGTGGACCCAGTTGCGGCCCGTCAACCACGGGAAGCCGCAGGCGATCGTCGCCTTGTCGGCCGTACCCGTCGGCGAGGCGTACCTCTTCCGGTACCCCACGAGTGCCGATCCGGCCGTGTTGCTGCGGGTCGACGAATCCCGAGTCGTCGCGTTCAGCCAGCAGTGCACGCACCTCGGCTGCGTCGTCTACTTCGAGTCGGAGGAGAACCGCTGGCACTGCCCGTGCCACGAGGGGAACTTCGACGCGGTCACCGGCGACGTGATCTCCGGGCCGCCGACGCGCCCGTTGGGCCGCATCGACGTCGAGGTCCGCTCCGACGGCATGATCTGGGCGCTCGCCGAGGTGGAGCGGTCATGAGGGTTTCTTCGCGCGGCCGCCGGTCCTCGTCCGCTGTGCTGATCTATGTGATCGTCCTCATGTCGATGCAGGTGTTCTTGGTGACGGTCGCCGCCGAGGCCCTGCTCGCAGATGACACCGGCCTCGCGTGGGCGACGGCCGCTGTGTCGATCGTGCTGTTCGCCGCGGCAACCGCCTTCCTCCGCTACCTGCGTCCGTAGCGGCCCGTCGTGAACGAGCACCTGTCGCCGGTCGCGACGCTGTTCCCCGGCTACCTCGCACTCGTGATGGCGACCGGCATCCTCGCGGTCGCCGCCACCCAACAGGATCTCGACATGCTCGGTGACGTGCTGTACGCCGTCGGCGCGCTGGCCTATGGCGTGCTCGCCGTGCTGCTCGTGGCCCGCATCGTCCGCTACCACCAGCGGTTCGTCGCCGACCTGACCAACCACGCCAAGGGGTTCGCGTTCCTCACGACGGTCGCGGCCACCAATGTGCTCGCATCGGCCTCGATCGTGGTGCACGGGTGGTGGGATCTCGCCTGGGTGCTGTGGTGGTTCAGCCTGGTGCTGTGGGCGGTGTTCGTCTACGCCACCCTGATCGCCGTCGTGATCGGACCGAACAAGCCCGGGCTGGAAGGCGGCATCAACGGCAGCTGGTTCCTGCTCACCGTCTCGACCGAGTCGATCGCGGCTGTCGCCGGGCTGTTCCTGACCCGAACCGACAGTGACCTGCTGGCGTTCGTCGGCATCGCCTCGTTCACGCTCGGCTTCGTGCTCTACGTCATCGTGATGACGATGGTGTTCCTGCGGTGGACGTTCCACCCACTCGACCCGATGGAGGCCGATCCCCCTGCGTGGATCGCCGCCGGCGCCGTCGCCATCACCGTGCTCGCCGGCTCCAACCTCCTGCTCGCGGCGGATCAAGGCGCGCCGGCGCGGTTGTCACGGCTCGCCCCGTTCATGGAGGGGTTGGTCGTCGCGGCGTGGGCGACGGCGACGTTCTGGTTCCCGCTCATGGTCGCCATCGGCGTCTGGCGCCACGTGGTGCGTCGCCTCCCGCTGCGCTACCACCCCAGCTACTGGGCGATGGTGTTCCCGCTCGGCATGTACGGCGCGGCGACCTACCGGATGCGTGCAGCGATCGAGCTCGACGCGCTGGAGTGGCTCCCGAAGGTCGTGCTCGGCGTCGCCCTCCTCGCCTGGGCGGTCACGTTCAGCGGCCTCCTCCACCACCTGCTGACGCGCCCTCAGCGCGCCATGACCTCAGCCGGTGGGTGAGGATGCGTCGGTCGGCTCGGTGCGGCGGGCGACGAGCGCGACCGCGGCGAGGTGATCCGACCACCGGGTGAAGCAGCCACGCATCTCGCGGACCCGGGCGCGTGCCGCACGGTCGCGTACGAGGCGGGCGAAGAACCGGGCCGCTCGGGCAGGACCTTCGTCGGCAACGATCCGGCGCGGCGACAGGAGGGCCATCGGGGCCCGATGCTCCGACTCGACGCTGAAGCCGTGGGCCTCGAGCAGCGCCCGCCAGGCGGTGACGGTCAGCGGGCGGGCCCCGACGTGGATCGTGCGCGAGAGGTCGTCCCAGATCTGCTGGGCCACCTGATCGTCGATATCGTCGGGCACGAGGCACAGCTCGTGGATCGCGTACCGACCACCGTCGCCGAGCAGCCGGGCAGCTTCCTCCATGATCGCCGCCTTGTTGGCGGCGCTCTGCATCGTGAGCATCGCCTCGCCGACGACCACGGTCGCCTCCTGATCGGACAGTGGCGTCTTCTGCGCCGGACCGACGACGACCAGCCCGCCGGACGGTTCGACCGCCGTCCGCGTCGTGGCCGCGGCATCGGCATCGGCATCGACCGCGGTGTAGCTGGCGGGACGCCGGTCCAGCAGTGCGCGGGCCGTGGCCCCCATGCCCGGAGCGAACTCGACGACGCGGTCGGTGGGCCCGACGTCGACGGCCGCGAGCATCGTCTCCGTCAGCTGGCGACCGCCGGGCCGAAGCACGGTCTTGCCCAGGCGGGCGAGCAACCAGTGGCCTGGGATCTTCTCGGTGGGAACGGCGGATCTTGCCATGGGTCAACCCTTCGATGTGCGGTGCGACCGATACCAGTTTACTCTATTCCTTGCTAGAAGAACTATGACGTGCGACCGCACGAGAACGAAGGAGAGGTATCCGAATGGAGCTCGCCCGACTCGCCGACGCCCCCGGCTACGACGAGGAGCACTTCGTCGCCCACCCGTTCCTCGACGCCACCAACTGCAACGTCCGGGTGATTCGCCTCAGTGCCGGACAGTCCCTGCCGGCGCACACGCACGGCGCGTCGGACCTCATGCTCTACGTCGTCGAGGGTGACGGACAGCTCGGCACACCAGGCGGCGATGTCTCGTTCGCTGCCGGGACGGTAGCCCACCTCCGCGGCGACGAAGCGCTGCGGGTGGTCAACACCGGTACGAGCGGGATGACCCTGCTCGCCTTCCTCGCACCCCCGTTCCCGCCTCGAGCCTGATCGAGGCAACCCCCTGTCGCTTTCACGATCAGCAGGCCGAACGTTGTAGCGTCTGCGACATGGAGTTCACGGAGCTGGTCGCCGAGCGGCTGCCGTCGCTGACGCCCGACATGGGTCGGGTGGCGTGCTTCCTGCTGGAGCACCCCCACCGTCTCGGGCACCTGTCCGCGGCCCGGATCGGGGAGGAGGTGGGGGTGAGCGACGCGACCGTTATCCGCACAGTGCGCTCGTTGGGCTTCGACTCGCTCGCCGACATGCGCGAGCGCGTGGCCAGCGAGATGTCGCCGCAGCGCCGACTCGACGCGACCCTGCGGGCTCCGAGCCGCGGTGGGTCGCTCGTGGAGCGGCTCGTGGGTGAGCGGTGCGACGACGTGGCCCAGCTCGTCGACCGGGTGCGTGGTGACGACCTCGTCGCCGCGGTTCGCGTGCTCGCCCGAGCGAAGCGGCTGGTCGTCGTCGGGTTCGGACCGTCGGGGTTCCTTGCTGGCTACACCGCGCACCACGCTCGGCGCCTCGGGATCGTCGCCCATGCGGTGACGGCCACCGGGAGCGATCTGGCCGATGAGTTGCTCGACGTTCGTCCGAGCGACGGGTACGTCGTGCTCTCCTACGACCCGCCGGGTGGGCCCGTCGACGTCGTGCTGGCACAGGCCGCTGCCGCCCGGGCGACCGTCGTGCTGGTGACGGACGCACCGAGTCGCCGGTCGGCGACGGTGGTGCTGCCGGTGGGGCGCGGCGACCCCCGACACGTGGCGAGTCACGCTGCGACGCTGGCCGTCCTCGAATCACTCGTGCTCGCCCTCGCCGCTCGTCACGACCAGCGCGCCGACGCTGCGACCAGCCGCCTGCGCGAGCTGCGGGCCGACATCGCGGCCGCGAGCCGTCGCTCGTGACCACCGCCGATCGGCGCCGGTCGTGGGCACTCCTGCGTCAGCTGATGTCCGACCATCGGCGCGTGCTGATGGCAGCGGTCGCCGGCGGGTTGCTGTGGCAGATGGCCGGCCTGGTCGTGCCGCTGATCCTTGGCTGGATCGTGGACGAAGGCATCGAGGGTGGTGACCGGCAGACGGTCTGGATCGGCGCCGGCGTGCTGCTGGTCCTGGGGGCGATCGAGGCCGGCGGTGCCGCGTTGCGCCACCGGTACGCATGCCGAGCCTTCGTGGCCGGCAGCGCTGATCTGCGGTGCACGCTGACCGATGCGGCGCTGCGGCTCGACGACGAGGGGCAAGCGATCTTCCCGCCCGGCGAGGTGGTCGCCCGCGTCACCAGCGACACGTCGACGATCGCCGACCTACTGGATGCGGTCGGTCACACGATCGCCACCGCGGTGTCGGTGCCCGTGGTCGTCGTCGCGCTGACGATCATCGACCCGGTCCTCGGGTTGGTGGTCGCGCTGCTCGTACCGGTCAGCCTGGTGCTGACGTACAAGTACTCCAAGGTGTGGGAGCGTCGCAGCACCGTTGCGCAGGACGCGATGGGTGAGACGGTGCAGCTCGCTCAGGAAGCAGTCGAGAACGGCAAGGCGCTGCGCGGCATCGGTGCGGAGTCGGCGACCGTCGAGCGCTTCGCGCTGCAGTCCGGGGAGCTCCGCCGCCGCTCGGTACATCTCGCCGATCTCTGGATCGTCTTCGAGCCGCTGCTCGAAGCGTTGTCGCTGCTGTCGGTCGCGCTGGTGCTGTGGATCGGGGGCACGCGAGTGATCGACGGCAGCCTGCCCCTCGGCGACGTCATCGCTGCGGTCGGGCTCGTCCTGTTCCTGGCCGGGCCGGTCCGCACCGTCGGGGGCCGGATCCTCACGGTGCAGTCGGCGCTCGCTTCGGCCGCCCGCGTGGTGCACCTCATCGATGCGGCCCCTCCTGCCGATGATCGGACCGACGCCCCCGCGCCGGCTCGCGCTGCGCCGGCGTTGTCGGCGCGCTCCTTGCTCGTCGCCCGGCGTGGCGGTGACGGCCGACCCCTCGCCCGCGCCCAGCTCGAGCTCTGGCCGGGATCGTTGACGGTGCTCGCGGGGAGCACCGGCAGCGGAAAGAGCACGATCCTGGCGGCCCTCGCCGGCTGGCGCGACCCGCTCGGTGGTGGCCTCGACATCGCCGGCACGTCGATCGCCACCTGGCCGATGTCCGCGCTGCGCCGGCGGGTTCTCCTGGTGGGCCCAGCGCCGTTCCTGTTCGCCGGCACGGTGGGGGAGAACCTTCGCTTCGCCGATCCCGACGCGAGCGACGCCACCCTCCACGCTGCGCTCGAGGCCGCGCACTGCGACTTCGTCGAGCGCCTTCCGGACGGTCTCGACTCGGTGATCGGCGAGCGCGGCGTCGATCTTTCCGGCGGTCAACGCCAGCGCCTGGCGATCGCCCGTGCACTGCTCGCTCGCCCGGGGGTGCTGTTGGTGGACGGTGCCACGTCCGCGCTCGATCCGACGACGGAGGTGCGCGTCGTGGAGGGGATCCGCTCGACCTTGCCGGACGCGGCGATCGTCGTCGTGTCCGCCAACCCCGACGTCGTCGCGATCGCCGACGGCCGCCTGTCGCTGCGCGACGGCGAGCTGGTGAGCTCGTGAGCTCGGTCGGCGCGCTGGGCCAAGCGAGCGGTGGCGCAGCCGACCTGATCCGTCGCGAGCTGCGCCGGGAGTGGCGCCTCGTGTCGATCGCGATCGCTGGCACGCTGCTCGGGTCGGCGGCCGTCGTCGTCGGCCCGACGATGATCCGCATCGCCATCGACGAGGGGATGCGCGCCGGAGACCAGCGCACCCTCACGATCGCGGTCGCGGTGTACTTCGTCGCGCTGATCGTGTCGGGCATCGCCGCCGGCGTGCGGTCGATCAGCATGGCGCGGGCGAGCGAGCGCTTCATCGATCGGCTGCGGGTGGCGTCCCTCGCCGGCATCCTGCGCCTCGATCTCCGAACGTTCGAACGGACCCGGCGCGGCGACCTGGTCGCCCGCGTCAGCGCCGACACCGAGTCGCTGTCGGCGGCGAGTCGGTGGGTGATCCCCGAGGCGATCCGCAACGTCACCGATCTGATCGCCGCGCTCGTCGCCGTCGCCATCCTCGATCCGCTGCTCGCGCTCGTCGCGCTGATCGCGGTCCCACCGATGACGATCGCCGGTCACCTGCTCCGCAGGCGCAGCGCCGTCATCTATCCGCAGTATCGGGCCGAGATCGGCGCGCTCGTCGGTCAGGTGACCGAGACCGTCGAGGGCACCACGACGGTGCGCAGCCACGGCCGCGAGGCGGACCGCCTGGCGCTGCTCGATGCGGCCAACGGCCGCGTCACCGATCGCTACCTGGCGGGCACGTCGATGCGCATCCGCTTCTACGCCACGATCACGATGACCCGCGTCGTCGCGACCTCGGCGGTGCTCGTCACGGCGAGCCTCCTTGCCATCAACGGCCATCTGACGATCGGGACTGCGGCCGCCGGCGTGCTCGCGATCAGCACCGTGTTCGGCCCGCTGGCCTGGCTCACCGAACTGCTCGACGACGTCTTGTCCGCCAAGGCGGCCCTGCTGCGCGTCGTCGCGACGACCGAGGCTCCCGTGCCGCCGCCCGGTGCGCCACTCCCCGGGCACGGAGCGCTCGAGCTGCACGATGTGTCCTTCTCGTACGTCCCCGGCACCGAGGTGCTGCACCACGTGTCGCTCGCCGTCGAGCCCGGCGAGCGCGTCGCGATCGTCGGCCCGACGGGTGCGGGCAAGTCGACGCTGGCCCGGGTCGCTGCCGGACTCAGCGCACCCGACATCGGCTCGGTCAGCTTCGGAGGGGTGGATCTCGTCGTCGCCGACCCCGACGACCGCCGTCGGCGGATCCTCTACGTGCTGCAGGAGACCGCCGTGCTGTCCGGATCGATCGCCGACAACGTGCGGCTGGTCGCTCCTGACCTGGGCGACGGCGAGGTCGCTCGGATCGCCGACGAGCTCGGACTCGGCGACTGGATCGGCGGACATCCCGACGGTGTGCGGCGCAACACCGGCCACGCCGGGGACGCGCTCTCGCACGGCGAGCGTCAGCTGGTCGGTGTGCTGCGGGTGGCGGCAGCGGATCCGGCCGTCGTGATCTTGGACGAGGCGACCGCCGTGCTCGATCCCGTCACCGAGCGCCTGGTCGGCGTCGCCCTCGATCGCGCCCTCGGCGGGCGCACCGTCGTCGTGATCGCCCACCGCGTGGAGACGGCGCGTCGCTCGCCGCGGATCGTGCGGATCCTCGACGGCGAGGCGACCGAGATCCAGCACGTGGAGGTGACCGACGTGCCCACACCGTCACCGTGCCTCCGATCCGGGCCCATCGAGTCGGGCCGAACGTGAGCGGTGAGCGTCGGCGCGGTCAACGGCCGCGCGGTGCCGCTGAGGCGCGGGCCTCGACGCGTACCGGTAGCGCGCTCAGGCCCTTGAGGAACTCCGCTGACCGGCGGCGCACATGCGCCTCGTCGACCGCGTAGTCCTGCACGGCGGCGACGAACTCCTCCAACATGATCGTGCCCATCTGCATCGCGATGTGCTCACCGATGCACTTGTGCTGACCGTGGCCGAACGCCAGCGTCCGTGCCGGGCGGCGGTGGATGTCGAACTCGTCGGCCCGCTCGAACTCGTGCTCGTCGCGGTTGGCGGACCCCCACAGCAACAGCACGCCCTGGCCGGCGCGCAGCAACTTGGCGCCGACCTCGACATCGCGCACGACCGTGCGGCACAACATGTCGGTGGGATGGTCGAAGCGGATCGCCTCGGCAAACGCCCAGGGGGCCAGCGAGGCGTCGTCGAGCAGTGCGGCCCGCTGGTCGGGATCGCGGGCGAGGTAGTACAGCGCAGCCGCGATGCCGATCTCCACGGTCTCGGATCCGGTGACGAGCAGCGTGTGCAGCTCGGCGGTGATCTGGGCGTCGCTGAGCGGATCGTCGTGGACCGTCGAGTCGAGGAGGATGCCGAGCACACCGCGGCGTTCGGCCTCGCCGGCGCGGGCGGCGGTGACCAGCTCGCCCAGGTAACCGAACACCTCGCCCATCGCGGCCTGGTTGACGGGCGAGCTGCCGCGTTGGCCGTCGTCGCGGATCATGACGGTGTGCAGGAGGGGGCGCACGCGCTCGGAGTCCGGCACCCCTGCCTTCCACGCAGCGACTCGGGCGCTGACCACGCTGGCGAAGTCGGCGAAGGCGTCGAACGAACCGCGTGCGACCAACGGCGCCAGCACCTCGCGGGTGATGTCGCGGATCGCCTCACCGTCGGCGACGGCGGCGTCGCGGGTGTAGCTCGGAGCGATGGCACGACGGCGCAGCCGATGCTCTGGCGGGTCGAGCTCGGGAAAGGTGAGGTTGGCCGCGGGCTCGCCGAGCAGCACCTGGTTCGGGGTCTGTCCGCGGCGCACCGAGAACGAGGCGGTGTCGCTGCATGCCTGCCAGACGTCCTCGAACGCGGCGAGCGCCCAGGCGTCGTACTGCGGCATGTAGTGCACCGGGTCGTGCTCGCGCAGCAGCGCGTACAACCGCCGAGGGTCGTGCATCGCCTCGGCGCTGTACGGGTCGTAGTCGACCTCCATCAATAGCCCTCCTCCACGTCGACGACGCCTTGCAACGGTTCGCCGTCGCGCCAGCGCCGCAGGTTGTCGGTGAACCTCCCGACGGTCGCTTGCCACAGCCCCGGCCCGCTCCACGACACGTGCGGGCTGAACCGCACGCTCGGATGGGCGTAGAACCAGTGGTCGGCCGGCAACGGCTCGGGGTCGCTGACGTCGATCGACGCGGCGCGCAGCTGTCCGGAGTCGAGCGCGGCGCGCAGCGCGGCCTCGTCGATCAGGTCGGCGCGAGCGACGTTGACGAGATGGGCGCCGGGATGCATCGCGGCGAGGAACGAGGCGTCGACCATGCCTCTGGTCGCCGCGGTGGACGGCGCCGCGAGCACGACGTGGTCCGCCCCGGCGACCAGCGACGTGACGTCGGTGACGATCTCGACGCCGGCGATCTCGCTCGGCGCCGGGCGGCGGCGCATCGCCCGGACGTTCATGTCGAACGCGACGGCCCGCGACGCGAGCGCCGTGCCGATCGAGCCGAACCCGACGATCGCCAACGTCGATCCGGCGACCGCCCCGAGGTCGACCTGGCCCCAACGCTCGGGCGGTGTGGTGCGCCACATGGCGGGGAGCTGCTTCTCGCAGGTGATGATCTGGGCGAACGCCCACTCGGCGACGTTGACGGCATTGACGCCACGGCTGCAGGTGAACGCCCGACCGTCCAGCACGTCGAGCGGGAACGACTCGACGCCGGTCCCGATCGCGTGCACCCACCGCACGCCGCGATCGAGCACCGCTTGCAGGTTCGGTGCACCGGTCATGAGGGTGAGCAGCACGTCGCCGTGCACCGAGTCGTCGACCGGCCCCGCGGGATCGACGGCGATCATCGTCGAGCCCTCGACGGCGTCGGTCACCGCGTCCATCTCGCCCAGGAAGCTCAACACCGTCGGGGCGCTCATCGAGCCTCCACGGAGGCGGCCAGCGAGTCGCCGGTCAGGCCATGGTGGCCCCACTCGTCGCCGCCGGTGAACTCGTTGGCGACCCAGGTGTGCTCGTCGATCAGCCGGGGCGTGCAGCCGATCTCGACCTCGAAGCCGGCGGGGCTGCGCATGTAGAACGACAGCATCCGGTCGTTGCGGTGCCTGCCGATCGAGGCGGTGATGGCCGCGCCGGCGGCGATCGCCCGCTCGGCGGCGTAGCCGACCTGGTCGATGTCGTCGACCTCGAACGCGATGTGGTGCAGCCCGCTCATCGGGCCGACGGCGGTCAACGCCACCGAGTGATGCCGCGCGTTGCAGCGCAGGAACTGCACGGACATGCCCTCGCCGAGGCGCACGTAGTCGGTCAGTCGCAGGCCAAGGGCACCGAGGTAGAACTCGAACGACGCGTCGAGGTCGGGGGTGAGCACGACGTAGTGCCCGAGCCCGAGGGCGCCGGTCACGAAGCGCGGCACGCCGACAGGCGAGACGAACGGCGCCTCGATCGTCGGTCCCCAGCACAGCTCGATGCGGACGCCGGACGGGTCGACGAGCGCGGTGAGCGCGCGCACCCCGCGGGCGGCGCACTCGCCGGCGTCGCCTTCGTGCAGGGCGACCCCCGTCCCGGCCGCTCGTTGCACGGCAGCCTCGTAGGCGCCTTCGGAGGCCGCTTCGAACCCGGCGTAGCGCAGCCCGGGACGCTCGCCTTCGTGCAGGGCGACGCGCCACAGGCGCTCGTCCGCCTTGAGCAGCGCGGTGTCGTCGCCCGCCGGCCGCGACGTCGCCGGAGCCAGGCCGATCACCGACGTGGCGTAGTCGTGCCAGGCGCCGACATCGGGCACGTCAAGGCCGAGGTAGGCCAGCGCGAGGTCGGCGTGGCTCACGAGCACAGCTCCGGGTCGCCTGTGCGGTGCCGGCGCTCGGCCGCTGGGTCGTCCTGCGTGGCCATCGATGTCACCCCCAAGATTGTGAACGGAACGTACCGTATCTATATGATGTGGTGATGGCAAGGGCCGCCGTCTCCACCGCTCGCCGTCCGTCGGCGGGTGGGCGGCCCCGTAGCCAGGACCGCAGCGACGCCGTGCTCGCGGCCACGCTCGACGTGCTCGTCGAACGGGGGATCAGCGGCATGGCGATCGAGGCGGTCGCCCAGCGCGCCGGCGTCAGCAAGGTCACCATCTACCGGCGCTGGCCCGACAAGGTCGCCCTCGTCCTCGCCGCCCTCGACACCCTGCCCGAGCTCGAGGTTCCCGACACCGGGTCGTTGCTCGGCGACCTGGTTGCGCTGCGGCGCACCCTGCTGCAAGCGGTCGCCGGTTCGCGGCTGGGCGATGTCATCCCGGCACTGATGGCCGAACGTCGCCGCTCGGATCACCACGATGCGATCGGCAGCTACATCGATGAACGCACCCGGCCGTTCCTGACCATCGTCGAGCGTTCCGTCGCTCGCGACGAGATACGCCCGGCGATGCCGGTCGCGCTCTTGGCGCACATGCTGTCCAGCCCGCTCGGCATGTCGCTGATGACCCGCGACACCCCGTTGACCGATGACGACTGGACGACCGTCGTCACCACGATCCTGCGCGGGATCACGACCGAAGGGAACGTGACATGAAGATCGCGAACGTCGACATCGGATTGGTCTCCTCCACCGACGCGCTCGTCGACTTCTACGTCGCGGTGCTCGAGGTCGAGCCGCTCGAGCCGCGCTCGTTCCCGTCCGCCACCGTGCACCGGCTGCCGTGCGGGCCGGTGACGCTCAAGATCATGGTGCCCGTCGAGCCGCCTGCGCCGACGGTCGCCGACGGACCGTTCTGGGCGATCGCCGGCGTGCGGTACGTCACGTTGTGGGTCGACGACCTCGACGCGCTGGCGTCGCGGTGGGTCGCCGCCGGGGGCAAGGTCGTCATGCCGCCGATCGACGTTCGCCCCGGTGTCCGATCGTCGGTGCTGTCCGATCCCGACGGCAACGCCGTCGAAGCCATGAGCCAGTCGGAGCGCAACGCCCGCTGAGCCGGGTGCTCGCGCGGGCGACCACGAGGGTCAGGGGATCAGCAGCACCTTCTGGAACACGAACGACGATCAGGCTCCCCAGGGCCGGTAGCAGGAGCGACCGGCGGCCATCGACCACTGGCACAGTTCCGCAGCAGCGCGCACGTTCAAGGTCGGGTCCGTCAATGTCGTGCGGTCGACCTTCGTGCCGAGTTTGGTGGTGAGCACCTTGGCGTGCGAGTCGCTGATGATGAGCAGCCCGGTCATGCCCGAGGTGCGCTTGGCGGCGTTGCACCGGGAGGTGCGCCACATGATCGTGGACATCTTCTGCACGTCCCACCCGCCCGTGGGCGCGTTGGCCTGGAGGAGCGCTTCGTACTGCGTGCACCGGCCGGCGATGGGCACCGGCACGGTGGTCGGCGCGGGTGGCGGTGTCGTCGTGCTGGGCGTGGCCGGCGAACTCGTGGCGATGAGCTTCCAGGGGTGATAGCAGCTCTTGGCGCGAGCCTGCCAGTACGTGCACAGCAACGCGGCGGCTTGGATGTTCGTCGTCGGGTCCGAGAGCGTCGTGGGGTCGACCGTGCCCATCTTCGAGGTCAGCCAGGCCAGGTTGATGTCGTTGATCTGCAGCAGCCCGGAGTCGTGCGCCGAGCGTGCGGTCGGATCGCAGTTCGACTCGCGGGCCATGATCGCCGACATCTGGGCCACGTCCCACCCGCCGGGCGGCGCGTAGGTCTGCAGCGCCGCTTCGTACTGCGGGCAGCTCGTCGGCGGAGCCGCCGCGGCGGGCGCCGTGGCGGCGAAGACCGCGATCGTCGGCAGTGAGATGAGCGCGGCGAGGCAGCGTCCGAATGTTCGCATGCGAACAGTCTGGTCGAATCGGACGTCGAACATTGCAGTCGTGTTACGAAACGTGTGGTAGCCAGCCCTGGCTCGGCGGAGATGCTTCACCCCGTCAATATCGGCTGTCTCGAGCGGTTCTTGAGGCGTCGGACAACGGGATCATGCCGATTCCCTCGTCGCCTGAGCACTGGTGGTGGTGATCCACGCGAACGGTGTTGAGTAGGTGCGATCGGGCGCCGATGACAAATGGCACCGGCAGTCGTCTGAGGACGGTCCGGGTGAACGCGCGGCGCGAGTCCAGGGAGAGCAACGCGATGAGACCACTTCGATACTCGATCAACGTCACGCTCGACGGCTGCTGCCATCACGAGGCAGGGCTCCCGCCGGACGAGGAGTCGATGCGCTACTGGACCGCCGAGATGGCACGAGCCGATGCCCTGCTGTTCGGCCGGGTGACCTACGAGATGATGGAGTCGGCGTGGCGGCAGCCGGCCACGGGCACGTGGCCTGACTGGATGGATGAGTGGGAGATCCCGTTCGCCGAGACCATCGACCGGGCGAAGAAGTACGTCGTGTCGAGCACGCTGAGCGGGGTCGATTGGAATGCCGAACTGGTGCGGGGCGACGTGGGGCAAGCGGTTCAGCGGCTCAAGCAGGAGCCAGGCGTGGGCCTGTTCGTGGGTGGCGTGACGCTCCCCCTGGCGTTGGCAGATCTGGGGTTGATCGACGAGTACGAGTTCGTGGTGCAGCCGGTCCTTGCCGGACGCGGCCCGACGTTGCTCGCCGGTCTGCGCGACCACATCGAGCTCGACCTCGTGGATCGCCACGAGTTCCGGTCGGGGGCGGTCGCTCTGCGATACCAGCCCACGCGAGTCGCGGCGTGACGTGATCCGCCCGCTGCCGCGGCGGTTCGGGGCACTGCCCGGCATCAGTACCGACACTGCGCACTTCCGTGTCGGGCCCGGAACGTCGCGGTTCACGCGCACCAGCGCGGGCCGTCGTTGTCGACCGCCAACGGAGAACTCCTGGTGGCCGCCCAGAGACCGGGGCGAACGCCCTGGTCAGAGCGGAATCGTCAAGTGCCCTCGGCAGGATTCGAACCTGCGCACACGGCTCCGGAGGCCGCAGTCGAT